>DATJSD010000047.1:0-26814 GCA_035504335.1 Steroidobacteraceae bacterium | reverse complement strand
ATTCGGCGAGATGTCGGAGCGGGAGACGTTGTGCTCAGAGCGGCTGAGGATGTGCGGGGCCGAGGTAGCCGGGGTCACAGGGGGGCTATCGTTCAAAGCAGGTCCTTCGATCCTGCCCCCGCGGGCAAAAACACGAGCGTCACGCTTGAGCAGGGGCCACGTGCACCTATAATACCGCGCTTTCCCTGGCCCCCCGGGCCGAGCGGCTCCCTTCGTCTAGAGGCCTAGGACATCGCCCTCTCAAGGCGGTAACACGGGTTCGAATCCCGTAGGGAGCGCCAATAAATCAAGAAGTTACATCGAGAACGTGTCGGCCAAAGGGCAGCCCCTCTAACTTTCGTCCGAGTTTCAGACCCCGCAGACGCAGTGCGTTGCCTCGAGGGGTCGCCACTGATACGTTGCAAAGGTCGATGCGCTCCTGAAGCGATGAGAACGGAGTTCCATCCGGCCGCTGCGAACGAGGTGGCCGCGATCTTCCTGGCCTATGAGAGTCGTATCGAAGGCCTTGGTCGCGACTTTCGCGCCGAGGTCAAACGCATTGCAACCCTCCTGTGTGACACACCAACCATCGCTGAGCCGCTCGATTCCATACACCGCCGTTTCTCATTGACCCGGTCGAGTTGATCTCCTTTCTGATCATTCAGTCGGGCGCCCGTCTCAACGCGCCCATCGAGATTGCCGCCTCCAATGCCGTCAAGCTCGATTTCTCGACCTTCATACCGCTGACTACGCATGACCCAGGGCCCGAAAGGAGAATCACGTAGCCCGTTGTGTGCGATGCTTCCGCTTGGCGCATGGGTGATTGGGGACAGTGCGGGGAGCGAAAGCATGATCTCAACCGCGATCGGTCCTGTGTCAGCGGCGGAGCACTCGATTCAACTGCGCCGCGCCGTCCTTGCAGCGACGGTTGGGACAACGATCGAGTGGTACGACTTCCTTCTCTATGGTGTGGTGACCGGGCTGGTATTCGCCAGGTTATTTTTCCCGACGTCGGATCCGTTGGTCGGGACGCTGCAGGTTTTTGCGATCTATGCCGTCGGCTTCCTGGCGCGGCCGATCGGCGCCGCGATCTTCGGCCATTATGGTGATCGCATAGGCCGCAAGCGCGCCCTGATCGCCACACTGTTGCTCATGGGCGTCGCCACCTTCCTCATTGCACTCGTGCCGACCTACGCACAGGTCGGCATCTGGGGCGGCGTCATACTGACGGTGCTGCGCTTCGTTCAGGGCGTCGGCGTGGGAGGTGAATGGGGCGGCTCAGTGCTGCTCTCCATGGAATGGGCTCGCTCCAACAATTCGCGTGGCTTCATCACCTCGTGGCCGCAGTTCGGCATACCGTGCGGCCTGTTCCTTGCCAACCTGGCCGTGCTGGCCGTCAGCCGCCTGTCCGGCAACCAGTTTATCCACTGGGGCTGGCGTCTGCCCTTCCTGCTCAGCGCAGTGCTCGTGGCGCTCGGACTCTACATCCGCCTCGGCATTCAGGAGACGCCGGTATTCGCGCGTCTGCTGGCCGAGCGCAGGATTGAGAGTGTCCCACTGCGGCGCGCGTTTACCGGCCACGGCAGGGAAATCCTGCTCAGTATGTTCGCTCGCATGGCTGAGCAGGCGCCGTTCTACATCTTCACGGCCTTCGTGTTCACCTACGGAGTCGGCTCACTTCACGTGTCGCGCGACTTTCTGTTGATGGCGGTACTGGCGGCTGCCAGTCTGTCGCTCGTCTCCATCCCGCTGTTCGGACACCTGTCGGACCGCATCGGGCGCAAGAGAGTGTATATGGCCGGCGCCGTCCTGACCGGCCTGTACGGCTTCGTATATTTCGGTCTACTCGACAGCGGCAATGCGATCCTCATCTTCACCGCCATCGTGGTCTCGCTCATCCCCCACGACATGCTGTACGGACCGCAGGCGGCTCTGATCGCCGAATCATTCGACAGCCGCGTGCGCTACAGCGGTGCCTCCCTCGGCTACCAGCTGTCCTCGGTGATTGCCGGTGGACCGGCCCCGCTGATCGCTGCCTGGCTGTTGGGGCGCTTCCGCTCAGCCTACGCGATCGCGGGCTACATCGCCTTCTGCAGCGTGGTCACACTGATTGCCACCAGCCTGATGACCGACCATACCGGCAAAGACATCGAAGGTGAGCTCACAAGCGAGCCTCGTAGATCAAGTTGAACGGTGTCCCGGCTGCGAGGATCTGCGGTTTCACGGCGCTCTGCCGGATCGTTTCAGCATTTCGATCCTCGAAACCCTGCGTACCGCTCGGCTCGAAGATGATGTCCACCCGTCCGCAGTCGGTGACCAGATTCCAAAGCTTTGCGCGCTCGAGCGTGGCTGCATCACAGCGGAAAGCCTTGCAGCCGGGCCGCGGTTGCTCCCACGAGCACGTAACGGACAGCTCGGCCGGCGAGCGCACGCAGAATACGTTCCGGGTCGAAGGCGCTCACGGAGACTTGCGCACTGCCGTCTCAAACAGGCGTGCGGCGTTTCGCAGCTCGATCAGTCGCTCCTCGGGCGTGAGCCGCAGGATTCTCGGCACGTCCTCGAGCATGTGGGAGCGCCCGCGCAGCCGCGGCAGCAGGGTCGCGCGCAACGCAAAACCGGCGGCGCGCAGCAGACGCTCCAGCGTTTGCCAGCTCGGGCTCGAGGTGCCGTTCTCGATGCGCGCGACGACCGATTGAACGGTCCGCGCGCGGCGCGCCAGCGCCCGCTGGCTGAGCCCGGCGCGTCGCCGCGCTTCGATGAGGAGCCGCGCCGCGGAACTGTTACCCATCGCGCCGGATACCGCTTGATAGCCTATACGCTATCGTACCCGCATGCGCGGTCAGCGGAAACGGCCCGGGCCGAATTGCCAAAATGGGCTACCCAGAGCCGATCCATCGCAGGGTCGGCGGCCGAGGTGTCATCTTCCTGTTACGGAAGCCTGATATATGAACCGAGGCCGAGTCAGATTCCAGGAAGGAAATGACCATGAACAGGATGCGCTGTCGACGGTCTGGACGTCCGGCGCGACGGGCTGCGAGCCGCGCCGCGCGGCTCCTGGGATGCACGCCTCTCGCGGCTGCTCTATGGATGGCAGCCCCGGCTGCCTGGTCGCAAGGCGTGCCCGACGCCAGCGTCGGTCTGAGCATCGACGAGAGCCTGCTCGCGTACCCTTACGAGTTTTCGGAGTCCAGCAGCTCTTTTGGCACGATCACTTCGCCGGACGGAACCAACACGGCCACTGCCCTGCTTGGCTCGGACCCGTACGGCTACGCGAGTGGGACCGGTACGGCCACGACCGGTGCCGATGCCAATTCCGACTTCTCCTATGAGTTCGAGGTCGTGGCGCCCGGCGGAGGGCTCGATCCGGCTACGATCGACATGGTATCGACTCTTCAGGACGTCAGTCCCGAACCCAGCATGACCGGCCCCTACATCGCCCAAGCCTGGGGTGCACTGGAGCTCGGCGAGTACCTGAGCGGGGGGACGATTGCAGAGTGGGAGACTCCCGAAAACGCGTCCGGGGTTATCGTCTCGGGGACTACCGATGTCGACCAGGCGATCTCGATCAGTACGGATACGATCTATCAGGTCATCGTCGGCGTCCACGCCGAAAGCAATGTCGCGGGCGATACGGCCTATGCCTCCGTAGACCCGATCATCAGCCTCGATCCGTCTGACCCCAACAGCAGCCTGTACACGCTGGTATTCAGCGAGGGCGTGACCTCTCCGGTGCCCTTGCCGCCC
This sequence comes from Steroidobacteraceae bacterium, assembly GCA_035504335.1. GTDB lineage: Bacteria > Pseudomonadota > Gammaproteobacteria > Steroidobacterales > Steroidobacteraceae > FEN-1191. Next base: position 23,091 of record DATJSD010000047.1, on the reverse strand, counting down.
GCCCTCTGGCTGCTGCTGTCGGGGCTCGCCGGGCTGGGCTTCGCCTGGAGGTTCACTGGCTCACGTAACCGTTTGAATTTCCACCGCCCTCTACCATCCTGATACGCCTTGCGTGGGGCTCAAGGCCCTGCGCAGGACCCTATGCGACGCGGTCCGACGTCACCCCCGGGGGCGCGGCCCCAGATCATGCTCGCCGAGGCTCTGCCACGAGCCGGTAAGATGGACGCATCGTGCTGGACCGGAGAGCTTATGGGCGTGGCCGTGCGAGCCGTCGAACGCAGGATGGTCTGGGACCTGCCGGTCCGCGTCGTGCACTGGACGCTGGTGCTGGCGATCATCGGCAGCTGGACCACCAATCGACTGGGGCCGATCTACTTCAAGTGGCACGTGGTCTGCGGCTGCACGGTGATCGTGCTGGTCACCTTTCGCATCCTCTGGGGGTTCGTCGGCACGCGTCACGCGCGCTTCGGCTCGTTCGTCCGGGGCCCGCGGGCCGTCGGGGCCTACCTGCGCGGCTCGCGCGCCATGCAGGCGATCAGTCCCGGACACAATCCGCTCGGGGCGATCAGCGTGGTGCTGATGCTGCTGCTGCTGCTGACCCAGGGTCTGACCGGCCTGTTCGCCAACGACGCGGTCGCGAACACCGGACCGCTCTACGGCTGGGTGTCCGGCAGCACCAGTGACCTGCTGACCACCATCCACCACCGGGTGTTCTTCGTCCTCGAGCTGCTGATCCCGTTACATATCGCGGCCGTGCTCTTTTACGCGTTCGTCAAGCGCACCCGGCTGATCGCAGCGATGTTCTCCGGCTACAAGCCAGCCGAGCAGGTACCGCCGGGGCATGAGATCTCGGGGTCGCGCCTGCTGACCGCATTGATCCTGGTGGTCGCGATCGGCGGCCTGCTGCTGGTGATCCTGCGGCTGGCGCCGCCGGCAGGACTGCCCTCGTTCTGACCGATGGCCGTCGCGCCGCCGACCGGCCGCTCCGGGGCCGACGGGCCGCTTCACGGAAGGGCGACGTTCAAAATCTTCTGATACTCTCCGCGTTCACCGGGGCGCCGCCGCAGTACCGATCGCAGCGGTTGCTGCACGCCTCGGTTCGGAAGCTCGAGATTCTGGTGGACTGACGTTGGAGGGGTCATGACGAAGAGAAAAAGTCTAGTCGTCGGCACGCGTGCGCGGGTAGCCGTGGCGCTCGTTGCCGGAGTGATTGCGGCGAGCATCGGTGGCGCCTACGCCCAGCAGCGCCAGACGCCGGGCGAGCGCGCGGTGGACTACCGGCAGAGCCTGATGACGGTGCTGGCGGGCAACTTCGCTCCGGTGCTGTTGATGGCCAGCGGCAGAATGCCGTTCAATGCCGCTGCCGCGAAGAAGGACGCCACGCGCGCCGCATTCATCGCAACCATGGTGCCGGACGCGTTCCCCGCGGTGTCCAATGTTCCCGGGAAGACCAAGGCCAAGCCGACGATCTGGACGGATGAGGCCGCCTTCCACATGCGCTGGCAGACTCTGATCGCTCGGACCGCCGCGCTGCAGATGGCCGCCGAATCGGGCGATCAGGCACAGATCCGCACCGCTGCCAACGCCGTCGGCGGAGCCTGCAAGGACTGCCACGACGAGTTCCGCGCCAAGTGAGCCTGCGCCAGGCGCGGCGGCGTCTGGCGTGCCGGCTGCCGAGCGCCGCGCGGCTGTGGCGCGGTCGCTCTGTGACCTGCGGGTGCGTGACAGGAGGGCCGTGCTGGTGAGTGTGCGGGATGCTTTTGGCCGTCACTTTGGCCCTCGGGCACGCCTGGGCGCCGCGGCACTGAGCGCGACGGCGCTGCTCGTGGGCGCACCGGCGCAGGCGGCCCCGCCCATGGGCGGGGCGATGATCGGCCGGCCGATCTTCGACCAGCCGCCCGCCCCGAGCGTGCAGCTGAGCGAGCCCTGGCGGGACCCCGCGGCGCGATCCGCGAACCCGGGCACCCGCGAGGGCTCCGTCAGGCGCGTGCCGCGCGGGGCGGCGTTCTGGCGTGCTGTGCGTGGCAGCGGTGCTTTCGCTCCCGGCTACTGGACCCACACGCTGCCGCTCGCGCCGCTGTATGCAGTCCCCACGCGCAAGAGCGAGGTCGGCATGATCGTGACATCGGTCATGATCAACGGCCGCGGACCGTTCCGCTTCATGCTGGACACCGGTGCGACCCGCACGGTGCTCGCCAGCTCCACCGTGAGCAGGCTCGGACTGAAGATCAACCCGGCCGACAGGATCCTGGTGCGCGGTGTGAGCGGGGTGACCACCGTGCCGGTCGTGCACGTGAGCTCGGTCGTGAGCGGCGCGCTGCAGCTGCGTGATCTGGCCGCCCCGGTGCTGTCCGGCCCGGTCTTCAACGGCCTGGACGGCATTCTCGGCATGGACGGCCTTGCGGGCATGCGGCTCACCGCGGATTTCGTGCGTGATCGGGTCGTGATCAGCCCCTCCGCGGGGCGCGCCGGCACCCAGCCCACCGCCGGCACGGCAGCCGGCGCGGGCGTGGCGGCCCGTGCGGGCACGGCAGCCGGCGCGGGCGTGGCGGACTCACCGCTGTTCACGACCCTGCAGGGACAGTTCGTGTCACAGCGGCTGCTGCTGGTGCGGGGGCGCATCGACGGCGTGCAGACCGCGGCGGTGATCGATACCGGCGCCACGCATTCACTGGGCAACGCGGCGTTGCTGGCGCTGCTCACGCACGATCACGCGCCGGTGCTGCGGGCAAAGGACGGCGTGATCGACGCGACCGACACGACCGAGGCAGGCAGCATGCAGCGCATCGCCAGCATGCGCCTGGGAAACACGGCCATCACCAATCTGCACGTCATCTTCGGCAACTACTCGGTCTTCAAGACCTGGGGGCTGCAGGACAAGCCGGCGCTGCTGCTGGGGATGGACGTGCTCGGGTCGGTGGCTGACTTCAGCATCGACTACGGCCGCGCCGAGCTGCAAGTGCTGCCCTGGCTGCCGCTGTCCTGACCCCGTAGCCCCCGCAGTCACCCGGTCTTGCGCCACTGCTGCCAGGCGCGTCCGATGCGGCGGGCGAAGGCACGCGGTGGCGCACGGTACAGCACCCTGCCCGCCGCCAGAGCCTCGCGTGCCAGACGCACCCGCCTGCGTTCGATCGCCACGAGCAGCTCCCGCAGGTCCGCGCCGTTGCCGGAGTGAGCCGCGCCGTTGCCCGTGTGAGCCACGCCATCGCCGGAGCGAGACGCGCCACGGCCACGGTGTGCGGCGCCGCGGCCCGGGAGAGCCGGGGTGCCGGTGCCGGCGCGGATGTGCCGCGCCAGCACGGCCAGATCATGGGCCTCACCGAGCTGGTCGGACAGCGCCTTGGCGCGGCGCACGAGCCTGCCGAGCGGACCGGGCTGGATGGGAGCGAGTATCTGCAGCGCGTAGCGCAGATATGTCACCTGCTTGCGCCACTCGTGCAGCGCGCCGTCGGCAGCGACGGCATCGGACGCCGGCATCGCACGCCGGCCCAGGCCATAGATCCGGCGCAGCGCCGGACCGATGACCGACCAGCCGTGCCGTCCGACCGGCCAGCGGCGCGAGCGCCGCTCGCAGCCTCGCGCCGAGCGGCGCAGCGGCTCCAGAAACTGATGCGTCCGCAGCCGATGCCGGGCGGCCGACTGCGCGCCCTGCAGCTCGCGGGCGAGCTCGGCCGCCGCCCGGCTGTCGCGCAGCCGGCGATCACTCTCCCGCAGCGATTCGAGGGTGCCCACCAGCACGCTCGCGTCGCGCACCGCGTTGAGCGCATGGCCGGCGTCGCGCAGCGCCGCATTCTCACGTTGGTAGCGTATCGCGCCCAGCGCCGGACGCAGCAGCCGCAGCGCGGTACGCGACCTCTTCAGCGCCAGGCGGGCGTCATGCACGCCGTCGTCCGAGAGAGCCGGGGTCGCCAGGCACCGCTCGGTGCGCCTCAGGTAGTCATGCGCCACCCGCCGCAGCGCGCGCGTGCCTGAGCGGTTCGAAGTGACGGTCCTTTGCGCCATGCTGCAAGCGCATCGCCGGGCAGTGACCGAGTGGTGGGCGAGTGGCTCTGAATGACAATTATGGCAAAGCCGCAACTACGCCTGCGTACGCACATCCCGCATCGGCGCGTCCGGCACCGATCGTCACCGCAGGGCTCACCCCGTCCGGCCTCACCGTGGAGCCATGCGCGCACGGCTCCGGGAGGCGCCAATCGATGCTAGCATTGGCGCCGGGGAGGGCTTGCCCTGCGGGCAGACCGCGCAGATCATCGATGCCTGCACGGCAAGGCCGGCGAGCCGCAGGGGTGGCGGCCGCGGGCGCCGCAGGAGTCGGTAGCCGGGGGAACGGCGCATGAACATACCGGACGAGCTGTTGACTGCCTACGTCGACGGAGAGCTGAAGGGCGCGGAACGCGCGCGCGTCGAACAGGCCATCGCGCAGGATGCGCGCGTCGCACAGCGCGTCGCGCAGTATCGCGCGACCCGCGGGCGGCTGCGCGGCGTCTTCGACGGTGCCCTGCACGAACCGGTGCCGCAGCGGCTGCTGCAGGTCGCGCGTTCCGCCTCGCGGCCGAGCAGCGCACAGGTGATCGATCTGGCGCGCGTGCGCGCCGAGCGCAAACGACGCAACGAGCATCAGCGCGTCCTGTCGCCGTTTCGGATCGCGTTTGCGGCTTGCCTGCTCGGCGGGCTGCTGGTCGGAGCGGTGGCCGAGCGTTTGTTGAGCGGCGACGGGCTGACCGAGTACCGCGACGGCGCACTGTTCGCCGGCGGCGCGCTCGCCGACGCCCTGAGCAACCAGCTCACCAACCGTCCCGCGCCCGGGGCCGACTTCCACGTGGGCCTGAGCTTCAGGGCCAAGAGCGGCAGCTACTGCCGCACGTTCTCGGCGAGCGGCCGTCACGCGCTCGCCGGCCTTGCCTGCCACGAGCAGGACGACTGGCGCATCCTCACGCTGGTCAGCGCCCCGCCGAACGCCGCCGGGGCCGCGGACGCGGGCGCGCATCGCGTGGCCTCGAGCGCCTCGCCGCTGCTGCTGCAGATGGTACGCGAGCGCATCGCAGGCGAGCCCTTGGATGAGGCGGCCGAGGTCCGGGCACGCGGCAGCGATTGGCGCTGAGCGGCGCCGGGCGATGCGCCCGCCGCCGCCACCGCTCGCGGCGACTTCAGTTGACCGGCTGTGCGGCGGCGCCGCGGCCGACCGGCGGGGTCGGCTCGCCGGAGCGGGCCGTCTCGTAGCGCCGCCCGAGCACCCAGGCGATCGGGAACCATAGGGCCGAGATCGCCGCCCCGAGCACCGCCAGCGCCCCCAGCCCGTGCGGCAGGACCGCGTCGCTGATCCAGGCCGCGCTGACGTCGCCGAAGCGATAGACCACCGTGTCGATGACGTTCTTGGCCTTGTAGCGGCTTTCCTGATCGACCACGGTGAACAGCATCTCGCGCGACGGCTTGGCGATGGCGTACTCGGCCGCGCGGCGCACGATCTGGATGCCCCCGAGCACCAGCAGCACCGGCGAGAACGCCACGGCGAGAAATGCGATCACCATGATCACGGGATTGAGCATCAGGCCGCCGGTGACGCCGACGCGCGCGATGATGCGGCTGGTGCCGAACAGCTGCAGGAACACCGCGATGCTGTTGACCGTCAGGTCGATGAGCGCGTAGGCCTGGGTGCGCACCGCCGTATTGCTGAAGGCATGCTGGATCAGGTCGCTGAGCTCGACGTAGACCACCGTGGAGATCCAGCTCATCAGCAGCAGGAACAGCGACAGCAGCAGCAGGTAGCGCGAGCGCAGCAGCAGCGAGAAGCCCGCGAACGGATTGGCACTGCCGAGTCGATGCTCGAGGCTGGTGTGCTGCGCCTCCACGCCTGCGGCGAGCATGCGCTCCTTTTCACGCACCAGCAGGCGCACCACGATCGCGGTGAGCACGAAGCCGACCGCCGCGATGAGCATGAGGTTGTAATTGCCCACGGCGCGCGCGAGCACGGTGGCGATCACGGGTCCGACGATGCCGCCGACCGTGATACCTGCGGCGACGAAGCCGAACAGACGCTTGGCCTGGGTGCGCGAGAAGGTGTCGGCCATGAAGGTCCAGAACACCGACAGGATGAGCATGTTGAAGGTGCTCACCCACACGTAGAACACCGCGGCGCTCCACCGGTCCGGCACGCGGCCGCTCTTGAAGACCGCGTAGAAAGCCAGCACCGATACGCCGATGACCACATACACCCACGGCAGGAAGGTCGAGAGCTTCACGCGCGCGGCCAGCGCCGAGTACAGCGGGGCGGTCAGCAGGCAGCCGATCAGTGTGCCGGTAAACAGATCGTTCAGATGGGCCGCGCCCCACACCGTACCCATGGTGTCGCGCACCGGCTTGACCACCGAGTAGCTGCCGAACAGCAGCAGGCCGAACAGCATGCTCAGCACCACCGCGCGCACCTCCGGCGGCTCCACGGCGGCGAGCGATCTGAACATCCGTGCCAGCGGCGAGGGCGGCGGCGCGGCGGCCGGGCTGGATGGACTCATGCAGGCTCCTGCAATGTCGGGCGAACGGCTTCCCTGGGAACCCCCCGGTGGCGCCCTCAAGATACGCCGGCCGCGAGTCCCTGGCGAAGCTTTTCGTAGCGCTCACCGAGGAAGCGGCAGACGACGCCCCACACCAGGGTGCCGGCGATGCCGAGGGTCGCGCCGGCGCCCAGGCCGAAGCCGGCCGCGAACAGCCCCGACTGCATCCAGGCCGAGGACAGATCTCCGAGCCGGTAGACCACCGTGTCGATGACGTTCTTGGTCTTGTAGCGGCTCGCCTGCGGCATCACGGTGAAGCAGATTTCCCGGCTCGGACGGGCGATGGCGTACTGACTGACCCGGCGCACGACCTGCACCGCCTGGATCATCAGCAGCGAGGGTGCCACCAGCAGCGCCACGAAGGAGCCGAGCATGACCAGCGGATTGAGCAGCAGCGTGGCCGTCAGCCCGAAGCGGCGCAGCAGGTGCCCGAGACCGAACACCAACACCGCAGCGGTGCAGATATTGACCACCAGATCGATGTCGGCGATCGCCTCGGCGCGGCCGGCCAGGCCCGGGAAGGCGTGCGCGATGATGTCGGTCTGGAAGAAATAGGCCACGGTCGCCACCCAGCTCATGAGCAATATGAAGCCGCCCTGGGCGAGCGCGTAGCCGGAGGAGAACAGCTCCGTGAAGCCGCTGAAGGGGTTGCCGCGCAGATCGTGCTCCAGGGTCGAGGCCTGCGCCAGCTCCCCGCGCTCGCGCAGCCGGCGCTTCTCGCGCATCAGCAGATGCACCAGCACCACGACGAGCACGAAGCCCGCCGCCGCGATCGCCAGCATCCCGCTCAGGCCGATGCGCGCCACCAGCAGCCGCGTCAGCAGCGGCCCGGCGATCGCGCCGAATTCCCCACCCGCGGCGATCAGCGCGAACAGCCGCGTGGCCTGCGTGGAGGTGAACAGATCCACCATCAGGCTCCAGAACACCGACACCATGAACAGATTGACCACGCTGAACCAGACGTAGTAGCTGCCCGCCAGCCACAGGTTGCCCGGCGCGAGCCGGAACAGCTCCCGGAACACCAGCACGTCGAGCAGCCAGAACCAGAACACCGCCGGCAGCAGGCGCGACAGGCGCAGGTGCGAGGCGAGCCAGGTGTAGATCGGCGAGGCGATGAGCGTGCCGAAGAAGGTCCCGGTGAACAGCAGCTGCAGCCGTCCGACCCCCACGACGGTCGCGACCGTATCGCGCACCGGCCGCAGGATGTAGAACACGGCCAACACCAGGAAGTAGCAGACGAAGGCCAGGGCGACCGCGCGCCGCTCCTGGGGGTTGACCTCCGCGGCGAGACGCAGCAATCCGCCGCCCGCGACGGCCGCCGCGGGCCGGGGTTGCGCCGCGGGTGCTAACGGATCCGCCAAATGAGCACCAGCGCCGCCAGCGAGAGCAACGCCGTGGGCACCCAGGCGAGGATCAGCGGGTTGACGCCGTACACCTGGGCACCGCTCTCCACCAGCCGCTGCAGGAAAAAGTACACCACTCCGAGCGTCAGGCCGAGCGTGGTGCGCCCGCCGACCGTGGCCGAGCGCATCGAGCCGAAGCCGAACGGCAGCGCGAACAGCAGCGCCGCCAGGATGCCGGTCACGCGTGCGATGCGCGACCAGAAGGCGATCAGGTAGGGCTGCGACGCGAGGTGGTTGCTGCGCAGGTAGAGGATGGCGCGGTACAGGGTGTGCAGCGCGAGCTGCGCGGGAGGCACGACCGCGAACTGCAGCAGGTCGCTGCCGGCGGTGGTCTGCAGCACCCGCTCGGCCTGACGCTGGCTGGAGACGCTCTGCTGCGTGAGGCTCGATTCGCGGTAGTCGAGCAGCCGCCAGGCCTTGGGCCCGAGCGGCGTGGCGCGCGCGGCGCGCGCCACCGAAGCGAGCCGATCGTCGGGCGTGAGCTCGAACACCAGCATGCCGCGGAACTGCGCGGCGGTGCTCAGGCCCTGCACCTCCACGATGGTGTCGCCGCTGCGGATCCAGGCGCCGGCCGCGCCGGCGAAGCTCACGTCGGAGAAGCGCGCGAACGCCTTCTGCTGATCGGCGAGCTCGCCGAGCGGCTCGGCGAGAAACTCCCCGATCAGCATGGCCACGCCCACGAGCACGCATGCGCTGAACAGCACCGCGACGCTCAGGCGCAGCTTCGACATCCCCGAGACGCGCATCACCGTCAACTCATGGCTGCGCGCCAGCGCCCCGATGCCGAGCAGCGCGCCGATCAGCACGCCGGCGGGGAACGACTGGAGCGCGAACTGCGGCAGCGTCATCAGCGAGTAGATGAGCGCATCCATCAGGCCGTAGTGGCCCTGGCCCACGTCGGCCTGCTCGCCGATGAACACGAACAGCAGCCCGAGCGTCAGCAGTCCGGCCATGCTCAGTCCCACCGCCGAGAGCAGCGTGCGGGCGATGTAGCGGTCGAGCATGTTCACCGGCGGCGCCTCGCGTGCAGGGCGCGCACCAGCGCCGGCTGCAGGATGGCGCCCACTGCGATCAGCAGGAACAGCGCGTGCACCCACCACAGGCCGAGCGCCTCGGGCACCTGTCGCCGCTCGATCCAGGCCTTGCCCGCCTGCGCGAGCACGGCATAAAAGCCGAACGCGAGGATGGCCAGCCAGACGTGCGAATAGCGACCCTGGCGGGGCCGCAGGCGCCCGAGCGGCACGCCGAGCACGGCGAACACCAGCGTCATCACCGGCAGCCCGATGCGCCACTGCAGCTCGGCCTGCATGCGCGGGTTGCGGCTGCCGAGCAGCAGCGCGGTGGGCAGCTCGTCGGTGCGGTTGCTCGGCGGGACGGCCGGTGCGGTATCGACGGGGATCAGCTGCTGGTCGAAATACATGATGCGGTAGCGGTTGGTGCCGGGCACGCCCTCGATGCGCTGCCCGTCATAGAGAGTGATCGTCTCGCCCTGGCTGGAGCTGACGTAGCGGGCACGGCGGGCGACCGTGGTGTCGATCACCTCACCGACGCTGCGATCGACGAACACGTCCTTGAGGTCGCCATCGGGCTCGCGGGCGCCCGCGTACACCACGATGCGCCCGCCGGCGAAGCTCCTGAAGCGCCCGGGCTCGAGCGGCGCGAGGATCCCGGCCCGCAGGGCCGCGTTGCGCAGGCGGGTCTCGGCCAGCGCCGCGCGCGGCCCGAGGTCGAAGTTCAGCCACACCCCCAGCAGCGTCACCGGCAGCGCCAGCACCCACACCGCGAGATTGACCCGGCGCAGTCCGACCCCGGCGGCCTGCGCCGCGGCCATCTCGCTGTCGTGGTAGAGGCGGCCAAAGGCGAGCACCAGGCCGAGCAACAGCCCCACCGGCAGCAGCATCGCGAAGTTCTGCACGGCCGCCAGCATGATCAGCTTGAGCACGAAGGTGCGCTGGTATTGCAGCTCGGCGGCACGCGTCAGCACCGCCCCGATGGTGTTGACCACCATGACGGCGGATGCGACGGCGGTCACGCCGAGGAAATCCACCGTCATCTCCCTGAGCAGGTAGCGCTGCAGAATCCGCAATCGATCCTCATCCTCGCGCCGGCTTGGGCTAAACTTGCGGGATTATCGGCCCCGCGCCGCCACGCCACTCCGCTCATCCACGGCGGATCGGCGTCGCGCGCCGCGGCGGCTGCTACGTTATACGAACAGTTCAGGCGCTCACAAGACGAACAGGACGCACGATGCGATTCGAAGCTTTCAACCGCCGCGCCGCCCGGCAGCGCGCCGACTGCCTGGTGATCGGCGTATTCGAACGCGGCGAGCTCGGGCCGATCGCCGCCGCAGTGAACGGCGCGCTGCGCGGCCGGCTGGCCGCGCTGCTGTCGCGCGGGGACTTCTCCGGGCGCGCGCAGGAGACGCTGCTGCTGCCGGAGGTCACCGGGCTGGCGGCCGGGCGGCTGCTGCTGGTGGGGCTGGGGCCGCGGGCGCAGTTCAGCCGGCGCGTCTGGCGCAAGGGACTGCAGGCCGCCGTCGGCGCGCTGGCGCGCACGCGCATCGCCTCCGCGGCCCTGGCGCTGGAGCGTCCCGGCGGCCGCGAGCTGCCCGACTACTATCTGGGCCGCGCCACCGCCGAAGGCGTCGGGGCGGCCCTGTATCGCATCAACGACCTCAAGAGCGCGCGCCGGCCGCGCCCGCCGGCGCTGTCGCTGGTGCGGCTCGGCCCGATCGAGGCCGACTCGCTGGCGGCCGTGCGCACCGGCCTGAGCGACGGCGCGGCCCTGGCTGAGAGCGCCGCGCTGCTGCGCGACCTCGCCAACCTGCCGGCCAACGTCTGCACGCCGCGCTACCTGGCCGCGCGTGCGCGCGAGCTCGCGCGCGCGCACCGTCGCCGCCTGCGCGTACGCATCCTCGATGAGGCGGCGATCCGCCGCCAGCGCATGGGCTGCCTTCTCGCGGTCACGCGCGGCAGCGAGGAGCCGCCGCGCTTCATCGTGCTGGAATACCGCGGCGCGCGCCGCGGCCAGGCTCCCGTGGTGCTGGTCGGCAAGGGCGTCACCTTCGATACGGGGGGCATCTCGCTGAAGGACCCGCAGGCGATGGACGAGATGAAATTCGACATGTGCGGGGCGGCCACCGTGCTGGCGGCGCTGGATTACAGCGCGCGCGCCGCGCTGCGCCTGAATGTCGTGGGACTCGTGCCGGCCTGCGAGAACATGCCCGACGGGCGCGCCATCAAGCCCGGCGACATCGTCACCAGCGCCTCCGGGCAGACGGTGGAGATCCTCAATACCGATGCCGAGGGACGGCTGATCCTGTCCGACGCGCTCACCTACGCGCGCCGCTACCACCCCGCGGCGCTGGTGGACTTCGCGACGCTCACGGGCGCCTGCGTGGTTGCGCTCGGCCATCACTACAGCGCCGTGCTCGGCAACGATGCGCCGCTGCAGAGCGAGCTGGTGCAGGCCGGAGAGCGCACCGAGGATTGGGCCTGGCAGCTGCCGCTGTCGGAGGACTACACCGAGCAGCTGCGCAGCAATTTCGCCGACGTGGCCAACGTCGCCGGGCGCGACGGCGGCGCGATCACCGCCGCGGCCTTTCTCGGCAAGTTCACCGGCGGGCTGGCCTGGGCGCACCTGGACATCGCGGGCACCGCCTGGACCAGCGGCAAGGACAAGGGCGCCACCGGGCGACCGCTGTCGCTGGTGGCCGATTTTCTCAGCCGGCGCGCGCGGGGTTGAGCGAGCCGCCGCCAGACCCGATCGCTCCGTCCGAGCGCGCGCAGCGCGTGGACTTCTACGTGCTCGCCGAGCAGGATGAGCGCGCGCGCCTGCGGCTCGCGTGTCGTCTGGCCGAGAAGGCCTACCTCGCCGGCCAGCGCGTGTTCGTGCGCGTGCAGGACGCCACCGAGCTCGCCGGCTTCGATGAGCTGCTGTGGAGCTTCGCGGACCGCAGCTTCGTGCCCCACGAGGCGTACCTCGATGCGCGGCAATGGCAGGACAGCGCGGTGCTGCTCGGCTGCCGGGACGCCCCGGACGCCGACTACGACGTGCTGCTCAACCTGGCCGAGGACGCCCCCGCACAGCCCGCCCGCGCCGCGCGCATCATCGAGATCGTGGACGCGGATGACGCTCGCCGGCTCGCCGGCCGAGCGCGCTTCCGCACCTATCGGGATCGCGGGCTGAATCCCCAAACCCATCACATTGCCGCGGGCCAATGGCCGTAGACCGGCGGTACAAACCCGTATAATCAAAGCTTTATGCCCCCCTCGGAGATGGACAAGACCTACTCGCCCGCCGCGATCGAGCCGCGGCTGTACGAGCGCTGGGAGCGGTGCGGCTACTTCGCCCCACGCGGCACGGGCGCCGCCCGCGGCTACTGCATCGTGATCCCGCCGCCCAACGTCACCGGCACGCTGCACATGGGACACGCGTTCCAGGACACGCTCATGGATGCCCTGACGCGCACGCACCGCATGCGCGGGGAGGCGACGCTGTGGCAGCCGGGCACCGATCACGCCGGCATCGCCACGCAGATGGTCGTGGAGCGCCAGCTCGAGGCCGAGGGTTGCCGCCGCACGGATCTGACGCGTGAGCAATTCGTCCAGCGCGTGTGGGCCTGGAAGGAACAGTCCGGCGGCACCATTGGCCGGCAGATGCGCCGGCTCGGCGCCTCGGTCGACTGGACGCGCGAGCGCTTCACGATGGATGCGGGACTGTCGCGCGCGGTGCTCGAGGCGTTCGTGCGCCTGCACGAGCAGGGCCTGATCTATCGCGGCAAGCGCCTGGTCAACTGGGACCCGCAGCTGCGCACGGCGCTGTCGGACCTGGAGGTGCTGTCCTCGGAGGAGACCGGCTCGCTCTGGCAGCTGCGCTATCCGCTGGTCGGAGCGGCCGCCGCGCAAGCGGCCGCGCGCCACGCCGCGCCCTACGTCGTGGTCGCGACGACGCGCCCCGAGACGATGCTCGGGGACACCGCGGTCGCCGTGCACCCGGCCGATGAGCGCTACCGTGACCTGATCGGCGCTCGCGTGCGCCTGCCACTGGCCGAGCGCGAGATCCCGATCATCGCCGATGACTACGTCGACCCGGCCTTCGGCAGCGGCTGCGTGAAGATCACCCCCGCGCACGACTTCAACGACTACGCGGTGGGTCAGCGCCACGGTCTGCCGCTGATCAACGTGTTCACCCCCGAGGCGCGCCTGAACGCCGCGGCGCCGGCGCGGCTGCGCGGCCTGGACCGCTTCGAGGCGCGTGCGCGCATCGTCGAGGAGCTGACCGCGGCCGGGCTCATCGAGCGCATCGAGCCGCACAAGCTGATGGTGCCGCGCGGAGATCGCAGCGGCGCGATCATCGAGCCGTATCTGACCGATCAGTGGTACGTGCGCGTGGCGCAGCTCGCCGCACCCGCCATCGAGGCGGTGCAGAGCGGCCGCGTGCGTTTCGTGCCCGAGCACTGGAGCAAGACCTACTTCCAGTGGATGCACAACATTCAGGACTGGTGCATCAGTCGCCAGCTGTGGTGGGGCCACCGTATCCCCGCCTGGTACGACGCCGAGGGCGGCATATACGTCGCGCGCAGCGAGGCCGAGGCGCTGGCGCAGGCGCGCGCGCGGCTCGGCCACGACGTGCCGCTCACGCAGGACGCGGACGTGCTGGACACCTGGTTCTCCTCGGCGCTGTGGCCATTCTCCACGCTCGGCTGGCCGGACACGACCCCCGAGCTCAAGCGCTTCTATCCGACCGACGTGCTGGTGACCGGCTTCGACATCATCTTCTTCTGGGTCGCGCGCATGCTGATGTTCGGCCTGCGGTTCATGGCCGCGGTGCCGTTTCGCGAGGTGTACGTGCACGGCCTGATCCTCGATGCCGAAGGTCAGAAGATGTCCAAGTCCAAGGGCAACGTCATCGATCCGATCGACGTCATCGACGGCATCGGGCTGTCGGAGCTGCTGGTCAAGCGCACCAGCGGTCTGATGCAGCCGCAGCTGGCGGCCGGCATCGAGCGCGCCACGCGCAAGCAGTACCCGCAGGGCATCGCCGCCTACGGCACCGACGCGCTGCGCCTCACCTTCGCCTCGCTCGCCACCCAGAGCCGCGAGCTGCGCTTCGACCTGAGCCGCGTCGAGGGCAGTCGCAACTTCTGCACCAAGCTGTGGAACGCCGCGCGCTTCGCGCTGCGGGCGCTGGAGGGCGAGCGCGCCGGTCCCGCGGAGGCTCGGTCGGTCGCCGACCGCTGGATCCGCTCGCGTCTGGGCGCCGCCATCGCCGCGGTCGACGAGGCCCTGCGCGACTATCGTTTCGACTTCGTGGCGAGCGCGCTGTACGAGTTCACCTGGGGGGAGCTGTGCGCCTGGTACCTGGAGATCGTCAAGCCGGTGCTCGCCGCCGGTGCGGCGCCCGGGGCGGGCGCGGCCGAGCGGGACGCCGCGTGCAGCGCGCGCGCCACGCTCGCCAGCGTGCTCGAGACGCTGCTGCGCGCGCTGCACCCGCTGATGCCGTTCATCACCGAGGAGATCTGGCTGCGCCTTGCGCCGCTGGCCGGGGTGCACGGCGAGACCATCATGCTCGCGCCCTGGCCACGCGCCGCGGACTTCCCGCGTGACGCCGCCGCCGAGGCCGAGGTCGGCTGGATCCGCAGCGTCGTGCAGAGCATCCGCCAGATCCGCGCCGAGATGAACATCCACGACGAGTCGCACCGCGTGCCGTTGCTGCTGCAGCACGCCGGGCCGCTGGATCGCGCGCGCCTGCAGCGCCACGGCCCGCTGCTCGCACACCTGGCCGGACTCGGCGAGCGGCGCGAGCTGCCCGCCAGCGAGGCACCCCCGCCCGCCGCCTCGGCGCTGGTCGGGGAGCTCACGCTGCTCGTGCCCATGGCCGGGCTGATCGAGCCGGTGAGCGAGCTGGCGCGCCTGGAGAAGCTGCTGCAGAAGAACACGCAGGATCTGACGCGCACGCGCGGCCGGCTGGGCAACGAGGAGTTCATCCGCAACGCCCCGCCCGAGGTCGTTTCGCAGGAGCGCGACCGGCTCGCCGAGTTCGAGCGCCGGCGCGTGGGGCTCGAGCGGCAGATGGCGCAGGTGCGCCAGCTGGCGGCCGCATGAGCCGCCTGCGCCCGGCGCTCGCCGCGATCGAGCGCGTCATCCTCGGCAAGCCCGCGCAGGTGCGCCTGTGCCTGGCCTGCCTGCTGGCGCGCGGACATCTGCTGATCGAGGATGTCCCGGGCGTGGGCAAGACCACGCTCGCGCACGTGCTCGCGCGCGTGCTGGGGCTCGAATGGACGCGGCTGCAGTTCACCAGCGATCTGCTGCCGGCGGACATCGTGGGCGTGTCGATCTTCGATCGCGCCACCCAGAAGTTCCAGTTCCGGCGCGGACCGGTGTTCACGCAGCTGCTGCTGGCCGATGAGGTCAACCGGGCCAGCCCCAAGGCCCAGAGCGCGCTGCTCGAGGCGATGGAGGAGCGCCAGGTCAGCGTCGAGGGCGTCACCTATGAGCTGCCCGAGCCGTTCTTCGTGGTGGCCACACAGAACCCGCACGAGCAGCTCGGCACCTACCGCCTGCCCGAATCGCAGCTGGACCGCTTCCTGATGCGCGTCAGCCTCGGCTACCCCGATCCGGCCTCCGAGCGCCGCGTGCTGCTGCAGGGCGAGCGACGCGACCTGCTCAACGAGACGCGCATGGTGCTCTCCCCGGCGGAAGTCTCCTCCCTGCAGATCGAGGCCCGGCAGATCTACGTGGCCGACAAGCTCCTGGACTACATCCAGGCGCTGGTGGCGCGCACGCGCGCGGAGCTGTCGCTCGGCCTGTCCCCGCGCGCCGCACAGGGGCTGCTGCACGCCGCGCAGGCCTGGGCGCTGATCCACGAGGACAACGCGGTGCTTCCCGAGCACGTGCAGGCGGTGTTCACCGCGGTCGCGGCCCACCGGCTGGAGCTGCGCGACGGCGAAGGCGCCGCGAGCGGCAGTGAGTTCGCCCGTGCCCTCATCAAAGCGGTTCCCATTCCTATCTGAGCCGCGCGCGGCGGCCGCGCGCGCCGTGGCGGCCTGGGCGCGCACGCGTCAGGGCGAGGATAGCCTGCCGCTGGCATTGCACCCGCGTCGTATCTACATCCTGCCGACCCGCCTGGGGGTCGCAGCGGCCGCGCTGCTGTTTCTGATGCTGGTGGCGGGCCTGAATTACAACAACAGCCTGGCGCTGCTGCTGTGCTTCATGCTGAGTGGCGTGGCGCTGGTGAGCATGTATGAGTGCCATCGCACGCTGGTGGGCCTGCGGGTCGAGGCGGGGCATCTGCAGTCCACGTTCGCGGGCCGGCCCGGGGAGCTGACGCTGCAGTTCGCCAACCAGGACTCGCGTACGCGTGCGCGTCTGGTGGTGCGCTGCCCGCCGTGCGCCCCGGCGCGCTTCGAGCTGCCGCCGGCCGCCGTGCAGACCGTGCACTTCCACTACCTGGCACAGCGGCGCGGCCGCCAGCGTCTGGAGCGAGTGGAGCTGGCGACCGACGCGCCGCTGGGATTGTTTCGCGCCTGGTGCTGGCTGCATCTGCCGCTGCAGGCGATCATCTACCCGGCTCCCGGCGGCGCGCGTGCGCTGCCGCCGCTGAGCGGCCAGGCCCTCGCGGGTCGTCATCGCGCCCCCGAGAGGGGCGATGAGGATTGGGCATGGCTGCGGCCGTTCCGCGACGGCGACACCCCGCGCAGCGTCGCCTGGAAGGCCTTCGCGCACGGCGCACCGCTGCTGGTGGCGCAGTATGAAGCCCCCGCGGGCGCGCACCGGCTGCTCGACTTCGCGCTGCTGGCGGACCTGCCGCTCGAGCAGCGGCTCTCGCAGCTGACGCAGTGGGTGCTCGACTGCGAGCAGCGCGGGGCCAGCTACGCGCTGAGCCTGCCCGGCCGCACCCTGCCGCCGCGCCACGGCCTCTCGCAGCGCCGCGCCTGTCTGGAAGCGCTGGCGCTGCACGGCTCATGAGGGAGCGGAGCGGCGTGTGAGCACCCTCATCGTCGAGCATCGGGCGCCCGGCGGCTCTCCGGCGGAGCCGGGCCTGGACCGCGCGCCCGCGCACACGGTCGGCCTGGTGCTCGCGGCGCTGCTGGGCGCGGTGGCGCTCAACCTGCATCACACCGCGGTGTGGTGCGCGCCGCTGGCGCTCGCGGTCGCGCTGTGGCGCGCGCGTACCTGGCGCGCGCAGCCGCGGCTGCCGGGCCGGGCGCTGCGCGCCGTGGTGGTGATCATCCTCACGATCGCGGCGCTGCTGGATTTTCACTCCGGCGGCAGCCTCGGGGCGGCGGCGAGCCTGCTGGTGGTGATGGCGTCGCTGAAACTGTCGGAGACCTCCGAGCGGCGCGACTGGCTGATCGTGCTCGGCGCCGCGGTGTTTCTGCTGCTCGCGGCCTGTCTGGATGCGCAGGCGCTGTGGCGCCTGCCGCTGTACGGCGCGGAGCTGTGGCTGCTGTGCTGCGGGCTGTACGCGCTCGGGGCGGGCAACGAGGCGCCCTCCCCCACGGTGCTGCTGCTCAATTCCGCTCGCAGTCTGGCCGCCGCGCTGCCGCTGGCGCTGGTGCTGTTCCTGTTCTTCCCGCGCCTGCCGGGGGCGTTCTGGGCCGTGCCGCAGCCGGGCGATGCGGTCACGGGGCTGAGCAATGAGCTCAGTCCGGGCAGCATCTCGCAGCTGCTCGCCTCGAGCGAGCCGGCGCTGCGCGTGCGCTTCGATGGCCCGCTGCCCCCGCCCGCGCAGCGCTACTGGCGCGGCCCGGTGATGCATTACTTCGATGGCTTCACCTGGCGGCGCGCGCGCGCCTATGACGAGCCTCCGCCGCTGCAGTTCAGCGGCACCGCCTACCGCTACGAGGTGACGCTCGAGCCCAATCAGCACAGCACGCTGATCGCCCTGGAGCTGCCGCAGAGGCCGCCGGTCGAGTTCCCGGCGTTCGAGACGTTCGACTACCAGCTGGTCACACCGATCCCGCTGCTGCACACCATGAACTACCAGCTGGTCTCCTATCCGCAGCACCGCAGCCTCGGGCCGCTGCCGCCCGATCAGCGGCGGCTGGACCTGCAGCTGCCGCGCCGCCGCAATCCGCGCAGCATCGAGCTCGCGCATCAGCTGCGATCCAAGGCCGCCAATGACACCGCCTACATCGCGGCAGTGCTCGACTATCTGCGTCACGGCGGCTTTCAGTACACGCTCGACCCGCCGGAGCTGGGTCGCGACTCGATCGATGATCTGTTGTTTCACACGCGCCAGGGGTTCTGCGGCCACTACGCGTCCGCCTTCGCGATGCTGATGCGCGCCGGCGGGGTTCCGGCGCACGTGGTCACCGGCTATCTCGGCGGGGAATGGAACCGCTTCGGCGATTACCTGCTGGTGCGCCAGTCCTCGGCGCATGCCTGGACGGAGGTGTGGCTCGACGGCCGGGGCTGGGTGCGCGTGGATCCCACGGCGGTGATCGCACCGGCCAGTCTCACCCAGCAGCTCGACGGATTGCTGCCCACCGGCGCTGCCGGAGCGCGCCTCGCGAGCGCCTCCTGGATCTTCACCACGGTGCAGGCCTGGCAGGCGCTCAACGCCTGGTGGCAGGACCGGGTCGTGGGCTACAACTTCACGCACCAGCTGGGTCTGCTCGACCGGCTCGGGCTCGGCAGAGCCCAGTGGCACGCGCTCGCGTGGCTGCTCGCGGCCGGCGCGGGGCTGTGGCTCGCGCTGCTCGGCTGGGCCCAGCGGCCGCGTGCGCTCGCGCGCCGCAGCGATACGCTGGCGCGCTCCTGGCGGCTGCTCGAACGCAAGCTCGAGCAGTCGGTGGCGGCGCGCGCGCAGTACGAGGGTCCGATCGCATTCGCCGAACGGGTCGGGCGCCTGCGGCCCGAGCTCGGCCCCGACCTGCGCGCGCTCGCGCGCCGCTATGCGCGGCTGCGCTACGGGCCCGCCGCCAGCGCCGCGGAGGTGCAGCGCTTTCGCCGTGCGGTGCGGCTGTGGCGCCCGCGCTCGCGCCGGCGGCGCCCCGCACCCGGCGGCTGAGCGGCGCCGCCCGCTGGGGCGCTCGCCGGGCTAAAATGCCCAGCTGCCGCCGAGGATGCGCCCGACCCCAGCCGCACCCGCGCCAGCCCCACCAGCGCCAGCCGAGGATATGCCGATGAGTGAACGAATTGCTTACGCCTGCGCCCGCTCAGCGCGCGCGCCGCTCACGGCGGCGCTGCTCGCCTGCGGCGTGGGCCTGCTGGGCAGCGCTGGAGTCGCCGGGGTCACCTCTTCCGCGCTCGCCGCGGACGCACCCGCGCAGGGCGCACCGGTGCAGATCCGGCAGGCCTGGATCCGCTGGCTGCCCGCCAACCTGCCCGCGGGCGGCTATCTGACGCTGTCGAACCCGAGCGCTCGGACGGTGTCGCTCGTGGGCGCGAGCAGTCCCGATTACGGCAGCGTCATGCTGCATCGGAGCCTCGAGCACAACGGCACCAGCCGCATGGTACCGGTCGCGCACATCGACGTCGCCCCGCACTCCACCCTGAGCTTCGCCTCGCTGGGTTATCACCTGATGCTGATGCGGCCGCGCACGAGCATCACCCCCGGCGATCACGTGCCCGTGACGCTGCGCTTCGCCGATGGGCGCTCGATGACGGTCAGCTTCCAGGTCGTCAAGCCCAGCGCCGGGGCGCCTGCCGACACCAGCATGGCGAACATGCCCGGAATGAAGGGCACGTCACACTGAGACACCCGCGGCGCTCTGCCCTATCGGCCCGCGCGCATGACGCTGTCCCCGCTCGACCTCGCGGCATGGGCCCGCGGGGTGTCCTCGCGCACGCGGGTCAGCAGCCAGCCGCCGGCCACGAAGAATACGATCAGCACCAGCGGCGAGGCCCGCTGGCTGCCGGTGGCCACCGCCACGATGCCCATGGCCACCGGTCCGAGCACCGCGGCGAACTTGCCGAGCATGTTGTAGAACCCGAAATATTCGCCCGAGCGCTCGCGCGGAATCAGGCGCGTGAAGTACGAGCGCGACAGCGCCTGCACACCGCCCTGCACGGTGCCGACGACCGCCGCAAGCGCATAGAACTGCGTCGCGTTGCGCATGAACGCTCCGAATATCGTCACGCCCACGAACACCGCGAGCCCCAGATAGATGGCGCGCCTGGCCCCGATGCGATCGCCCAGCCGCCCGAACGCCAGTGCGCACGGGAAGGCGATGAACTGCGTCAGCAGCAGCGCCAGGATCAGCGAGCGTGCCGGGAAGCCGAGCTTGGTGCCGAAGTCCACGGCCATGAACTGCAGCGTGTTGATGCCGTCGATGTACAGCCAGTAGGCCAGCAGGAAGCGCAGCACCGGCCGATCGCCGAGCACCGCGCGCAGCGTGGCCAGCAGCTCGCGCCAGCCGGCGCGCCCGGGCACGGGCGGCGCCTCGGGCACGTAGCGGAACAGCGGCAGCGAGAACAGCAGCCACCAGCCGGCCACGTCCAGGAAGGCCACGCGCATGGCCGCCGTGGCTCCCGACAGCCCGAAGCGCGCCGGGAACAGCACCAGCAGCACGTTGATCAGGAACAGCAGCCCGCCGCCCAGATAGCCGAGCGCGAAGCCGAAGGCGGAGACGCGGTTGGTCTCGTGCGGCTCGGCCACCTGCGTGATCAGCGCGTCCTGGAAGGAGTAGCCCATCCAGAAGCCCAGCGATCCCAGGCCGTACACCAGCAGCGCGAACTGCCAGCGGTTCCTGCCCGCGAGCGCCAGCAGCACCGTGGCGGCCACGCCGAGCGCGGTGAACACCCCGAACCACGCGCGCTTGCGGCCGCGGCGGTCCGCGAGCGCCCCGAGCGTCGGGGCCAGCAGCATGACCGCGAAGCTGGCGGTGGAATTGGTCAGCCCGAGATAGAAGGTCGATGCCGTGCCGGGCAGCGCCGCCGCCCAGTAGCGATCGAAGAAGATCGGAAACAGCCCGACCGCGACCGTGGTGACGAACGCATGATTGGCCCAGGCGGTCAGCCCCCAGGACCACTGGGCCGCACGCCTGCCGCCGTACACGCCGGCTGCCTCGGAGCTTGACCGCATGGGGGTATGGTAGGGGCGCGGCTCGCCCGGGGCCAGCCCGCCGCTACCCGGAGGCCTGTTCGCGCGTCTCGTGAAACGTAATATCGGGCCAGCGCTCCTGCATCAGCGAGAGGTTCACGCGCGAGGGGGCCAGATACACCAGTGCGCCGGCGTGATCGAGCGCCAGATGCTCGTGCGCGCGCGCGCGAAATTCCTCGAGCTTGCGGGCATCGGCCGCCGCCACCCAGCGCGCCGTGTAGACCGGGACGGTCTCGAACTCGCACTGCACCCCGTACTCGTCCTGCAGGCGGAAGCTCACCACCTCGAACTGCAGCTGCCCGACCGCACCGAGGATCAGGTCATTGTTGCGCAACGGCCGGAACAGCTGCGTCGCGCCCTCCTCGCACAGCTGATCGAGCCCCTTGGACAGCGCCTTCGCGCGCAGCGGATCCTTCAGCACGGAGCGGCGGAACAGCTCGGGCGCGAAATTGGGGATGCCCGTGAAGTGCAGCACCTCCCCCTCGCTGAAGCTGTCGCCGATGTTGATGGTGCCGTGGTTGTGCAGGCCGATGATGTCGCCGGCGTACGCCTCGTCGGCCCGCGCGCGGTCCGCCGCCATGAAGGTCAGCGCGTCCGCCACCTTCATCTCCTTGGCGGCGCGCACGTGCAGCAGGCGCATGCCGCGCCGATAGCGCCCGGAGCACAGGCGCAGAAAGGCGATACGGTCGCGGTGTCCGGGATCCATGTTCGCCTGGATCTTGAAGACGAAGCCGGAGAGGCTGGGCTCGCCCGGGCTGACGGCGCGCTCGCGGCTCGCGCGCGGCAGCGGCGCCGGCGCATGCTGCACGAAGGCGCGCAGCAGCTCCTCGACTCCGAAGTTGCCGAGCGCCGAGCCGAAGAACACCGGCGTCTGGCGGGCGCCGCGGTAGGCCTGCGGATCGAACCGCGCGCTCGCCGCGCGCACCAGCTCGATCTCCTCGGCGAAGCGCCCGGCATCCTCCCCCATCAGGGCGCGCGCCGCCGCGCCGTGCAGACCCTCGATGACGCGGTTGCCGCCGACGCGCCCGCGCTCGCCGGCCTCGTAGACGTAGATGCGATCCTCGGGCAGATGGTAGATGCCCTTGAGCTCGCGGCCCATGCCGATCGGCCAGGTGACCGGCGCGGTCTCGATCTGCAGCACCCGCTCGATCTCATCGAGCAGCTCGAGCGGCGCGCGGCCCTCGCGATCGAGCTTGTTGATGAACGTCATGATCGGGGTGGCGCGCAGGCGGCAGACCTCCATCAGCTTGACGGTGCGCTCCTCCACGCCGCGTGCACAGTCGATGACCATCAGCGCGGAGTCCACCGCCGTGAGCGTGCGATAGGTGTCCTCCGAGAAGTCCTCGTGCCCCGGAGTGTCCAGCAGGTTCACCACGGCCTGCCCGTAAGGAAACTGCATGACCGAGCTGGTCACCGAGATGCCGCGCTGCTGCTCCAGACGCATCCAGTCGGAGGTGGCGTGGCGCGCGGCCTTGCGACCCTTGACCGCGCCGGCCATGCTGATCGCGCCGCCGAACAGCAGCAGCTTCTCGGTCAGCGTGGTTTTGCCGGCGTCCGGGTGCGAAATGATTGCAAACGTCCTTCGACGATTGATTTCCTTAGAGATTTCTACTTCTGCCACCAACCCATCCCTCAACAAACGTGGCTTCGCAGTGACGGGTTACCGTAAGTCCTTGATGGAACTATACCTGGATAGTGTGCGACACGATAACCTAAAATTAGTTTAGCAGATTAACCTATAATTAATACGACCAAATACCCTAGAATTGGTTAGGCCGATTAACCTAGAAACCGCCATGGCGCAACCTTCCGAGAAGTTAGCCGACTCGCTGTCCGCCCTCAAGGAGTTGCAGGACCAGGGAGTGGTTGCGATCCGGACAAGCCGGCTCTCCAGGACTCACCGCCAGCGCCTCCTAAAGGCGGGGTTCATCCGCGAAGTGATGAAGGGCTGGTATACCCCCCATCGCCCCGATGAGCCCGAGGGAGAGAGCACCGGCTGGTATGCATCCTTCTGGGCATTCTCCGCCGAGTACCTCACCGGTCGTTTCGGCGAGGACTGGTGCTTGAGCCCAGAACAGTCCCTCAACCTT
>DATJSD010000046.1:0-36315 GCA_035504335.1 Steroidobacteraceae bacterium | reverse complement strand
CGGGCGGCATCGCCGAGGCGCTGGTGGCCACCGCGGCCGGTCTGTGCGTCGCGATCCCCTCGCTGATCGCCTATCGCTACCTGCGCGGCCGTGTCGATGGGCTGGTGGTGGAGATGGAAAAGAACGCACTGCGGCTGGTCGATGCCGTGGAGGACGCGGCGCGCCGCGAGCGCGAAGAGCTGCCGGCCGCGCTGCGGCATGCGCGTGAGGACGACGTGCGCGCCGCGGTGGGCTGAGGGGCGCGCGCTCGTGAACCTCAAGCCGCGCCGCATGGAGGAGCCCGAGATCAACGTCACCTCGCTGATCGACGTGGTGCTGCTGCTGGTGGTGTTCTTCATGCTGTCCTCGAACTTCTCGGCCGAAGGCCGGCTGCGCATCCGCCTGCCCCAGGCGGCCAGCGTGCCGACCCAGCAGCGCAGCAGCGAGCCGCTGGTGGTGACCGTCTCCGCGACCGGCACCTACCTCGTCAACGGGCGCGAGCTCATCAACACCAGCCCGGATACGCTGCGCGAGGCGCTGCTGAAGACCGCCGCCACGGATGCGCGCAGCGTGCCGGTGACGATCCGCGCCGACGGTCGGGCGACCCATCAGTCGGTGGTCACCGCGATGGACGTGCTCGCGGGACTGGGCTTCACGCAGATGAATCTGGCGACCATCAGGTCGCCCCCCGGCGAGGCCGGCGCACCCGGCGCACCGCAGGCCGGCGGCGCCGGAGCAGCCGCGCCTTGAACGTCGTCGCCGCGGCGGGCCGGACCATGCACATCGAGGATGTGCAGCGGGCCGGCCAGGTCTATCTGCGCCTGCTCGGTTACGCCAAACCCTACTGGCGCATGTACCTGATCGGCGTGCTCGGCATGAGCCTGTACGCCGGCTGCGACTATCTGTGGACGAAATTCACGCAGATCTACGCGCAGAACACGCTCACCACCAGGGTCAGCCCCGGCCTGCACGCGCTCGCCCACGCGGCCGCGACCACGCCGCTGAACCCGCGCGTGCTGGCGCTGCTGCCGCTGGGAGTGCTGGCGATCTTCGTCATCCGCGGCGTGGGCGACTACCTGGGCACCTACTTTCCCGGCTGGGTCAGCCGCCAGGTCGTCAAGGCGATCCGCGCCGACCTGTTCGCGCATTATCTGCGCCTGCCGACCGCGCAGTACGACCGCGAGTCCTCCGGACCGATGCTCACACGGCTCATCTATCACGCCGAGCAGCTGGCTTCGGCGGGTACCGACTCGCTGACCACCATCATCCGCGATTCGCTCACCATCGCGGTGGACATGGGGCTGATGTTCTACTACAGCTGGCACCTGGCGCTGTTCGGGCTGATCGCCTCGCCGGCGATCGCCTGGCTGGTGCGCGACATCAATATCCGCTTCCGCCGCTACAGCACGCGCATCCAGAATTCCATGGGAGATGTCACGCGCGTCGCCAAGGAGGCGCTGGACGCGCACCGCGTGGTCAAGGTGTTCAACGCGCAGGAGCACATCGGCGCGCTGTTCGAGCAGGCCAACGAGCTCAACCGCCGCTCCAACATCCGCCTGATCTCGGTGCGCTCCAGCAGCAACCCCACCGTGCAGATGATCGCGGCCTTCGCGCTCGCCGGGGTGCTGTTCCTGGCCGACCGGGAGATCGCCGCCGGCACGCTCACGCTCGACTATCTGATGCCGTTCATCGTCGCGATGGTGAACATCACCCAGCCGCTGCGGCGGCTGCTGAACGTGGCCGGGCCGCTGCAGCAGGGCATCGCGGCGGGCGGCAGCGTCTTCAACGTGCTGGATGCGCCGACCGAGCCGCGCGGCGGCAGCCGCAGCCTGACGCGCGCACGCGGCGCGGTGGAGTTCCGCGACGTCAGCTTCGAGTACGCGGTGGACAAGGGCGCGGTGCTGCATCACATCGATCTTGCGGTGCCGGCCGGCACCACCGTCGCCATCGTGGGCCGCTCGGGCAGCGGCAAGACGACGCTGGTGTCGCTGCTGCCGCGCTTCTACGACCCGACCGCGGGCGTCGTGCTGATCGACGGCGTGGACATCCGCGACTACCGCATCGCGGACCTGCGTCGGCAGATCAGCCTCGTCAGCCAGGAAGTGGTGCTGTTCGACGACAGCATCCGCAACAACATCCTGTTTGGACTCACCGAGGTGAGCGAGGCACAGATCCGCGCCGCCGTGCACGCGGCCTACGTGCACGAGTTCGCCGAGCAGCTGCCCCAGGGGCTGGACACCAGGGTGGGAGATCGCGGGGTGCTGCTCTCCGGCGGCCAGCGCCAGCGGATCGCGATCGCCCGCGCGCTGCTGCGCGATACGCCGATCCTCGTTCTCGACGAGGCGACCTCGGCGCTGGACACGGCCGCCGAGCGCCACATCCAGGCCGCCCTCGATCGGCTCGTGAGGAATCGGACCACGTTGGTCATTGCGCACCGCCTGTCGACCGTCGAGCGCGCCGACCGGATCCTGGTCATGAGCGACGGCGCCATCGTGGAGTGGGGCGCGCACGCGGAGCTGCTGTCACGGCGCGGAATGTACTCGGAGCTGTACCGCATGCAGTTCAGCGCCTGAGGCGCCGGACGCGCGCCGGGGTGACGCCCGATCCATCCATGAGCGAGGGTGAGACGCTGGCGCTGCGCCTGCAGCGTATCTGGTGGGGCGAGCGGGACGCGCCATGGGGACTGCGGGCGCTGTCGGCAGCCTTCGGGGCGGCGGTGCGGCTGCGACGCGCCGCCTACGCGAGCGGGCTGCTGGCGCGCGAGCGCGTGGGCCGGCCGGTGATCGTGGTCGGCAACGTCACGGTCGGCGGCAGCGGCAAGACACCGCTGGTGGTGTGGATCTGCGAGCAGCTCGCGGCGCTGGGCGCGCATCCCGGCATCGTGCTGCGTGGCTACGGCGGCAGCGCCACGCGCGGCTCGGCAGCGCTGCTGGTCACGCCCGCCGCGGATGCCGCCGAGGCGGGCGATGAAGCGGTGCTGCTCGCGCAGCGTACCGGCAGGCCCGTGGCCGTGTGCCGCGACCGGGTGCGCGCCGCGCGGCGGCTGCTGCAGGAGGGCGTGGACGTCATCGTCGCCGACGATGGCCTGCAGCATCTGCGGCTCGCGCGCGACCTGGAGCTTGCGGTGGTGGACGCGCGCCGCGGTCTGGGCAACCGCCGCCTGCTGCCCGCCGGACCGCTGCGCGAGCCGGCGGCGCGCCTCGCGCAGGTCGACGTGGTGGTCGTCAACGGCGCGGATGCGCGTGTCGCGGGCGGCGCCGAGGGCGGGCCGGCGCGCCGGTCGCTGCCCGCGTCGCTGCCCGCGGCGCTGTCCGTGTCGCTGCCCGCGGCGCTGCCCTGCCTGCACATGTGGCTGCAGGGCGATCGGCTCGCGCCCCTGGGGGAGCGCGGCTCGCCGGGCCCGCCGCGCTCGCCCGAGCCGGCAACGACACTCGCAAGCCTCGCGAGCCGTCGCCTGGCCGTGCACGCGGTCGCCGGGATCGCCGATCCCGAGCGGTTCTTTCAGCAGCTGCGCTGCGCGGGGCTCGAGCTGATCAGCCATCCGTTTCCCGACCACCACCGCTATCGTCGCGAGGAGCTGGCGTTCGGGGACGGGCTGCCGGTGCTGATGACGGAGAAGGATGCGGTAAAATGTCGCTCGTTCGGCCTGGTTGACGCCTGGTACCTGCCGGTCGCGGCGAGCTTTCCACCCGAGCAGGAGCGCGCGCTGCGCGAGCGTCTGCGTCAGGTGCTGGTGCAATTCGCGCGGCGGTGAACGTAAGCGGAGAGATCCCGTGGATGCACGGCTGCTCGATATCCTCGCCTGCCCGGTCTGCAAGGGGCCGCTGCATTACGAGCGCCAGCAGGGGCTGCTGATCTGCCGCGCCGATCGGCTGGCGTTTCCGATCCGCGACGGCATCCCCATCATGCTCGAGGACGAGGCGCGCGTGCTCTCGAGCGACGATCCGCTGCTCGAGCGCTGAGCGCGTGCCCGGGGATCGCGCGGCCTTCCACATCGTGATCCCGGCGCGCTATGGCTCGACGCGCCTGCCGGGCAAGCCGCTGTTGCCGCTGCTCGGCCGTCCGATGATCGAGTGGGTGCACCGGCGCGCCCAGGGTGCGGGCGCGCGGCAGCTGCTCATCGCCACCGATGATGAGCGCATCGTCGCGGCGGCGCGCGCCTTCGGCGCCACCGCGCGGATGACCGCCGCCACGCACCTGTCGGGCACGGACCGCATCGCCGAGATCGCCCGCCAGGAGCGCTGGGATGCGGGGGATATCGTGGTGAACGTGCAGGGGGACGAGCCGCTGCTGCCTCCGGCGCTGATCGTGCAGGTGGTGGCCGTGCTCGCGCGCCACGCCGGCGCGGATATCGCCACGCTCGCCACGCCGCTTGCGGCACGGGCGGAGCTGCTGGATCCCAACGTGGTCAAGGTGGTGACGGACGCGCAGCAGCGGGCACTGTATTTCAGTCGCGCGCCGATTCCGTGGAGCCGCGACAGCGCTCCCGCGGATGCGTTGCGTCCGGTGACGCCGTCGGCCGCCCGCCGCCATCGCGGCCTGTACGCCTACCGTGTGGCGTCGCTGCTGCGCCTGGCGGAACTCGCGCCGGGGGTGCTCGAGCAGCTCGAGCAGCTCGAGCAGCTGCGCGCGCTCGAGAACGGCATGGAAATCCGCGTCGCCGAGGCGCAGTGCGCGCCAGGCCCGGACGTGAACACCACGGCCGACATCGCCGCGGTCGAGGCGCTGCTCGCCGCTGAGGTCGGACGGCCCTGAGGCCGGGCGGCCCTGGGGCGCCGTGTGTCCGCCGCCGCCGGCGCGCTCAGCGCTTCTCGCGCCACTGCGTGTCGGCGGTCTCAGGGTCCTGTGAGCCTGCTGGAGCGGATGACCACACGATGTGGGGCCGTGCCTGTGCCTGCGACTCCGG
The DNA here is from genome assembly GCA_035504335.1 of Steroidobacteraceae bacterium. Classification (GTDB taxonomy): domain Bacteria; phylum Pseudomonadota; class Gammaproteobacteria; order Steroidobacterales; family Steroidobacteraceae; genus FEN-1191. The sequence goes on along the minus strand of DATJSD010000046.1, from coordinate 31,430 downwards.
ATCGTGGCCGGGAGCGTGGTCCTCACCCGCGTCGCTGCCGCCGACCTCGCTGTGTGAGTTGACGGCGCGGCGCAGCGGCTGCGCGGCCTGCGACTCGCCCGGCTGCTCGGAGCGGACCTGGTCGAAGTGGCCCTCCTCGGGGTGGCTCGCCTCGGAGTGGCTCGCCTCGGAGTGGCTCGCCTCGGAGTGGCTCTCCGAGGTGTAGCCGCTGTCGGGGTGATCGGCTGCGCCGCCCTGCGCAGGACCACCGCCGCCCATGGCGTCTCGGCCGCCGCCGCCACCGCCGCGCCGCCGCCGGCGCCCGCCGCGGCGGGAGCGCCGCTCTGCGCGCGGTCGCTCGAAGGAATTGTCCGCACCGGCCGCACCCGCTGCGGCCACGCTCGCACCGGGTGCGAGCGACCCGGCGGCGGCGCGCTCGGCCTGCGCGGCCGCCTCGGTCGTGCCCTCCTGCGGGCCCGCGGGCGGAAGCTCGCGCCGTGGCTCGGCGCGGCGCTGCTCATCGCGGCGCGGCTCATCGCGAGCTTCGCGGTGGGCTGAGTCGCGGTGGGCTGAGTCGCGGTGGGCTGAGTCGCGCCGAAAGCTGTCGCGCCGCCCTTCGCGCCGTGTGCCATCGTGCTCACGGCCGCGCTCGCGGTGCACCTCGTCGCGCCGCTCGCGTCGATGAGGGTCGCGGCCGCGCGCGGACTCGCGCCGCTCACCGCTGTGGGCATGCGCCGCGGCGCCGCGCGGCGCGGCACCGCCGGGGCCAGGCGCGCCGGCAGCGGCGGCTTCGCCGGCGCTGGCTGCCGCTGCGGGCTGCGGGCCATCGCCGCCGCCACCGAACAGGCGCTTGATGCGACCCCAGAAGCCCACCACGTGGGCGACCTCGGCGCTCGCCTCGCCGCCGCTCGCCGCGACCCCGGGCATCGCGGGAGTGGGCGCGGCGGTCTTCGGCAGCAGCGCCGCCACGGCCGGCGGCTCGGCGGGCGCCTTTTTCTCACGCTCGATCGGGTCGGCCGCCGCGGGAACCGCGGGCATCTGGTAGCTGATCTGCGTATTCTCGGGCAGCTGCGCCTCATCGTCGCGCAGCCTGCGGATGGAGAATTCCGGCGTCTGGATGTGCGGATTGGGCACGATGGTCATCTGCACGTGGCTCTTGTCCTCGAGCGCGCGCAGCGCCTCGCGCTTTTCGTTGATGAGGTAGGTGGCCACGTCCACCGGCACCTGCACGATCAGACGCGCGGTGCGGTCCTTGCGTGCATCCTCGCCGAGCAGGCGCAGGATCGACAGCGCCAGCGATTCGATGCTGCGGATGCTGCCGATGCCATTGCAGCGCGGACACACCAGATGGCTCGACTCCCCCAGACTCGGGCGCAGCCGCTGGCGCGACATCTCCAGCAGACCGAAACGCGACAGCCGTCCGATCTGGATGCGCGCGCGATCCATCCGCTTCGCATCGCGCAGCCGGTCCTCGACCTCGCGCTGGTTCTTCTGCGACTCCATGTCGATGAAGTCGATCACGATCAGCCCGCCGATGTCGCGCAGGCGCAGCTGCCGGGCGATCTCTTCGGCGGCCTCGAGATTGGTGTTCAGCGCGGTCGCCTCGATGTCGGCACCGCGCGTGGCGCGCGCCGAGTTGATGTCTATCGAGACCAGCGCCTCGGTGTAGTCGATCACCAGGCTGCCACCCGAGGGCAGCTGCACCTTGTGCGCATACGCGGACTCGATCTGACTCTCGATCTGGTAGCGCGTGAACAGCGGGATATCGTCCACGTACAGCTTCAGGCGCCGCTGAATGTCGCTCGGCATGCTGCGCTGCATGTACTCGAGCGCCTTATGGTGGGCGCCCTCGTCATCGACCAGGATCTCGCCGATGTCGTCGGTCAGGTAGTCGCGCAGCGCGCGGGTGACCGCATCGCTCTCCTGGTAGACCAGGAACGGCGCGGCGCGGTCCCGCGCCGCCTCCGCGATCGCCTCCCACTGCGTCCTGAGGTTGTCCAGATCCCACTGCAGCTCCTCGACGGAGCGGCCGACTCCCGCGGTGCGGATGATGGCTCCCATGCCGTCGGGCACCTTCAGCTGGCTCATCACCTCACGCATCTGGTCGCGGTCCTCGCCCTCGATGCGGCGCGAGACCCCGCCGGCGCGCGGATTGTTGGGCATGAGCACCAGGAAGCGGCCCGCGAGGCTGATGTAGGTGGTGAGCGCCGCGCCCTTGTTGCCGCGCTCCTCCTTCTCCACCTGCACCAGCAGCTCCTGACCCTCATCGATCAGCTCACGGATGTTGAGCCGCCCGCCGCTCTGCGGCTGGCCGCGGAAGTACTCCCGTGAGATTTCCTTCAGCGGCAGAAACCCGTGCCGCTGCGTGCCGTAGTCGACGAACGCCGCCTCGAGGGACGGCTCGGCACGCGAGATGCGCGCCTTATAGACGTTGGCCTTCTTCTGTTCGCGTGACGGTAACTCGATGCTCAGGTCATAGAGCCTCTGACCATCCACCAAGGCAACCCGCAGCTCTTCCGGCTGGGTTGCGTTCACTAGCATTCTTTTCATTTGCCTCTGCCGAATAAGGGTGAGAGGCCGTGGTTACCGCCACGTGCGCTTGGGGGGGCACGTCGGCGGAGCCGCCTGCAGCAGCGGAGCACCTGATTTTCAAAGCTCGAGTCTGATGATGCGTCATTGTGGCCGTATACCGACTCGCGGCACGCCGCCCGCACGGCGGCGTGCTCGGAAGACCTGGAAACCCGCTGGCCGGCGGCGCGCTGGTGGGCTCGAACGTGCTGTGGGAGCTACGACAGCCGAGCGCGGACCGGATCGGCCGACTCACGTGCGATGGCCTCGATACCGAGGACCAACTACCATGCGGCGCTAGCCGCGCTTGCCGCCGCGACGCGTGCCCGTGTCCTTGGAAGGTTTGAGGGCGGACGGTCTGCGGCGGCGCGTCGATTATAGCGGCGAACGGTACTGGAAACAAACACTTGTACTCGCGAACGTCAACCTCGGCGACTGCCCCCGCGGCGAGCTCCCGCTCCGCGGTGCGCCAGGTCGAGATCGGCCCCGAGCATCAGGGCCAGCGGCTCGACAGGACGCTCGCGCAGCTGCTGCCGGGCGTGCCGCGCAGCCGCCTGTTCCGCCTGATCCGCCGCGGCGAGGTGCGCGTGAACGGACATCGCGCCGGCCCCGACCGGCGCCTCGTCGCCGGCGACCGGTTGCGCCTGCCGCCGGTGCGCGCCGCCGCCGCGGCGAGCGGCGGGGCCTCGCCCGGCACGAACGGCGCGGCTGCCGGGGCCGCGGGCTCTGTGTCCGCCGGGCTGATCCGAGTCGTCGAGGCCTGCATCATTCACGCCGATGAGCGGCTGCTGGTGCTCGACAAGCCGGCGGGGCTCGCCGTGCACGGCGGCAGCGGCGTGTCCTTCGGGGTCATCGAGGCGCTGCGCGCCTCGCGTCCGCAGGAGACCCTGGAGCTCGCGCATCGGCTCGATCGCGACACCAGCGGCATCCTGCTGGTTGCCCGGCGCCGCTCGGCGCTGCGTGCGCTGCACGCGCTGCTGCGCGAGGCAGAGGTCCGCAAGAGTTATCTGGCGCTGGTCGCCGGCCGCTGGCAGCTCGGTCACCGCCACATCGATGCGCCGCTGCGCACGGATCTGCGCGTGGGCGGGGAGCGCACGGTGCGCGTGGCGCGCGCCGGGGCAGAACGCGCCGGAGGGGTGGGACGCGGCGGGGCCGCCGGCCGCGGCGGGGCCGCCGGACGCGGCGGGGCCGCCGGACGCGGCGGGGCTGCCGGACGCGGCGGCGCTCGCGCGGCCAAGCCGGCGCTCACCGAGTTCCGTCTCATCGAGCATTATGGAGCGTGCGCCTCGCTGCTCGAGGCGACGCTGCACACCGGTCGCACGCATCAGATCCGCGTGCACGCGGCGCACGCCGGCCACCCGATCGCCGGCGATGACAAATACGGTGACCCCTCCCTGAACGCGCAGCTGCGTGCGCTGGGCCTGAGGCGCATGTTCCTGCATGCGCACACCTGCTCGTTCGTCTGGCCCGACAGCGGCGCGGAGCAGAGCTTCAGCGCGCCGCTGCCGGCCGAGCTGCGCGGGCTGCTCGAGCGGCTCTCCCCGGTGGCCGGCGGCGGCCGGCTATCCGCCGAGCTCGGCGGCGGCGTCCGCGAGCGGCCTGGCCGGCGCGACCGTCGCGGGCGGTAGGCCCGCCGCGGCGAGGCCGGGGGCGAGCGCCAGGGTCACCGCCGTCTGTGTATGGCCGGGCTCGGAGTGCAGCAGCAGCGCCGCTCCGAGGTTGGCGGCGCGGCGGCGGATATTGCTCAGTCCCTCCCCGGGAAGCTCGCGCGTGGTGTCGAAACCCACGCCGTTGTCGGTGACGGTGATGCGGATGCGTTCGCCCGGCAGCCCCTCGATGCGCAGGAACATGTCGCTCGCGCGCGAGTGCTTCATCGCATTGGTGCACAGCTCCTGCACGATGCGCGTCACCTCGACGACCTGCGTGGCCGTCAGGCGCGCGATGTCCGCGCCGTCATCGACCTGCCAGTGCAGGCTGATGCCGGCGGCGCTCAGGCGCGGCTCGAGCCGGTAGCGCAGATTGCCGAGCATGACCAGCAGGTCCCGGGCGCTCGGCTTGATCGAATCGATCGCGATGCGCAGCTCATCCATCGCGTCGCTCAGCACGGCGGCCAGCTGCGCGCGCAGCGGCGGCTGCGGCAAGGGCTCGCCGTGGTCGATCAGCCGCAGTGCCGAGATCAGATGCAGTCCGAGGCCATCGTGCATGTCGCGCAGGATGCGAGCGCGCTCGGCGGCCACCGCCTGCTCGCTCTCGAGATGCGCCGTGCGCGCATAGTGCCCGGCGAGCTGGCGCTCGCGCTGGCGCACGCGCGCCTCGAGCTCGATGTTCAGCTGCTCGTACTGATTGTGGGTCTTCACGAACCGGTCGACCAGCGCCCAGCCGACGGTGAGCGCGTAGAACAACGCGCTGTAGGGCATCAGATAGCCGTCGCGCCAGGGCAGCAGATTCATCATCAGCAGCAGGTCGTAGCCGCCGGTCGCGGTGCTGACGATCGCCGCGAGCCACAGCAGGCAGCGCAGCACCGAGGGTGAGCGCCAGGTCTCGCGCGTCAGATAGAACTGGAACACCACTCCGCTGGGTATCAGCAGGGCGTAGCCGATGGTCGTCGCGAGGGGCTTGTAGTGCGGACCGGCGCTCCACATCGTCACGGTGATCAGCAGGGCATAGAGGTACAGGCTGCGCTCAAACCAGCGCGAGCGCAGCTCCATGATGCGGAAGCACAGCGAGTAGAGCACCGCGACCAGCCAGAACAGGGCCGCGTCCGTGATCAATGCGAAGTAGAACGGGGAGTATTCGCGGATGACGAAGAACTGTGTGTTGCGTACGATCCAGATGCCGCAGCTGAGCGCGAACAGGCCGACGATCGTCTCGTGCCGCCGTCGCAGCCACAGCAGCAGCGTGAACAGCCCGATCAGACCGACCAGCAGGCTGACGACCTCCACGCCGATCACGCGCAACCACAACTGGCGCGCGTAGGCGGCGTTCAACGCCAGGCTGTCTCCCACCCACACCGGCCCGACCTGGCTGTAGCCGCTGCCCTGCGCACGCGATTCGATCAGCAGCTCATCCGGCGCGCCCCCGGCGTGCAGCAGCGCGGTCGGCAGCGGCAGGTACAGCGGATAATTCCAGCTGCGGCTGCTCGGGTCGTCAAATCCCGGGTAGGCGCCCAGGTAGTTGCCGTTCACGTACACGGCGCTTTCGGGCTCGGCGTGGATCAGATAAACCGCATAGTGGGCGTTGGGCTGGACCGGCAACCGGAAGGTCAGGCGTTTCCACTGCGCTCCCGTGGCGCAGGGGTGGCTGTTCGCGGCGTCGAGGATCACCGGCAGGCGCACCGCGATGCCGCGCGCGCCGGACGGCGGCGGCGCCTGCGCGCACCAGTCCGGCAGATACTCGGCGTGCAGCAATCGCAATACCGGAGTGGTGCCGGCAGGCGCGGACGCCTGCAGCGGATGTGTCTGTGCCGGGACCGCAGGCGCTCCGAAGACTGCGAGGGTGCCGGTCAACAGCGCGCTAGAAATCCAGCAGGCCGAGCTTCTTCGCCTCAAACACCGCCTCGCCGCGCGAATGCACGCTCAGTTTACGATAGATCCGATAGACGTGCGTCTTGACCGTATTGGTGGAGATCGACAGCAGCTGGCCGATCTCCGGGAAATTGAACCCCTTGGCGACCAGCGAAAGAATCTGCAGCTCGCGCTCGGCCAGATCGCCCGGGCCACGGGCCGCGCCCGGCGTGTCCGCCCCCGGCGTGTCCGCCCCCGGCATGTCCGCCCCCGGTGCGTCCGCGCCCGCGGGGTCGGCCGCATGACGGCGCGCACGCCCGAGCAGGATGCGCGCGATGCTCGGACTGATCGGTGAGCCCCCGGCGTGCAGCTCGCGGATGGTGTTGAGGAACCAGTTCGCCAGCGCATCCTTGAGCAGATACCCGGTGGCTCCGGCCTCGATGGCCGCCACCACGTTCTCCTCGTCGCCGAATACGCTGACCACCATGATCTCGCAGGCGGGATAGTGTCGCTTGGTCGCACCGATCAGCGTCAGGCCGCTGCCGTCGGGCAGCCCGAGGTCCGCCAGCAGCACGTCCGGAGCGGTGCGCTCGAGCGCGGCGCGCGCCTCGGCGAGCGTGCCCACCGCCCACGCGAGCCGCATGTCCGCCGCGCCGCTGATCAACCCTGCGTAGAGCGCGCGCAAGGTGGCGTCGTCTTCCAGGACCGCCACCCGGATGCTCATGGCCGGCGCAACCGGCGCAGCTCGTGATTCGAGAACCGCGCGATTCCCCGATCCATGAGCACTCTCCATCCCTGAACCCGGGCAGGCCGCGCGACATCTTATGTGAACAAGCCGTCCGGGGCGTCGCGCTCATTGTCACCCGAAGACATGACCGGCATGTTAGCCGCGCCTGCCGCGCGCGCGATCGGCTGCATGTCACCCGAACGCATGACTGACCGCTGGCGCCAGCGCTGCGTATGATCGGATCGCCAGGGAGAGCAGCACGAACAGGGACGTTCATCTCCCCGCACGCCGGTGCGCGTCACGGCAGCTCGAAGCCGAGCTCACGCAGCACGCGCGACAGACCGATCAGCGGCAGGCCGATGAGTGCGGTCGGGTCCTCGGTGACGATGCGCGTGAACAGGCTGATTCCCAAACCCTCGCAGCGAAAGCCGCCGGCGCAGTCCCAGGGCCGCTCGGCGGCGATGTAACGCTCGATCTCCGCTGCGCTGAGCGTGCGGAAATGCACGGTGGTGCAGTCGATGAACTGCAGCAACCGGGCGCGGTCGGGCTGCTGTACGCTCACCGCGGTATAGAAGCTCGCCGTGGCGGCGGAAGCCCAGTGCAGCTGCTCGCGGCAGCGCGCCGCGTTGCCCGGCTTCTCGAGCACCTCGCCCTTGCAGAGCGCGACCTGATCGCTGCCGATGATGGTGGCGTGCGGATGCGCCCCGGCCACGGCGGCAGCCTTGGCGAACGCCAGGTGCTGCGCGCGCTCGGGGGCGGGCAGCTGCGGCGTGGGCGCCTCGTCCACACCGGGCGTCTCGGTGAGGAAATCGAGCCCGAGCCGCGAGAGCAGGGCTCGCCGGTAGGGGGACCCGGAAGCCAGAATCAGCTCCACAGGGGCGGGTGAAATAGGGCGCTGAATCAAACAGTTGCCGCGCAGATGATCTTTGACTTGCCTCACCGGCGAACCTATCATACGCGCGCCCATGTGCGCGTCGAAGCCACGTGACGTCAGAAAGCTCGCCGACTCGCGGGCGGTTTTCGAGCTGAGCCTCGCGCTCGCCGAGCTGCCGGGATTGCCGGCGGAGTACCTGGCCGGCGCAGCACAGGTGCATGCGCGCCTGTGTTTCGGGCGCGAGCAGGGTTACGCGATGGCCCAGGTCGAGCTGCAAACGCAGCTCGGTGCGACCTGCCAGCGCTGCCTCGCTCCGATGCAGTTGCGTATCGATGCCCGCTCGCCCGTGCTGATCGTCGAATCGGCGCAGCAGGCCGAGCAGGCGCCGGCGGGTTGGGAGACTTTCCTGGCGCCCGAGGGACGGCTGATGCTGGAGGCTCTGGCGGCCGAGGAGCTGCTGCTGGCGCTGCCGATCGTGCCGCTGCACGCGCCGCCGGCTCGATGTCAGCCGCTCGCGCCGCGGGTCGCGATCGAGCCGCCCGCCACGCTGCGCGCCATGGAGGCGGCGGGCGTCACCCAGGCGGCGACGGCCCGGCCGTTCGCGGAGCTGCGCGCGCTGCTCGAGCGCGGCAGGCGCGAGTGAGGGATGGCGAGGACGGCGGGAGGCGTTTACAGTTGTTCGACGGCTGTGTGACCGACGCCTGCCGATCGTCGGGCGGCGGGTTCGAGCAGGGGTTCATTCAATCGAGTCGGTCACGCGACCGCACCAGGAGTTCAGGATCATGGCCGTTCAGAAAAGCCGCAAGACGCCTTCCCGGCGCGGCATGCATCGCTCGCACGACGCGATCGGCACGCCGGCGCTGTCGATCGACCCACAGTCCGGCGAGCAGCATCTGCGTCACCGCGTGACACCCGATGGGTTCTATCGCGGCAGGCGCGTGCTCGAGAAGCCAGCCGAGCCGGACACACAGGAATAACCGCCAGCGCCCCCGACAGGCACGCGCGTGTATTCCCGGATCGTCGGTACCGGCAGTTACCTGCCGGAACGGGTGCTGACGAATTTCGATCTCGAGAAGCGCATGGATACCAGCGATGCCTGGATCCGCGAGCGCACCGGCATCGAACGCCGCCACATCATCGCGCAGGGGCAATCCAACACCGACATGGCCGAGCATGCGGCGCGCGCTGCGCTGGCGGCGGCGGGTGTGCAGCCCGCGGAGGTGGATCTGATCGCCGTGGGCACCACCACTCCGGATCTGGTGTTTCCCAACGCGGGCACGCTGCTGCAGGCACGACTCGGATGCCGCGGCGCGCCGGCCTTCAGCCTCGAGGCCGCCTGCAGCGGCTTCATCTATGCGCTGGCCATCGCCGACAAGTTCGTGCGCGCCGGAGACTCACGCTGCGCGCTGGTGGTGGGCTCGGAGGTGCTCTCGCGCATCACCGACTACGACGATCGCAGCACCGCGATCCTGTTCGGCGACGGGGCGGGCGCCGTGGTGCTCGCCCCCTCGCACGAGCCCGGCATCCTCTCCACGCACCTGCACGCCGACGGCAGCTATCAGCACCTGCTCTACTGCACCGGAGGACCGGCGCGCGGAGCGGCGCCCGGTCCGGCGCCGAACGGTCTGCCGCCGCTGGACTACGTGCGCATGCACGGCGCCGAGGTGTTCAAGGTCGCCGTGACGCTGCTCGGACGCATCGTCGATGAGACGCTGGCCGTCAATCATCTGGATCGCTCGGCGATCGACTGGCTCGTGCCACACCAGGCCAATTACCGCATCATCCAGGCGACCGCGAAGAAGCTCGGGCTGCCGCTCGAGCGCGTCATCGTGACCATCCAGGATCACGGCAACACCTCCACCGCCTCGGTGCCGCTGGCGCTGGACAGCGGCACGCGCGACGGACGCATCCGACGCGGGGATCTGCTGCTGCTCGAGGCGTTGGGTGGCGGGCTGACCTGGGGCTCGGCGCTGCTGCGCTACTGAAGAAAACGCCGCGCATCGCGCGGCGTCGTTCTTGCCGTGGACCAGACGTCTTGCGCTACTTCGATACCGACCGCTTGAACATGCGGTTGATCTTCTCGTTGGTCGCGTCGATCGACGACTGCGCGGCCTGAGCGGCTGACAGCGCCTGGTTGGCGGTGCTCTGCGCGGCACTGGCGGCTTGCGCTGCCTGGTTGGCGGCACTCTGCGCAGCGTCCGCGGCACGAGCGGCGCTGTCGGCGGAGGTCTTGGCTGCGTTCACGTCCTGCTGCAGCTGATTGACCTGCGTCTTCAGGGCGTCGAGCTGGTCCTGTATGGGCTTGAGGTCCGTGCAGCCGGCGAGCGCAATGACCGCCGCCACGGTCGCCAGCTTCACGACGATTGTCTTGTTCATTCGAGTCCCCTTTGCTTGAACGGTTGGATCCGCATCGCACCGCTTTCCTACCGGGCGCTATTGCGAGGCTGCAACTTGACCAAATTTGACCTACAAATGCAATAGTAAGCCAGCATAGGCCCTGTCGGAAGCCCCTGACAGGATAGCGTGCCGGCAATGCCGAACCAACCTTCAGGCGCGTTCCTTAACGTATCCTTAAGGCAGTGCAGCCGCGCGAGGCAGCGCAGCCGCGCGCGGTGTGTCGCATGCCGCGGCGAGCTCTAAGCGGACGTGCGCCGTGTGCGCGCGGCGTGCCGCGCCGGCCGGCGATGCGAGCGAATGGCGCGGATCGGCCCGCGGCGCATGCCCGTGCACTCATGCGCGCGGCGCGAGCGCTGCGGCGGCATGCCGGCGCGCGCGGCGCAGGGTCGGCCAGTCCCGAAGGATCCGGCGTGCGGCGTTGTGACCCGGCAATCCGGTCACACCCCCTCCGGGGTGAGCGCCCGAACCGCACAGGTACAGGCCGCGCAGCGGGGAGCGGTAATCCCCGTAGCCGAGCACCGGGCGGGCGGCCCACAGCTGATCGAGCCCGAGTGCGCCGTGAAAGATATCTCCGCCCACCAGACCGAAGCGTTCCTCCAGATCGGCGGGCGAGAGCGCACTGCGCGCGATGACGGCGCGCCGGAAGTTGGGCGCATGGCAGCTGACCGTGTCGATGATCAGGTCGGCCATGCAGTCGCGCGCGCTCGCCCAGGGGCGGCCCTGCGGCAGCTCGGGTGCGAAGTGCTGACAGAACAGGCTGGCGACGTGCGCGCCGCGTGGCGCCAGCGAATCGTCGAGGGTGCTGGGTATCAGCAGCTCGATGATCGGTGCGCCGGAGTGGCCCTGCAGGCGTGCCTCGGCGAACGCGCGGTCCATGTATCCCAGCGAGGGCGCGATGATGATGCCCGCCCCCAGATGAGCCCCGGGTGCGCCGCGCAGGCTCGAGTCGGTGGGCGCGGCCGTGAAGTTCGGCAGCTCGGAGAGTGCGACATTCATGCGAAATGTGGCGGACGCGCAACGATAACGTCGCATTGCCGCGACGAATTCGCTCGGCAGCTGCTGCGGGTCGATGAGCTGTAGATAGAGCAGCTTCGGATTGACGTTGGCGGCGACGATACGCGCGCGCACGCAGCGGCCGTCGGCGAGCTGCAGGCCGCAGGCGCGCCCATCGCGCACCTGCACGCGCTGCACGGCCTGGCCGGTCTCGATGCGCGCACCCAGCCGCCGCGCCTCGGCTGCCATCGCCTGAGTGATCGCGCCCATGCCGCCGATCGCGTGACCCCACACGCCGCGCTGCCCGTGCAGCTCGCCGAACGCGTGGTGCAGGAGCACGTAGCCGCTGCCCTGGGAATACGGACTGGCGTAGCTGCCGACGACGGCGTCGAAGCCGAACAGCGCCTTGAGCGCGTCGCTCTCGAACCAGGCATCGAGTATGTCCCCGGCGCTGCGCGTGCACAGCTCGAACAGCGCGCGCTGGCGCGCCAGCGGCTGGCGGCGCAGTCGCCCGCCCCAGCGCAGCAGCCGCCACAGATCGGGCCAGCGCGCGAGGTCCGTGGGTGGTGTCTGCAGCGCCAGATCGCGCAGCAGCTCGACCGCTTCACCCAGTTGGCGCTGCCAGGCGGGCAGTCGCTCGGCATCCCGCGCGCTGCGGCGCGCGACCTGCACGGCGAGCGCAGCCGGGTCGGCCGGCGCGCACAGCGCCGTGCCATCGGGCAGCGGCAGGAAGTTCTGCATCGGGCGCGGCACGATGCTGAGCCCATGTGCGGCGAGATGCAGCTCGCGCATCACCCGCGGGTGCAGCAGACTGACCGTGTAGCTGGCGGTGGAGTTGCGAAAGCCGGGCGCGAACTCCTCGGTGACCGCCGCGCCTCCGATCACCTCGCGACGCTCGAACAGCGTCACCGACAGCCCCGCGGCCGCAAGATAGGCCGCGGCCACGAGCCCGTTGTGCCCGGCGCCGATGACCGCCACGTCGACGTCGACGTCATCGCGGGCAGCACCATCGCGGGAGGACTTGCCTGGCATGCGGCGTTACTGTATATAATTACATATGTCCGATCTGACGCCCAACCAGACACGCGTGCTGCGCTTCCTCCAGCGCAGCATCCACGAGAGCGGCATGCCCCCGACCCGCGCGGAGATCGCCGCCAAGCTCGGCTTTCGCTCGCCCAACGCCGCCGAGGAGCACCTGCGCGTGCTCGCTCGCAAGGGGGTGATCGAGCTGCTGCCCGGCACCTCGCGCGGCATCCGCCTGGCCGACACGATGCGCGAGCAGCTCGGTCTGCCGCTGGTGGGGCGCGTGGCCGCGGGCCGGCCGATCCTCGCCGAGGAGAATATCTCCGAGCACCTGCGCATCGACGCGTCGATATTTTCGCCGCGCCCGCATTATCTGCTGAAAGTCATCGGCATGAGCATGCGCGATGCGGGCATTCTGGATGGTGATCTCGTGGCGGTCCACCGCACCAGCGAGATCCGCAACCGCCAGATCGTGGTGGCGCGCCTGGAGGACGAGGTGACGGTCAAGCGCTATCGGCAGGAGGGCAGCATCGCGTGGCTGCTGCCCGAGAATGCCGCGTTCGAGCCGATCCGCGTGGACCTCAGGGAGCAGTCGCTGCTCATCGAGGGCGTGGTGGTGGGGGTGCTGCGGCGGGGCGTGGCGGCGCGCGCGGGCGCGGCGGGCGTCTCGGGCAACGACGGCCCCTGAGCGCCTCGCCGGCCGTGGCAGCGGCCTGCCGCATTCGCCGGCGCTGCGGGCCGCGCCGCTCGCGCCGCTCGCGCCGCTCGTAGCGCGCGCCGCGATCTACTTGCGCGGCCCGGGTTTGCCCGCCCCGTCCACCGGGCCCGCCGGGCCCTCATCGGGCAGCCCGACGTCATAATCCTCGAAGTCGCTGATCTGCTCGGCCGTGCGACGCTGCTCGAGACGCTGCTCGAGGCGGCGCCAGGCCGGCTCACCGACCCGCTCGCCGCGGCGCTTGGCGATGTCCATGTCCTTGATGGCGCGCGCGAGGTCCAGCTCCTCCTCTTCGGGGGCGATCTCGTCGCCATCGTCTTCATCGAATTCGTCGGAATCCGGATTGGCGCCCATGGGTGCGTCAGCTGATGATGTCCGTTGTCGCGACCGCGCGAAAATAATGCGAAACATCCATGGATGCAACGACCGCCGGCGCCGATTCCGTGAGCTGGCTGACGGAACTGAAATTTTTTCCCGCCGACGCCTCGCCGATCAATGAATCAGCTCGTTGAGCTCGAAGATTGGCAACAACATTGCAAAGACGATGCCCATCACGAACAGGCCCATGGCGATGATCAGCAGCGGGCCGAGCAGCCCCATCAGCGCTCCGAGCAGCGCCTCGAGCTCGCGCTCCTGATTGGTGGCGGCACGCTCGAGCATGGTCTCGAGCTCCCCGCTCGACTCGCCGCTGGAGATCAGGTGCACGGTCATCGGCGGGAACAGCCGGCTGGCCGCGAGCGAGCGGCCGATGGGCGCGCCCTCGCGCACGCGCGCGGTGGCCTCGGTGACCGCAGCGCGCATCGGCAGGTTGGTGATCACCTCCCCGGCGATGCGCAGCGCGTCGAGCACCGGCACGGCGCTCGCGGTCAGGATGCTCAGGGTGCGCGTGAAGCGCGCCGTGTTGAAACCGCGCAGGATGCGCCCGAAGAGCGGCAGATTCAGCAGCAGCTGCTGAAAGCGGCGGCGATTGGACGGCACCCGCAGCGCGCGTTTGCCGATGAAGAACACCACCACCAGGGCGGCCAGCAGGTACAGCCCGTTGTGCTGCAGAAAGCCGCTGACGCTCACGAGAATGATGGTGGGGAGGGGCAGCTGCGCGTGGCTGGACTGGAATACGTCCACGACCTTCGGCACCACATAGGTGAGCAGCACCGAGACGATGCCGAAGCACATGACGGTCAGCACGATCGGATAGAGCAGCGCTCCCATGACCTTCTGGTACATCTGCTCGCGGTTCTCGGTGTAGTCGGCGAGCCGCTCGAGCACGTTGTCGAGGTGTCCGGACTGCTCGCCGGCCGACACCGTGGCGCGATAGATCTCCGGAAAGATGCGCGGAAAGTCCGTGAGGCCGGCAGCGAGCGTGTGCCCCTCGACCACCTTGGCGCGCACGCCCAGCACGATGCTCTGCACGCGCGGCTTTTCGGTCTGCTGCGACACGGCGAGCAGCGCCTCCTCGAGCGGCAGTCCGGCGCGCACCAGCGTGGAGAGCTGGCGCGTGAACAGCGCGAGGTCCGCCGAGGACACCCCGCGCCTGAAGCTCAGTCCGGAGCGCTGCTGGCGGCGCGACTCCTGCTGCGCGACCTCCTCGATCGTCACCGGCAGCAGCTGGCGCTCGCGCAGCAGGCTGCGTACGTGACGCGCGGTGTCGCCCTCGATGACGCCCTTGCGCGAGCGCCCCAGCGAGTCCAGAGCGGTGTATTCGAACGCCCCCACGGCGGCCGGCTACGGGCGGTACTGCTGCGTCGATGTCACGGCCCGGCTAATCCTCGCGCGTGACGCGCAGCACCTCTTCGACGGTGGTCTCGCCCTTGAGCACGCGGGCCAGGCCGTCCTCGCGGATCGAGGGGGTGAACTTGCGCGCGTAGCGCTCGATCTCGTGCTCGCTCACCCCGTCGTGGATCATGGTGCGCAGCGTGTCGTCGATGACGATCAGCTCGTAGATGCCGGTGCGGCCATGATAGCCGCCGCCCGCGTCGCGTCCCGGGCGGTACATCACCGGGGAGGGCTCCTCGGGCGTCAGCCCGAGCAGCCGCCGCTCGTACTCCCCGGCGGTGAAGGGCTGACGTGTCTGGGGATTGAGCACGCGCACCAGGCGCTGTGCCAGCACCCCGATGAGACTCGAGGACAGCAGGAAGGGCTCGATGCCCATGTCGCGCAGGCGGGTGAGCGCGCCCGCGGCGGTGTTGGTGTGCAGCGTGGAGAGCACCAGATGTCCGGTGAGGCTCGCCTGCACGGCGATCTGCGCGGTCTCCAGGTCGCGGATCTCCCCGACCAGCACCACGTCCGGATCCTGGCGCAGGATCGCGCGCAGCCCGCGCGCGAAGGTCATCTCCACCTTGGTGTTGACCTGCGTCTGGCCGATGCCGTCGATGTAGTACTCGATCGGATCCTCGACCGTCATGATGTTGCTGGTGTTGTCGTTGAGGCGCTCGAGCGCCGCGTACAGCGTGGTGGTCTTGCCCGAGCCGGTCGGTCCGGTGACCAGCAGGATGCCGTGCGGCTTGTGGATCAGCTCATCGAGCAGGCGCAGCGTATCGGGCTGCATGCCGAGCGCGCCGAGCTCCAGCCGCCCGGCCTGCTTGTCCAGCAGGCGCAGCACCACGCGCTCGCCGTGCCCCGAGGGGATGGTCGAGACGCGCACGTCCACGGCGCGTCCCGCGATGCGCAGGCTGATGCGCCCGTCCTGCGGCAGGCGCTTCTCGGCGATGTCCAGCTTGGACATGACCTTGATGCGCGACACCACCAGCGGCGCCACGCCACGCTTGGATTGCAGGACCTCCCGGAGGATACCGTCGACGCGAAAGCGCACGACCAGCCGATTCTCGAACGGCTCGATGTGAATATCCGAGGCGTTCTCGCGGATCGCCTGCGTCAGCAGCGCATTGATCAGGCGGATGATGGGCGCATCATCGTCGCTCTCCAGCAGATCGGCCTGCTCGGGCAGGTCCTGCGCCAGGTGCGCAAGATCGGTGCCGTCCTCGAGGCCGAGCTGCATCGATTCGTTGTTGCCGCCTTCATAGGTCTTGCGCAGCAGCTCATCGAAGCTCTCGGCCGGCACCGCCGTCAGCTTCAGCGGCACGCGCAGGAAGCGGCGCGCCTCCGCGATCGCCATGGGCGAGGCGGGCTCGCGATAGACGCATTCGGCCACGCCGTCGGTGATGCCGCACACCAGCACCCCGTGACGGCGCGCGAACGCGAACGGCAGGCGCGTGTCGCCCGGTGTGCCGGTCGCGGAGCCGGCCGGGGAGTCGGTCGAGGAGTCGGTGGTGGCGCCGACCGAGGCGCGGGCCGGGGCGGCCGCCGTGCCGGACGTGCCCGCGAGGCGCGAGCCCCCCGGCGGCGGGGCGCCGGGCCGCGTGCCCGCCGCCTCGGCGCGGCGCGGCGCGGGCGCCCGCCCGCCCGGCGTGGGCGCGGGCCGTGGCGTCGCGTTCAAGGCGTCGCTCCGCCCGTGCCGCCCGCACCGGCGGGGACGGCGGGGGCGGCGGGGACGGCGGGGGCGGTCCTGATCCCGCCCGGGGGCGGGCCCGCACCGAACATGGGGCCGATCTTGCCGTTGACGATCGGCGGCAACGGATCCACGGGCTCATAGGGCGCGAGCGGCAGCAGCGCGGGGTCGTGCGCCACCGTGCGCTGCTCGTTACGCATGTAGTTGTACTTGGCGTCGGTCTCGATGAGCGCCGTCTGATCGTCGCGCAGGATGCGCGGCTGCAGGAAGATCAGGAAATCCTGCTTGGTCTTCTCGTTGTTGCGCGTGCGGAACAGCTCCCCGAGCAGCGGAATGCTGCTGAGGAACGGCACCGACTGCTCGTTGTTGGTGACGCTGTCCTGGATCAGGCCGCCGAGCACCAGCGTGCCGCCGTCGTTGATCAGCACGTTGGTGGTGATGGTGTTCTTGTTGGTGATGGGGTCGCCGGCGACGCCCGAGGCGCTGCTCGAGAGGCTGGAGCTCTCGACGCTCACCTTCAGGAGCACCACGTTGCCCTCGTTGATCGTCGGCGTCACGTCCAGCAGCGTGCCCACGTCCTCCTGCTGGATGGTCTGGAACGCGCTGCCGGTGCCGTTCACCGTGCTGTACTGGCCGGTCAGGAAGGGCACCTCCTCGGCGACCTCCATCTTGGCTTCCTGGTTGTCGCGCGTGACGATCGAGGGGGTGCCGATGATATTGGTGCGCGCATCGCCCTTCAGGGCGCGCAGCATCAGTGCGATGTCGGCGCCGCTGGCGGACAGCTTGCCGATGCCGAAGGTTGCGCCGGTGGGCTGGTTGCTCGACAGCGCGGTGGCGCCGCCCTCGACGTCGTTGTACAGGTCGATGATCGAGGAGCCCGCGACCGGGGAGATGAAGCCGCCGAGCGCGATGTTGTTGGAGCCGTAGGCCGCCCAGTTGATGCCCAGGTCCACGGTCTTGTCGACCGCCACGTCGGCGATGATCGCCTGCACCAGCACCTGCGGGCGGCGGATGTCGAGCTTGTCGATCACGGCGTTGAGCGCGCGCATGGTGCGCGCATCGGCCGTCATGACCAGCGCGTTGGTGTCCTTGTCGGCCCAGATCGTCGCCTGGCCGCCGGCCAGCGAGATGGTCGCCGGTCCCGCCTGCATGGCGGAGGTGGGCGTTGCGCCCAGGGGCGCGGTGGTGCCCTGGGCGTTGGGAATGGGCTGCACGTTGAACTGGCGCGGCCCCGCCTGGGCCCCGCCGGCGGCGTTGCCGCTGGACATCTGCTCCTTCAGGCGCGTGGCCAGATCGGTGGCGTCGGAGTAGCGCAGGTAGCGTACCTGGGTGGTGGTGCCGGTCTGCACCGGCGTATCCAGCTGCGCGATGAGGGCGCGCACGCGCAGGCGCACGGCCGGGTCGCCGCTGACGATGATGCTGTTGGAGCGATCGTCGGCGACGATCTTCACACCCGTGCCCGCCTCGCTCTGCGACAGCAGCGAGTTGAGCACGCGCGCGGTGTCGTCCGCGGTGGCGCTCTGCAGCGTCATCACGTCGAAGTCGGGGTTGCCGATCTGGTCGATGCGCTGAATGATGCGCATCATGCGGTTCACGTTGCTGGCGCGGTCGGAGATGATGAGGATGTTCGCGCCGGTGACGGCCGAGAGCTGCGCGTTCTGCGGCATCAGCGGCCGCAGCACCGGCACCAGCTGCGCGGCGGAGAGGTTCTTGACCGCCAGTACCTGCGTCACCACCTCATCGGAGGTGGCGCTGACGTGCTCGGGCAGGTCGATCGAGGGGTACTGGCGCATGTTGGCGTCGGGCACGACCTTCACGACCGGCCCGTCGGGAATGGCGACGAAGCCGTGCACCTGCAGGATCGCGAGGAACGCCTGGTAGAACTCGTCGGGCGTCATGGGCGTGGAGGACAGCATCGTCACCTGGGCGCGCACGCGCGGGTCGACGATGAAGCTCCTGCAGGTCACCATGCTGACCTCTTCGATGATCTGCGTGATGTCCGCGTCCTTGAAGTTCACCGTGACGCGCTGTCCGTCGTTCGGGTGACAGGTGGGGTTGCCGACGGGCGCGGCGCCCTGCGAGGCCGCCGGATCGGCGGATTGCGCCAGCGCCGCGGCGCACGTCAGCAGCGAGGCGCCCGCCAGCGCGGCCGCAAGCCATACGAGCCGGCCTCGCCGCGAGGGCGCGCGGGCGGCGGTCAGTTTGTGCGACATCACAACGGTTCCTGCCCATTGGGCCGGGCCGGCACGGGCGGGTGCGAGGCAGTTGCCGCCATGCTGGGCGTAGGCGATTTCAGGCATTTGACAGGTCGGTTAACAGACTCGTTTCTCAGGCTACCCGGGCCCGAATGCGGCGTCTGAGGACTGTTCGGCATTCGCCGGCTATTCGGCCGGCTGGCCGGGATAAGCGAACGGACGTCGCCGGATCGTCGGTCCGATCGACGGCATCGGCGCCGGGCCGGCCGCCTGGCCGCTGTCGCCATCCTGCTCCTCGCCGCTCAGGTTGGCGAGGTTGAGATTCACCTCGAGCGGCGCACCATTGCGCGTCACGGTCACCGAGGCGCTGCCCGAGCTCGACAGGGTCTGCAGCACCTCCAGCGCGCGCGTGGGGTCATCCAGGTTGGTGCCGTTGATCGCCGTGACCAGGTCGCCGGGCCGCAGCCCGAGCTGCGTGAACGCCTGCAGGCCGCGCTCGCCGCCGGGGAAGATGCGGTAGCCGGAGAGCTTGCCCGCGCTGAAGACCGGTTGTGCGCGCAGCAGCCCCGCCAGCACCGACGCATTGCGGTCGCTCAGCGCCTCAGCGCCCGCCTGCGGCGGCAGGTAGGCGGCGCCGGCAAGCGGGGTGCGCGGCAGCCGCAGGGTCTCGAGCGCGCCATTGCGCTCGAGCAGCACCCTGTCGGGGTATACGGCATGCAAGTGCGCGCCGCCGCTGATCGCGGCGCCCACCGAATAAAGCTTGGCATTGGCCGCGCTCGACCCAATGATGGCCTGACCACGGGTCGGATATCTCGGATCGGCGATCACCCCGGTGAGGATCAGTGGCAGCGTGGTCGGCGGGGCATTGGCGCCGGCCGGCAAGGGCGCGGCCCCGAACAGGTGCGCGTCCACCACCTGCGCCAGCAGCAGCTGCGGGTTGTGGCTGCGCGGGCCGAAGGGCAGGGTGTTGGCGGGAGAGGCCGCCGGCAGTGGTGCGCCCGCGCTGAGGGCACGGGTCAGGATCAGGGCGCTGTCCAGGCCGAGGCCGATGATCAGCGCCAGCACGACCAGCTGTGCGCCGCGCTCGCTGGCGAAGCGTCCCAGGGCACGGGCAGACAGGAGCGGATCGTTTCCGGCAGTGGTACTCACGAGTCAAGCTCCGGAGGAGCCCCCAAACGTGACATCATACGGCGCGCTTGCAGGCGCTCTCAAGCGTTTGTTTCGGCAGAATTCTTTTGGTTCCCGGCGTCGCCCGTTGCCGACAGCCGTGCGGCCGTGCGGCCGGCGGCGGGTGCCGAATGCGTAGATGCAACCGCGCTCTACACTGGATTAGACTTTGGATGGCACCGATGCTGCGCATGTGCGGCGCGTTCGTGACGGGGCGGTCAAGAGGTGACGGAGCACAGGCAATCTACTCGCCCCGATACCGGCGTCGTCGTCGAGGAGTCGCCACCGGAGACGGCCGAGCCGCCGCTCTACCGGGTGATTCTGCTCAACGACGATTACACGCCGATGGAATTCGTGGTTGAGGTGCTGGAGCGGTTCTTCGCCATGGACCGGCAGATGGCCACGCGGGTCATGCTGGAGGTGCATACCCGTGGCAAAGGGGTATGCGGAGTCTTTACATACGAAATCGCGGAGACCAAAGTGTCGCAGGTGACCAGCTTCTCGCGCGAGCACCAGCATCCGCTGCTGTGCACGCTCGAGGAGGCCTGAGGCATCAGACGGAGTCGCAGCAGTGTTGTCGAGCGAGCTGGAGTTTTGCCTCAACCAGGCGTTTCATCAGGCGCGCAGCGCGCGCCACGAGTTCCTGACGGTCGAGCACCTGCTGCTCGCGATTCTCGATGCACCCAAGGTGCGCGAGGTACTCGAGGGCTGCGGCGCGGACCTCGACCGGCTCGGCACGGATCTGCGCCACCACGTGGAGACCAACACTCCGCGGCTGTCCCCCAGCGAGGAGCGCGAGGTGCAGCCGACGCTGGGCTTCCAGCGCGTGATCCAGCGCGCCGTATTTCACGTACAGTCCAGCGGCAAGAAGGAGGTCGGCGTCGTCAACGTGCTGGTGGCGATCTTCAGCGAGAAGCAGAGCCATGCGGTGTTCCTGCTGGCGCGCGCGCAGGTGACGCGCCTGGACGTGGTCAACTTCATCTCCCACGGCCTGCGCGCCGCCGAATCCAAGGTGGACAAGGACCGCGACGATACCGGCGTGGAGGGCGAGCGCGACACCGAGTCGGGCAGCGCGCTGGAGAAGTTCGCGATCAACCTGAACCAGCAGGCCCAGGAAGGGCGCATCGATCCGCTGATCGGCCGCAAGCTCGAGGTCGAGCGCACCATCGAGATCCTGTGCCGCCGGCGCAAGAACAACCCCCTGTACGTCGGCGAGGCCGGCGTCGGCAAGACCGCGATCGCCGAAGGGCTGGCGCGCCTGATCGTCGAGGGGCGCGTGCCCGAGGTGCTGGCCGACTGCACCATCTATGCGCTGGACATGGGCGCGCTGATCGCCGGCACCAAGTACCGCGGTGACTTCGAGAAGCGCCTGAAATCGGTGGTCACCGAGCTGAAGAAGCAGCCGGGCGCGGTGCTGTTCATCGACGAGATTCACACCGTGATCGGCGCCGGAGCGGCTTCCGGCGGGGTCATGGACGCCTCCAATCTGATCAAGCCGGTGCTCGCCAACGGCGAGATCCGCTGCATCGGCTCGACCACCTACCAGGAATACCGTGGCATCTTCGAGAAGGACCACGCGCTCGCGCGGCGCTTCCAGAAGGTCGACGTGGTGGAGCCCTCGGTGGCCGAGACGATCGAGATCCTGATGGGCCTGAAGGGCAAGTTCGAGGAGCATCACGGCATCGAGTACGCCTCCGAGGCGCTGCGCGCGGCCGCCGAGCTCGCCGACCGGCACATCAACGAGCGCCACCTGCCCGACAAGGCGATCGACGTGGTGGACGAGGCGGGCGCGCGGCTGCGGCTCAAGCCCGCCGGCGAGCGTCCGCCGCGCGTCGAGGTCGAGCACGTCGAGGACGTGGTGGCGCGCATCGCGCGCATCCCGCCGAAGAACGTGTCCTCCTCGGACCGCGAGCTGCTGAAGAACCTGGACCGCAATCTGAAGCTGGTGATCTTCGGCCAGGACCATGCCATCGGCACCCTCGCCGCCGCGATCAAGCTGGCGCGCTCGGGGCTGGGCGATCAGCGCAAGCCCGTGGGCAGCCTGCTGTTCGCAGGGCCCACCGGCGTGGGCAAGACCGAGGTCACGCGCCAGCTCGCGCTTTGCCT
This sequence comes from Steroidobacteraceae bacterium, assembly GCA_035504335.1. GTDB lineage: Bacteria > Pseudomonadota > Gammaproteobacteria > Steroidobacterales > Steroidobacteraceae > FEN-1191. Next base: position 9,738 of record DATJSD010000046.1, on the reverse strand, counting down.
GGGCATCGAGTTCATCCGCTTCGACATGTCCGAGTACATGGAGCGGCACACGGTGTCGCGCCTGATCGGTGCGCCCCCGGGCTACGTCGGCTTCGACCAGGGCGGGCTGCTCACCGAGGCGATCACCAAGCACCCGCACTGCGTGCTGCTGCTCGATGAGATCGAGAAGGCCCATCCGGACGTGTTCAACCTGCTGCTGCAGGTCATGGATCACGGCACCCTCACCGACAACAACGGCCGCAAGGCCGACTTTCGCCACGTGATCATCGTCATGACGACCAACGCCGGCGCCCACGAGATGAGCCGGCCGTCGATCGGCTTCACTCAGGCGGACAATGCCAGCGACGGCATGGAGGCGATCCGGCGCCTGTTCTCCCCGGAATTCCGTAATCGCCTGGACGCCGTCATCCAGTTCGCGCCGCTGGACCAGCCCACCATCGAGCGCGTGGTCGATAAGCTGCTGATCGAGGTGGAGGCGCAGCTCGAGCCCAAGGGCGTGACGCTGAGCCTGGATGAGGCGGCGCGCCGCTGGATCGCACAGAAGGGCTACGATCCGAAGATGGGCGCGCGTCCGATGGCGCGTCTGATCCAGGAGCACCTCAAGCGCCCGCTCGCCGAGGAGCTGCTGTTCGGCAAGCTCGCCGGCGGCGGTCTGGTGCGCGTGTCGGTCAGCCCGGATCAGAACGGCCTGCTGCTCGAGTGCGTCCCGGCGGCGCAGCCGGAGCTCACCGCGTAGGGACGAGCGGCACGGCGCTGCTTCTGACTACTTCCCGTTCGCTGCAGCGCCTGACGTCGCCAACCCGCGTAGATACGGTGATCCCTGGAGCGAATACGTCAAACGTATTCGCTCGAGGGATCACCGTATCTACCCGGGGCGGTCCGTATCAGGCGTTGCAGCCGATCAGCGAATAGTCAGAAGCAGCGGCGTGCCGTCGTGCCGCCGTGCCGCTCGTCCCTAGCGGCCGCGATAGACGATGCGCCCCTTGGTCAGGTCGTAGGGCGTCATCTCCACCGTCACCTGATCGCCGGTGAGGATGCGGATGTAGTTTTTGCGCATCTTTCCCGAAATGTGCGCCGTCACGACGTGGCCATTCTTTAGCCGCACCCGAAAGGTGGTATTGGGGAGCGTCTCCATGACCTCTCCCTCCATTTGAATGGCATCTTCCTTCGGCATGCTGCGCTGCGTGACTGCTCCGGGGGCGCGAATTGCAGCACAAAGCCGGCCGGCAATGCAATGCGACGCGCGGTGCTCAGGCGGCGAGCGTGCCGATGGCAGGCAGAAAGCTCAGGAACTGGTGCCGCGGCATCGGCCGGCTGCCGAGGCTGCGCAGGTGAGCCGAGGGCAGCTGGCAGTCGATCAGCTCGATCGACTGCGCCGGGCAATGGTCCACGAGGCCGGCGAGGGCCGCCTTCGAGGCGTCCGCCTCGCAGCTGAACATCGACTCCCCGAAGAACACCCGCCCGATCCGCACTCCGTAGAGACCTCCGACCAGCTGGCCGGCGCGCCAGGTCTCGTAGCTGTGCGCCCAGCCGCGCTCGTACAGGCGGCAGTAGGCGGTCTGCATCTCGCGGGTGATCCACGTGCCGGGGCTCGCGCTGCGCGGCGCCGCGCAGGCGGCCACCACCGCGGCGAAATCGCGGTCCTCATGCAGCGTGAAGCCGCGCGTGCGCATGGCGCGCCCCAGGGTGCGCGAGCGGTGAAACTGCTGTGGCAGCAGCACTTCGCGTGGATCAGGCGACCACCACAGCACCGGCTGACCGGGCGAGTACCACGGGAAGATGCCGCGCGCGTAGGCCGCGAGCAGCCGCTCGGGACGCAGATCCCCGCCGGCCGCGAGCAGGCCCGGCGGATCGGTCAGCGCCGCCTCGTGCGGCGGGAAGCGCTCGGGTGGATCGTCGGGCGAGAGCCAGGTGATCATCTGCCGCCGGGGCGCGCCCGCGCCGCTGCCGCGTCCTCGGCGCCCGGGCCGCTGCACTCGGCCGCCGGGCGCGCGGCCGGCCCCGTCGGCGCGGCCGCCGCGGCTGTGGCGACTGTCAGGGCTGTCACGGCGGGTGCGGCTGTCGCCGCCGTCAGGGCTGTCACGGCGGCTGCGGCGGGTGCGGCGCTCGGGGCTGGTGCGGGCCATTCGGGTGGGGCGGCAGGGCGCGGCAGGCTCTTGTAGGGCGCATGCGCCTCGGCTTCGCTGGCGTAGGCCTGGATCGCGGCGCCCTCGCGCGCCAGATACGCGGCAATCGCGCGGCGCAGCGGCCGATCGGCGATCCAGTGCGCCGACCAGGTGAAGGCGGGAGTGAAGCCGCGCGCGAGCTTGTGTTCGCCCTGCGTGCCCGGCTCGAAGCGCGCGAGGCCGTGCTCGATGCAGTAGTCGATGCCCTGGTAGTAGCAGGTCTCGAAGTGCAGGCTGTGATAGGCCTCCTCGGCACCCCAGTAGCGGCCATAGAGCGTGTCCCGGGAGCGCAGAAACACCGCGGCGGCGATCGGGCGCGGGCCGTGGCGGGCGAGCTTGACGACGAAGCGCGCGCCGAGCCCATGGGCGATGCGGCTGAAGCACGCGCGGTTCAGATAGGGCACGTGCCCGTGGCGCATGAAGGTGAGCGCGTGAAACGCGTGCACGCGCTCGATTGTGGGTTCGTCCAGCTCGTCGCCGTGCAGCGTGAGGAATTCTATGCCCTGCTCGGCGACGCGCCGCCGCTCGCGTCGCGCCTTCTTGCGCTTGTCGGCGGAGAAGCGCTGCAGGAAATCCTCGAAGTCGCGGTAGTCGTGGTTGTGCCACTGGAAGTGGCAATCACGCCGCAGCAGCCAGCCGGCCTGCTCGTGCGCGGCCCGTGCGGCCTCGTCCAGGAACAGCCCGTGCACCGAGGAGACGCGACCCGACTCGGCCTCGGCGCGCATGCACTCGAGCAGCCGCGCGTGCAGCGGCGCCGCCGGCAGGTCCGCGCGGCTGAGCAGCCGCGGCCCGGTGGCCGGCGTGAAGGGCACCGCGCACACGAGCTTCGGATAGTAGGCGAGACCGCGCTGCTGCGCGGCGCGCGCCCAGGCGAAGTCGAACACGAATTCGCCCCAGGAGTGTTCCTTGCGGTAGAGGGGCGCGGCGGCGGCGAGCCCGTGCGCGTCGTAGAGCAGCAGGTGCTGCGGCGTCCAGCCGGTGCGCGCGCTCACGCATCCGGTGTGCTCGAGGGCCGCCAGAAACTCGTGCCGCAGGAAGGGATAGTCGCCGCACAGCGCGTTCCACTGCCTGGCCGGCACCTCATCGATGCGCTCGAGCACCCGCAGCTGCGTCGCAGCGGTCACGCCGCGTCGATGGCAGCCGCGCCCGTCGCGTTGACGGCGGCGGCGTGGTCGAACTGCTCCAGGTAGCGATCGGCGTCCAGCGCGGCCATGCAGCCGGTGCCCGCGGAGGTCACCGCCTGCCGATAGACGTGGTCGGCGACGTCTCCCGCGGCGAACACGCCCGCAGCGCTCGTGGCGGTGGCATCCCCGTCGGCCCCGCCGCGCACCACGATGTAGCCGCCGTGCATCGCCAGCTGTCCGTGAAACAGCGCGGTGTTGGGGGTGTGTCCGATCGCAACGAACACCCCGCTGACGGGGATGTCCTGGGCCTGGCCGGTGAGCGTCGAGCGCACGCGCACGCCATGCGCACCGGCCTCATCGCCGAGGATCTCCTCGACGCGGTGGTGCCAGAGCAGCGTGATCCGGCCCGCGCGCTCGCGCTCGTGCAGGCGATCCTGCAGAATCTTCTCGGCGCGCAGCCGATCGCGCCGGTGGATCAGGGTCACGTGAGCGGCGAGGTGCGACAGATACAGCGCCTCCTCGACCGCGGTGTTGCCGCCGCCGACCACAGCGACGCGCTGCCCCTTGTGGAAAAAGCCGTCGCAGGTGGCGCAGGCCGAGACGCCGCGGCCGCGAAAGCGCTCTTCGGAGGGCAGGCCGAGATAGCGCGCCGAGGCGCCGGTGGCGATGATGAGCGCATCGCAGCTGTAGCGGCCGGCATCCCCGGAGAGCAGGTACGGCCGGCTCGACAGCTCCACCTGGTGGATGTGGTCGGTGACGATTTCGGTGCCGAAGCGCTCGGCGTGCTGGCGCATGCGCTGCATCAACGCCGGCCCCTGCAGGCCCTCGACATCGCCGGGCCAGTTGTCCACGTCGGTGGTGGTCATCAGCTGGCCGCCCTGCGCAAGTCCGGTGATCAGCATGGGCTTGCGGTTGGCGCGCGCCGCGTAGACCGCCGCCGTATAGCCGGCCGGCCCCGAGCCGAGGATGATGAGGCGCCGGTGCTTGGGTTGGGTCATGTACAATTCCTGTCCACGTGTGCCGGACCGGCGGGTGGCGCGGCCGCCGCGCATCACGGTCGAGCACCATCGACTGAAAACGGCATGGTAAGTAAGCAGGGCGCGAAGGCCAAGTCATATATTCATCTGCTGGGAGCGGCCGCACGGTCCGGCCCGGCGGAACGGGGCGGTGAGGCACGCGCCGCTGCGCACCCGCCGCGCGGGCGCGGCGGAACGGCGCACCATGGCTGAATCCGGCACCCAGGAGCGCATGCCGCTGCGGCTGTCGGCGCCGCTGGTGCGCGGGCTGCGCGAGAGTGGCGCCATTGCACTGCTGGTGATCGCGCTGGTGCTGTGCGTTGCGCTGCTGACCTTCAGTCCCGACGATCGCGGCTTCTCCTCCACGGGTCTGGGCGGGATCATCGCGGGCGCCGCCGGCGGCGCGCGCGGCGTGCTGCATGCCGGGGTCCACAACCGCGTGGGTCCGGTCGGCGCCTGGTTCGCCGACGCGCTCTACTGGGTGTTCGGCCGCGCGGCCTACCTGCTGCCGGTGATGCTCGGCTTCGGCGCCTGGCGCCTGGCGCACCGGCGCACCGAGCCGCCGCCGCCGGCCTCGCGCCTGAATCTGGCGCTGCGCGTCGTGGGTTTCCTGGTCCTGATGGTCGCCAGCTGCGCGCTCGCCGCGCTGCACTGGAGCGCGCGGAGCCTGCCCGCCGGTGCCGGCGGTGCCCTCGGCAGCGCGGCCGGCGCGTCGCTCGCCGCCGGACTCGATCTGCTCGGCGCGACGCTGCTGCTGCTGGCCGCGTGGATGGCGGGGGCGGCGCTGGCGTTCGACGTGTCCTGGCTCACGGTGATGGATCGGCTCGGTCAGGGTACCTGGGCGCTCGCGCGCTGGCTGCGCGAGCGGCACTTCTCCGCGCGTGAGCGCGAGGCGGCGCGTGCGGTCGCGCAGGCGCGCAGCGTCGCGATGCAGGCTTCGCGCACGCGCGCGGCGGGCCGCGTGACGCCGCGCATCGAGCCGCCGGCCCCGGCGCCGCCGAGGAGCGAGCGCGCCGAGCGCGAGCGGCAGGTGCCGCTGTTCGATCCGCCCGGCCGCGCGCAGCTGCCGGCGCTGGAGCTGCTCGATGAGCCGCCCAACCGCGAGCCGTCCTACTCGGCGGAGGCGCTCGAGGCGATGTCGCGGCTGGTGGAGCTGAAGCTGCGCGACTTCGGCGTGGAGGTCGAGGTCGTCGCGGTGCACCCGGGACCGGTGGTGACGCGCTTCGAGATGCGTCCGGCGCCGGGTGTGAAGGCGAACCAGATCACCAATCTGTCCAAGGACCTGGCGCGCGCGCTGTCCACCATCAGCGTGCGCGTCGTCGAGGTGATCCCCGGCAAGTCGGTCATGGGACTGGAGATCCCCAATGAGAAGCGCGAGCTGGTCACGCTCGGGGAGATCCTCAGGTCCAAGTCCTATGAGCAGGTGGACTCACCGCTCGCGCTCGCGCTCGGCAAGGACATCGGCGGGGTGCCGATGGTGGCGGACCTGCAGCGCATGCCGCACCTGCTGATCGCCGGCACCACCGGCTCGGGCAAGTCCGTGGCGATCAACGCCATGGTCCTCAGCCTGGTCTACAAGGCGAGCGCCGAGCACGTGCGGCTCATCATGATCGATCCGAAGATGCTCGAGCTGTCGGTCTATGAGGGGATCCCTCACCTGCTCGCGCCGGTCGTGACCGACATGAAGCAGGCCGCCAACGCGCTGCGCTGGGGCGTCGCCGAGATGGAGCGACGCTACCAGCTCATGGCCGCGCTCGGCGTGCGCAACATCGCCGGCTACAACCGCCGCGTCAAGGATGCGATCGCCGCCGGCAAGCCGATCATCGATCCCGTGCAGCTGCAGCGTGCGGCCAACGATCCGGGCATCGACCAGAGCGCCATCCCGGCGCTCGAGCCGCTGCCGTTCGTGGTGGTGGTCATCGACGAGCTGGCCGATCTGATGATGATCGTGGGCAAGAAGGTCGAGGAGCTGATCGCGCGTCTGGCGCAGAAGGCGCGCGCCTCGGGTATTCACCTGGTGCTCGCGACGCAGCGCCCCTCGGTGGACGTGATCACGGGACTGATCAAGGCCAACATCCCCTGTCGCATTGCCTTCCAGGTGTCCGCCAAGGTCGACTCGCGCACCATCCTCGATCAGATGGGCGCCGAGTCGCTGCTCGGGCACGGGGACATGCTGTATCTGCCGCCCGGCACGTCGATGCCGATACGCATCCACGGCGCCTTCGTCTCCGACCAGGAAGTGCATCGCGTCGTGGAGGCGCTCAAGCAGTCGAGCCAACCCAGCTACCTCGACGAGGTGCTGCGCGGACCCTCGACGGCGATTGCCGGCATGCCGGGCGAGGACGAGGACGACGACGGCGACAGCATCGGTGCGGGGGATGCCGAGCGCGATCCGCTGTACGACGAAGCGGTCGGCATCGTCACGCGCGATCGCAAGCCATCGATCTCCTACGTGCAGCGGCGGCTGAAGATCGGCTACAACCGCGCGGCGCGCATGCTCGAGGCCATGGAGCTCGCCGGCATCGTCGGCCCGCTGCAGTCCAACGGCTCGCGCGAGGTGCTCGCCCCGCCTGCGGCGGGGGACTGATGCGGCGCATCGCACCGCGCCGCCGGCGCCGGAGAGCACTGCGGCTGCGCTCGCCGCCCGGGGCGGCGGCGCCGCTTGCGGCGCTGCTCGCGGCACTGCTCGCGGCGCTGATCGTCCCGACTGCCGGCGGCATGGCCGATGCGGCCGGCGCGCAGGACACGGTGCTCGACCGCTTCCTTGCCGGGCTCACGAGCCTGCGCGCCAGCTTCACGCAGACCGTGACCGACGCGCACGGCGCCACCGTCGACAGCGGCAGCGGCAACCTGCAGCTGCAGCGTCCCGGCCGCTTCCGCTGGGACTACGAGCCGCGCGCCGGCGCGGCGAGCGGCACACCGAGCGGCACACCGAGCGGGGAGCTGCTGGTGGCCGACGGCCGCAACCTCTGGTACTACGACCGCGAGCTCGCGCAGGTCACCGTGAAGCCGCTGCAGACGGGGCTGTCGGCCACGCCGATCATGCTGTTGACCGGAACGCGCGCGGATCTGCGCCGCTATTTCGAGGTGACGGGCGCGGGCGTGCAGCAGGGGCTCTCCTGGGTGCAGGTCACGCCGCGCAGCGAGCAGGCCGATTTCAGCCAGGCGCGTCTGGGCTTTCGCGGCGAGACCCTGGTGCGCATGGTGTTTCACGAGCTGGACCGGACGGTACAGCTCGACTTCTCGCACCTGCAGCGCAATGTGCGCATCGATCCGGCGACCTTCGAATTCAAAGTGCCGCCGAACGTCGACCTGATCGGCACGCCGCAGGCGAGCGGCCCGCCGGACCGCGCCTCGCAGGCGAGCGGCCCGCAAGGCAGCCCATGATCCGCCGCGGCTCTACCCAGCAGCCGCTTGCGCTCGGCAGCGCCAGCCGGGACTGGCAGCCGCTCGCCGACCGCATGCGCCCGCGAACCCTGCAGGAGTTCGTGGGCCAGCGGCATCTGCTGTCTCCCGGCAAGCCGCTCTACGAGTCCATCCTCTCCGGCCAGCCGCACTCGCTGATCCTCTGGGGGCCGCCGGGCACCGGCAAGACGACCCTGGCCCGGCTCATCGCGGCGCGCTCGCGTGCGCGCTTCATCGCTCTGTCGGCCGTGCAGGCGGGCATCAAGGACATCCGCGATGCGGTCGAGCAGGCGCGCCAGGCGGCCGCCGAGGGCCAACCCACGGTGCTGTTTCTCGACGAGGTGCACCGCTTCAACAAGGCGCAGCAGGATGCCTTCCTGCCGCACGTGGAGGACGGCACGCTGACCTTCATCGGTGCGACCACCGAGAATCCGTCGTTCGAGATCATCGGTGCGCTGCTGTCGCGCGCGCGCGTCTACGTGCTCAAGGCCCTGAGCGTCGAGGAGCTGCGCGAGCTGCTGCGGGCGGCGCTCGGCGATCGCGAGCGCGGCCTCGGAGAGATGGGGCTCGGCATCGAACCCGAAGCACTCGAGCTGCTGGCGCACGCGGGCGACGGGGATGCGCGGCGTGCGCTCGGCATGCTCGAGCTGGCGGCGGGCCTCGCGACCGCGGGCCTCGCAACTGCGGGTCCGGCGGCCGCGGGTGCGGCGGCCGCGGGTGCGGCGGTCGGCACGGCTGCCAGCGCCGCGGGAGCGGCCGGCGGCGGCGCGCGCATCAGCGTGGCGCAGGCACAGGAGGTCGCGAGCGGCGGGCGGCGGCGCTTCGACAAGGGCGGCGAGCAGTTCTACGACCAGATCTCGGCGCTGCACAAGGCGGTGCGCGGCTCGGACCCGGATGGCTCGCTCTACTGGCTCGCGCGCATGCTCGATGGCGGCTGCGATCCGCACTACCTCGCCCGGCGCATCACACGCATGGCCAGCGAGGACATCGGACTGGCCGATCCGCGCGCCCTGCAGATGACGCTTGCGGCCTGGGATGCGTTCGACCGGCTCGGCAGCCCCGAAGGGGAGCTGGCGCTGGCCGAGGCGGTGATCTACCTCGCGGTGGCGCCCAAGAGCAACGCGGCGTACACGGCCTTCGGCGAGGCACAGGCCGACGTCACGCGCTACGGCACCCTCGAGGTGCCATTGCGCTTTCGCAACGCCCCCACCTCGCTGATGCGGGGGCTGGGCTACGGCAGCGGCTATCGCTACGCGCACGATGAGCCCGAGGCGTTCGCCGCGGGCGAGCGCTACTTTCCCGACGACATGCCGGAGCGCCGCTACTATCATCCGACCCCGCGCGGCCTGGAGCAGCGCATCGGCGAGATGCTCGAGCGGCTGCGGGCGCGCGCGCCGCAGGTGCCCGGCGCAGAGCATCACCCGGACCACAAGGACGAGACATGATCGATCCGAAGCTGCTGCGCGCCGAGCCGGAGGCGGTCGCGCGCAATCTGGCGCGCCGCGGTTATCGGCTGGACGTCGCGGCCCTGCAGCAGCTCGAGCAGCAGCGCCGCCATTGGCAGATCGAGACGGACCGGCTGCGCGCGGCGCGCAACAGCCACGCCAAGGCCGTGGGCCAGGCGCGCGCGCGCGGCGAGGACATCGCCGCGCGGGTGCGCGAGGGCGAGACGCTCGGCGAGCAGCTGCTGATCGCCGAGCGGGAGCTCGCGGCGGTGCAGGCGGCGGGCGAGCGCTGGCAGCTCGAGCTGCCGAACCTGCTGCACGAGTCGGTGCCGGAGGGTGCGGACGAGAGCGCCAACGTGGAGATCGCGCGCGTCGGGGAGCCGCGCCGCTACAGCTTCGCGCCGCGCGATCACGTGCAGCTCGGCGAGCGGCTGGGCGGCCTGGATTTCGAGACGGCCGGGCGCATCGCGGGCGCGCGCTTCGTGGTGATGCGCGGCCCGCTCGCGCGCCTGCAGCGCGCACTCACGCAGTACATGCTCGATCTGCACACGCGCGAGCACGGCTACGTCGAGGTGTATACCCC
>DATJSD010000045.1:0-29806 GCA_035504335.1 Steroidobacteraceae bacterium | reverse complement strand
CCCGCCGCGGCCACCGGCCCTGCCGCGGTCTGAGCCTGCGCGCGCGCCGCCGGGGACAGCACCAGCGGCACGGCGACCGACAGGAGCGCGGTGAGCGGTGCGCGCCGCGCGGCGCGGCCGAAACGGATGATCAAGGATGCGTCAACCGAACTGGCTGAGGTCGTTGAACAGCGCAACGCCCATCAGCAGAAACAGCAGCGCGATCCCCAGCTGCTGGCTCACGAGCTGGAAGCGCTCGGACAGCGGACTGCCCTTGAGCCACTCGATGCCCTGGAACACGATCTGCCCGCCGTCCAGGATCGGAATCGGCAGCAGATTCATGAAGCCCAGCACCAGGCTCAGCAGCACCAGGAAGCTCAGAAACGAGGGCAGGCCCTCGGACGCCGCATCCCCGGCGTATTCGGCGATGGTCAGCGGTCCGCCGAGATTCTTGATCGAGACCTTGTCGATCAGCATGCGCCAGACCATGCGCCCCTGCAGCGCCGTGACGTCCCACGCCTCGACGTTGGCGCGCACGAACGCGGCGGGCAGCGACAGATCGATATGACGCAGCATGCTCGGCGGCATGGTGGGCTGGAGCAGATCGACGCCGATCATGCCGACGCGCTGGCCATCGACGAGCTCGAGGATCGGGGTCAGCTGCACCTCGGCGGTGTGCGCGCCGCGGCGGTAACGCACCGTGATCTGCTGGCCGGCGTGCATCCGCACCAGCTTCTGCACATCGGGCAGGCTGTTCACCGGCTGCCCGTCGACGGCGACGATGCGATCGCCGACCTCGAGGCCTGCGCGCGCCGCCGGCTGGTTCGCCACCACCTGCGAGATCACCGCCGGGGCCGGAGGCTGATAGAACGCCAGCCCCAGGCCGCTGTCCATCGAGGCGGGCTCGGTCAGCCGCAGCCGCTCGCTCGCGCTCAGGCCACGCAGCTGCACCGTGCGCAGCGCCCCCGCCGTGCCGCCGGGCTCACGCACGGTGATGCGGATCGGTCGGCCGGCGCTGATGGCATCGAGCAGATCCAGCTCGACGTCGCCCTGCCCGCCGGCCGCACGCGAGTTCACGGCGAGGATTTCGTCACCCGCCTTCAGGCCAGCCTGCCCGGCGATCGACTGCGGATCGATCGCGCCGAGCACGGGCCGCACCTGCGTGATGCCCTCGGCGAATCGCAGCCCCGTGAGCACCAGGATCGCGAACAGGATGTTGAAGCCCGGGCCGGCCAGCAGCACCAGCAGGCGCTGCCAGTGGGGTCGGCGCGTGAAGGAGCGCGGCAGATCTGCGGCAGCCACCGGACCCTCACGCTCGTCGGCCATCTTGACGTAGCCGCCGAGCAGGATCGGACAGAGCCAGTACTCGTGGCCCTCCGGGTGCACGTACTTCCACAGCGGCTTGCCGAAGCCGACCGAGAAGCGCAGCACCTTGAAGCCGAGCCGGCGGGCCACCCAGAAGTGGCCGAATTCATGTACCGTGACCAGCAGCAGGAAGGCGACGAGAAAGGCCAGCAGATACAGGACGATATGCGTCATGCGTAGGCGCTCTGGCCCGTGGTGCGGAGCGCGACGGCCTCGGACGCCAGGGCCCGCGCCTCCTCATCCGCCGCCAGAACCGCATCGAGTCCCGTCATCTCTCCCCCTCGAATCCGGCCCATCACCGTTTCAATGACTGCCGGGATCTGCCCAAAGTTCAGTCGCTGCTCCAGAAACGCCTGGACCGCGACCTCGTCGGCCGCATTCAGGCTCACGCAGCTGAGTCCTCCGAGCCTGGCCGCCTCCTGCGCGTGGCGTAGACAGGGGAAGCGCCCCGGATCGGGGGCAAGAAAGTCGAGCCGTCCGGCTCGCGTCAGCTCGAGGAATTCTACACCAGCGGCCCGCCGCTCCGGCCAACCGAGCGCACAGGCGATCGGTACACGCATGTCCGGGCCCGCCAGCTGCGCCAGCACCGAGCCGTCCACGTACTCCACCAGCGAATGCACGATGCTCTGCGGGTGCACGACGACCTCGATGTCGCGCTGCGGCATGCCAAACAGCACGCCCGCCTCGATCATCTCCAGGCCCTTGTTCATCAGGGTGGCCGAGTCGACCGAGATCTTGCGCCCCATGCTCCAGCGCGGGTGCGCGCAGGCCTGCGCCGGGGTGGCGTTGGCCATCGCCTCGGCGCTCCACTGCAGAAATGGGCCGCCCGAGGCGGTCAGCAGCAGCCGGCGCACGCCCGCGGGACGCGTGCCCGGCACGTAGCCCGGGGGCAGGCACTGGAAGATCGCATTATGCTCGCTGTCGATCGGCAGCAGCTGCGCCCCGGAGGCGCGTACCGCCCCCAACAGCAGCTCCCCGGCCATCACGGCGGATTCCTTGTTGGCCAGCAGCAGTCGTTTGCCGGCCTTCGCCGCGGCGAGCGTGGAGCGCAGCCCGGCCGCGCCGCTGATCGCCGCCATCACGTAATCGACCGCCGGCTCGGCCGCGAGCTGCTCGATGGCGCGCGCGCCGGCCAGCACGCGCGTGCGCGAGTGCTCGGCGCGCAGGCGCTGCTCGAGCCCCTGCGCGGCCGGCTCGGACTCGAGCGCCGCCCATTCGGGCTGGAAGCGGCGCACCTGCTCGAGCAGCCGCTCGCCGTTGCCGCGCGCCGCCAGCGCCACCACGCGGTAGCGCTCCGGATGCAGCGCCAGCACCTCGAGGGTGTTGCAGCCGACCGAGCCGGTCGAGCCGAGCACCGCCACGCCGATCATGCCATGGGTCTCCCTGGAATCGCTTCCCGGCTACCGTCCGGCGCCGAGCCACATCAGCCCGAGCGCCATCACGGGGGTCGCGGCGGTGACGCTGTCGATGCGATCGAGCACCCCGCCGTGTCCCGGGAACAATCGCCCGCTGTCCTTCAAATGCACATGACGCTTGAGCAGGCTTTCTGTCAAGTCGCCGACCACGGAAAACCCCCCGGCCACCAGGCACAGCGGCAGGAAGCGGCCCCAGGGCTCGCGAAACCAGCGGTCGGCCGCCGCGGCGACGAGCAGCGCCAGCAGCATGCCGCCGATGACCCCCTCCCAGGTCTTGTGGGGGGACACCCGTGGGGCCAGATGCGAGCGTCCGAAGCGCCGTCCCGCAAGGAATGCCCCCGTGTCGGCCGCGAACGCCAGCGACAGGATGAACAGCGTCCATTGCGCGCCGTGGGCCCAGCGCGCATCGATGCGCACCAGCGCCAGCCAGGTCGGCACCAGCGCGAACAGCCCGGCCAGTGCCGCCGCCAGCCGCCCCACCCGGCCGGGCACCCAGATGATCCACAGCAGCGCGACCAACCACCAGGCGACGGCCAGCTCCATCAGCGGCAGGAAGCGGTCGGCGGACATGGTGTAATAAAATCCCCCTGCCGCAACGGCGGCGAGCGTCAGCACGTACAACGCGCGCCAGCGCATCGCGACCGACAGAAAGGCCGACCATTCCCAGCCGCCGATCAGCAGGGCCAGCCCCAGGATCGATGCGGTGACGGCCGGGGAGACGCACAGCACCGCGACGATCAGCAGCGCGGCAAGCCCGAAGGCGGTCAGCAACCGCGAGCGCATCGGCGCCTGCTCCTCAGCGGCCAGTGGCATCGCCATCGCGCTTCTCGCCGCGGGAGCCGGACTCGCCGGACGGCGCACCTGGCGCACTTGGCGCGCCGCGCGCACCGGGCACACCGCGCGCACCGGGCGCACCGGGCGCGCCGCCGCGCCCCCGACCGGCCTCGACCTGCTCGCCGGTGAGGCCAAAGCGGCGCTGGCGCACGGCGAAGTGCCGCAGGGCCTCCTCGAAGGCGGCGGCATCGAAGTCCGGCCAGAGCCGCTCGGTGAAGTACAGCTCGGTGTAGGCGAGATTCCACAGCAGGAAGTTGCTGATGCGCTGCTCGCCGCCGGTGCGGATGAACAGGTCCGGATCGGGCAGGCCGCCGAGCGCCAGCGCGGCCGCGAACGTGGGCTCATCGATCTGCTCGGCGCCGAGCTGATGGCGCTCGACCTGCAGGGCGAGGCGCCGGGCGGCCGCGAGGATGTCGGCGCGGCCGCCGTAGCTGAGCGCCACCTGCAGCGCGAGACGCCCGTTGGCGGCGGTGGTCTGCTCGGAGCTGGCCATCGAGGCGCGCAGGCGCGCATCCAGATCGACGCGCTCGCCGATGAACCGCAGCCGCACCCCCTGCGCATGCAACTCGGGAATCTCCGCCTCCAGCGACTCGACGAACAGGGCCATCAGCGCCATGACCTCTTCGCGCGGGCGGCTCCAGTTCTCGCTGCTGAAGGCGAACAGCGTGAGCGCCCCGATCCCGCGGCGCACGCATTCCTGGATCACCGTGCGCACCGGCCGCACGCCGGCGCGATGCCCGTCGGCACGCAGGCCTCCGCGGGCGCGCGCCCAGCGGCCGTTGCCATCCATGACGATGGCCACGTGGCGCGGCGCGAGGCTCGCGCAGCCCTCCGCGCAGCCCTCCGCCCGCTCCGCGCTGCTGTCTGACGGCGCGCTGCTCAAATCTGCAGGATTTCCTTTTCCTTCGCCGCCAGCAGCTGGTCGAGCTCGGCGACGAAGCGATCGGTGAGTTTCTGGATCTCCTCCTGCCCGCGCCGCTCGTCGTCCTGGGAGATCATCTTCTCCTTGAGCATCTCCTTCATGTCCGCCAGCGCGTCGCGGCGCACGCTGCGCACGCTGACGCGCGCGTTCTCGGCTTCCTGACGCACCACGCGCGTCAGATCGCGGCGGCGCTCCTCGGTCAGCGGCGGCAGCGGGATGCGGATCACGGTGCCGGCGGTGTTGGGCGTCAGACCCAGGTCGGACTTGTGAATCGCCCGCTCGATCGCCGCCACCGTGTTCTTCTCCCACGGGGAGACCACCAGCGTGCGCGCATCCTCGATGCTGATATTGGCGACCTGCTGCAGCGGCACCTCGGTGCCGTAGTAGTCGACCTTCAGGTGCTCGATGAGACTCGGATGCGCCCGGCCGGTACGCAGCTTCTTCAGCTCCGACTGGAACGCGTGCACGCACTTCTGCATGCGTGCGGTGGCGTCCTTCCTTAGATCATCCAGCATCGGGTTCTCCCCCCGCGCACGGCGTATCAGTCATGCGTCACCAGCGTGCCCACGTCCTCGCCGCGCACGATGCGCAGCAGATCCCCGGGGCTGCCGAGGTTGAACACGCGCACCGGCAGGCGATAATCCCGGCACATCACGATCGCGGTCGCGTCCATGACGTTCAGCCGCTCGTCGAGCACGCGGTCGTAGGTCAGCCGCGTATAGCGCTCGGCGGCGGGGTTGAGCAGCGGGTCCTCCGAGTAGATGCCGTTGACCTTGGTGGCCTTCAGCAGCAGCTGCGCCTCGATCTCGACGGCCCGCAGGCTCGCGGCGGTATCGGTGGTGAAGAACGGATTGCCGGTGCCGGCCGCGAAGATCACGGTGCGCCCCTTCTCCAGGTGGCGGATCGCGCGGCGGCGGATGAAGTCCTCGCACACCTGGTTGATGCGTATCGCCGACATCACCCGCACCGGGAAGCCGCGCTGCTCGAGCGCATCCTGCAGCGCCAGAGCGTTCATGACGGTCGCGAGCATGCCCATCTGATCGGCGGTGGCGCGGTCCATGCCGGAGCGCGCCAATCCTGCGCCGCGAAACAGGTTGCCGCCGCCGACCACCAGCGCGATCTGCACGCCGAGCCCCTGCACGTCGCCGATCTCCTCGGCCACGCGCTTGAGCACGCTGGGGTCGATGCCATAGTCGGCCGAGCCGAGCAACGCCTCACCCGACAGCTTCACGAGCACGCGGCGGAAGGATGCGGTGGTGTTGTTCATGATCTGCCCGATCGGCTCCCCCGCGAAAGTCTGCCATAAAGCAAACCCCGCCTGTGGCGGGGTCCACCTCGCCAGCCAGGCCGGCTCAGGGAGAGCCCGGAGCGCGGCCGCCGGGTGACCCGGCGCCGTGCGGCGCCGCCGCGCCCGCGGGCGGCGTCGTGGCTGCGGAGACCTGCGCCATCACCTCGGCGACGAAATTCTCCTGCTTCTTCTCGATCCCCGCACCGACCTCGAAGCGCTCGAAGCGCGTGACGCGTGCGCCCGCCTTCTTCAACAGCTTCTCGACGGTCTGCTCCTCGTCCTTCACGAAGGGCTGGCCGAGCAGCACGATCTCGTTGAGCGTCTTGCGCAGGCGGCCCTCGACCATCTTGGCGACGACCTCGGCGCTCTTGCCCTCGCGCTGCGCCTGCTGGCGCGCCTGATCGGTGAGAATCTCGCGCTCCTTGGCGATGACCTCCGCGGGCACGTCCGCAACGCTGATGAACTGCGGACGGCTCGCCGCGATGTGCATCGCCACATCATGCGCGAGCGCCGCGAAGGCCTCCGCAGCGGCGCCCGTGGCGCCCGTGGCACCCACGCCACCCGCCGGGCCTGCAGCACCCGCGCCGCCTGCAGCACCCGCGCCGCCCGCCGGGTGCGCGCCGGCGGCGGCGGCCTCGAGCTCGACCAGCACACCGATGCGCGTGCCATGCACGTAGGCACCGAGGGTGGCGCCCGGTGCGCTGCCGGCCTCGAGCACGCTGCAGCGGCGCACGCTGATGTGCTCGCCGATCTTCGCGACCAGCGCCCGGCGGCGCTGATCGACGGTCTCACCGGCGGTGAGCTCCGCGTTGAGCAGCGCCGCGAGGTCCACGGGGCGCCGCTCGAGCGTCAGGCGTGCCACATCGGCGGCGAAGCGGCGAAAATCCTGCTCGCGCGCGACGAAATCGGTCTCGCAATTGATCTCGGCCATGGCCGCGGCCCGACCACCGGCGACGCGCTCGATGACCACCACGCCCTCGGCCGCCACGCGCGCGGCCTTCTTGTCGGCCTTGGCGAGGCCCTGCTTGCGCATCAGCTCGGCCGCGGCGTCCAGATTGCCCGCCGCCTCCACCAGCGCGCGCTTGCATTCCATCACGCCGGCGCCGGTGCGCTCGCGCAGCTGCCGCACGGCCTCGGGCGCGACGGCGCCGCCAGCCGCGGCCCCACCCGCGGCGGCCGGCTGGGTCCCGCCGGCGCTCACGCGGCACCTCCGCGCGAGCGGCGCGGCGCCCCGGTGTTGCCCGGACGGCGCTTCAGGCCCATCGGGGTGGTGGTCGGCGCGGGCGGCGCAACGGCCTCCTGGTCGGCGCTGTCGTCCAGCTCCGCCTCGATGGCCGCGGCCTCGTCGACGGGTGCCGCCGCCGCGGCCACCGCGACGGGGGCCAGCGCGGGCCGGCGGCGCGCCGGGGCCTTGCGGCGCACGGCAGCGGCCGGTCGCGTCCGGGAAGGCTTGCCCGAGCGAGCGCGCGGGTTACCCTCCTCGTCCAGCTCGATGAACTCGTCCTCGCCGACCGCCACCTGCGGCACGGCCGATTTACCCTCGATGACGGCGTCGGCGACGGCCGCCGCGTACAGCTGGATCGCGCGCATCGCATCGTCGTTGCCGGGGATCACATGCTCGATGCCCTCGGGCGAGCAGTTGGTGTCCACGACCGCGACCACCGGAATAGCGAGCTTTTTCGCCTCGTGCAGCGCGATGTGCTCGTGACCGACGTCGATCACGAACAGCGCATCGGGCAGCGCCTCCATGGTCTGGATGCCACCGAGACTGCGCTCGAGCTTGACCATCTCGCGCCGCAGCTGCGTCGCCTCCTTCTTGCCGCGCTTGTCCAGAGCGCCGGAGCCGGCCATCTCGCTGAGCTCCCCCAGACGCTTGATGGAGGCGCGGATGGTCTTGAAATTGGTGAGCATGCCCCCGAGCCAGCGCTGGTTCACGTAGGGCATGCCGCAGCGCATCGCCTCCTTCTGGACGGCGTCACGGGCCGATCGCTTGGTGCCCACGAACAGCACCCTGCCGCCGTCGGCGATCACCTGGCGCACGAACGCGGTCGCCTCGGCGAACAGCGGCTGGGTCTTCTCGAGATTGATGATGTGGATCTTGTTGCGCTCGCCGAAGATGAACGGCTCCATCTTCGGATTCCAGAAGCGGGTCTGGTGTCCAAAATGGACACCCGCCTCGAGCATCTGTCGCATCGACACGTTCGGCATGTTCGCAGGCCTCCTGGGTTGGGTGCTTGCGCGCATCCCCGTGACGATCCCGCCAGGGCCAGCCGGCACGCCGGCAGCCGCGGCGGAACACCCGGTCACGAGTTGCTGATGCGCGCGCGGGATGACGTCGCCGTGCACAGGTCGCAGGCGCCGCGGCCGTGAGGGGCCGTGGACGCGCGCTCCAGCCGCGCGACGTTGCCAAAAAAGGCCGGGCTTTATACCATGAACTTGTAGGCCGCTCAACGATTTGAGCGCCACGGTTTCAGCCCTGCCCTACGGCGCCCTCGCACCACACCACGCATCGGTCGCACCCCATGCTTCGCACCACACAGATCCTGCTGAAGAGTCCCGAGGAGCAGCAGAAGCTGCGCATCGCCGGCCGCCTGGCCGCGGACGTGCTGGACATGATCGGCGAGCACGTCGTGCCGGGCGTGAGCACCGAGGAGCTGGACCGGCTGTGTCACGACTACATCGTCAACGTGCAGGGCGCGATCCCGGCCAACGTCGGCTATCGCGGCTTTCCCAAGACGGTGTGCACCTCGGTCAATCACGTCGTCTGCCACGGCATTCCCAATGACCGGCGGCTGAAGCACGGCGACATCATCAACATCGACGTGGCGGTCATCAAGGACGGCTACCACGGCGACACCAGTCGCATGTACTTCGCGGGGCAGCCGCCGGTGCTGGCGCAGCGCCTGGCGGAGATCTGCCAGCAGGCCATGTGGCGCGCCATCCAGCTGTGCCGTCCGGGGGCGCACCTCGGGGACATCGGTCACGCGATCCAGAGCTTTGCCGAGACCGAGGGCTTCTCGGTGGTGCGCGAGTACTGCGGCCATGGCATCGGACGCGTCTATCACGAGGACCCGCAGATCCTGCATTATGGTGAGCCGGGCAGCGGCCTTGCGCTGCAGGCCGGCATGGTGTTCACCATCGAGCCGATGATCAACGCCGGCAGGCGCTACGTGCGCGTGCTGCCCGACGGCTGGACCGTGGTCACCAAGGACCACAGCCTCTCGGCACAATGGGAGCACATGGTGCTGATCACGCCGGGCGGTTACGAGGTGCTGACACTGGGCCGGCAGGACCGGCACTGAGTCCGCGCGCCCGCCGGCCCGTGGCCGGCACGTCGCGCGGACCTGGCATGCGCATGGCATAGGGAAAGCATGGCCGTTTCCGACCCCGCGGCTCCCGACGAGGCACACTTCCCGGACCCCGCCCCTCTGCAGTGGCCGCTGCTCGCCGAGCTGCCGCAGCGCCTGGCGCAGGCGGCGCAGCGCGAGGGCTACCGGGCGCTGCTGCAGCAGGCGCAGGCGGAGCTGGCCGCGCGCTTCGCCGAGGGCGAGCCGGTGGAAGGGCTGGTGCGCGCTCGTGCGCGCTTCATCGACGTGCTGCTGTGCTGGCTGTGGGAGCAGCTGCTGCCGCCCGCGCTGGCCACGCGCCTGGCGCTGATCGCGGTGGGCGGCTATGGGCGCGGCGAGCTGCATCCGTGCTCGGATGTGGACATCCTGGTGCTGGTGCCCGAGGCGCAGTCCCCGGGGGACGCGCCGCTCGCCGCCGAGGCGCGCGGCAGCGTCGAGCGGCTGGTGTCGTTTCTGTGGGATATCGGCCTGGAGGTCGGGCACAGCGTGCGCACCGTGGCCGAGTGCGCCGAGCAGAGCGCCGCGGACGTGGGCGTCATGACCACGCTGATGGAATCGCGGCGCCTGGCGGGCTCGGCCAGGCTGCTGGCAGCGATGCGCACTGCGCTCGCACCCGAGCGGCTCTGGCCGGTGCGCGAGTTCTTCGAGGCCAAGGTGCGCGAGCAGCAGGAGCGGCGGCTGAAGGCCAACGACACCGCCTACAACCTCGAGCCCAACGTCAAGACCGGCCCCGGCGGGCTGCGCGACATCCAGACGATCGGCTGGGTCGCCAAGCGCCACTTCGGCGCCGAGTCGCTCGACGAGCTGGTCACGCACGGCTTCCTCACCCCCTCGGAGCTGCGGCGGCTCAAGCAGGCGCAGGCCTTCCTGTGGAAGGTGCGCTTCGGGCTGCACACGCTCACCGGGCGGCACGAGGACCGGCTGCTGTTCGACTACCAGATCAAGCTCGCCGAAAACTTCGGCTACGAGGACGCGAGCTACACGCTGGCGGTCGAGCAGCTCATGCAGCGCTACTACCGCACGATCATCGACGTCACGCTGCTCAACGAGCTGCTGCTGCAGCTGTTTCGCGAGGCGATTCTCAGCTTTGATCAGCCCCCCGAGCCGCTCAATCCGCGCTTCCAGGTGCGCAACGACTATCTGGAGGCCGTCAACGACGATGTGTTCGTGCGCCAGCCCAGCGCGCTGCTGGAGCTGTTCGTGCTGCTGCAGCAGAATCCGCAGATCCGCGGCGTGCGCGCCAATACGATCCGCGCCGTGGTGCGCAACCTGTGGCTGATCGACGAGGAGTTCCGCCAGAACCCGCGCAACCACCGGCTGTTCCTCGAGATCCTGCGCGCGCCGCGCGGGGTGACGCACGAGCTGCGCCGCATGAACGACTACGGGGTGCTCGGCCGCTACATCCCGGCCTTCGGGCGCGTCGTCGGGCGCATGCAGTACGACCTGTTCCATGCCTACACGGTCGATGCGCACACGCTGTTCGTGGTCAGCAACCTGCGCCGCCTGGCGATGCGCGAGTTCGACCACGAGCTGCCGCTGGTGTCGGCGGTCATGCAGCAGCTGCCCAAGCCCGAGGTCGCCTACCTCGGCGCGCTGTTCCACGACATCGCCAAGGGCCGCGGCGGGGATCATTCCGAGCTCGGCAGCGTGGACGCCGAGGCGTTCTGCCTCGAGCAGGGCATGTCGCGCTACGACGCGAGGCTGGTCGCCTGGCTGGTGAAGCATCATCTGCTGCTGTCGATCAGCTCGCAGAAGCAGGATATCGGCGACCCGCAGGTGATCAACGAGTTCGCGCGCAAGGTCGGCGACGAGCTGCATCTGGACTATCTCTACGCGCTCACCTGCGCGGACGTGCGCGGCACCAATCCGAAGCTGTGGAACTCGTGGAAGGCGTCGCTGTTCAACGAGTTCTACGAGCGCGTCAAGCGCGCGCTGCGCCGCGGCCTGGAGACCCCGATCGATCAGGAAGAGCTGGTGCGTGAGAACCAGAGCGCGGCGCGCGCGCTGCTGCGCGCACGCGGGGTGGGCGGCGAGGCGATCGAGCGGGCGTGGTCGCGGCTGCCGGCGGCCTATTTTCTGCGCCACTCCCCCGAGGAGATCGCGCGGCACACCGGCGTGCTCGCCGAGGGGGAGACGAGCTCGGAGGAGGCGCTGGTGTCGGTCGAGCCGGTCAGCGAGCGCGGCACCACCGCGGTGATGATCTACGCTCCGCACCGCCGCCACGGCTTCGCGCGCGCCACGGCGGTGCTCGACCAGCTGGGCCTGAACATCCTGGACGCCAGCATCACGCCGGTCGGCTACGGCTTTTCGCTCGATTCCTATCACGTGCTCGAGGAGGACGGCAGCCCGATCGCCGAGGCGCAGCGACGCAACGAGATCGAGCGTGCCCTGTGGGGCTCGCTGCAGCGGCCCGAGGAGGCGCCGCTGGCGGTCTCGCGCCGCGCCCCGCGCCAGATGCGCGTGTTCAAGACCCCCACGCAGATCGCCCTCAGCGTCGATGAGCGCAACGCCCGCTCGGTGCTGGAATTGACCGCCGGGGACCGCCCCGGCCTGCTGTGCGACGTCGGCAAGGTGCTCTGGGAGGAGCGCGCCGAGCTGCTGGCCGCCAAGATCAGCACCTTCGGCGAGCGCGCCGAGGACGTGTTCTATCTGACCGACCGCGCGCAGCGGCCGCTGGACGAGGCGGCCGCGGAACGGCTGCGGGTGAAGCTGCTGGAGGCGCTGGATCAGCGCAGCGCGTGACGGCTGAGCGCGCGGGGTGCGCGGGGCGCCGCGCAGGTGCGTGGGCCGCCGCGCGGGCGGGTGCGAGGGCGGGGGCGCGCCCCCGGCCCGGCCCGGCCCGGCCCGCCCCGCGCAGAGCTCACATCGCATCCTCCCACGAGCGGCTCAGCCGCATGGCGCAGTTGACGATGCCCACCATGCTGTAGGTCTGCGGAAAGTTGCCCCACATCTCGCCGCTGTCGGGCGCCAGATCCTCGGACATCAGACCCAGGCTGCTGCGATGGCGCAGCATCTCCTCGAACAGCTCGCGCGCCTCGGCGTGCCGCCCGATGCCCCAGAGCGCGTTGATGTACCAGAAGGTGCAGACGCTGAAGGCGACGTCGGGAATGCCGAAGTCGTCGGAGTCGGCGTAGCGCGCGAGGAACGGGCCGCGGCGCAGTGTCCTGCCGATGAACTCGACGGTGGAGACATATTTCGGATCGCTCCAGTCCACCACCCCCAGCTCCGCCAGCAGCAGCAGGCTCGCATCCACACCGTTGCCCTCGAAGCGGGTCGTGAAGGTGTGCAGGGTGGAGGACCAGGCGGCCTCGCGCATGCGTTCGGCCATGCGGCGTGCGTGCGTGTGCCAATACCGCTGGCGCTCCGTCAGCTTCAGGCGCGTGGCGATGCGCGCGAGGCGGTCGGCCGCCGCCCAGCTGACCGCCGCGGAGAAGGTGTGCACGGCGCTGCGGCCGCGAAACTCCCAGATGCCGGCGTCCTCGCGGCCGAAGACCGCGACCGCCTGCTCGCCGAGCGACTCGAGCGTCGCGAACAGCTCCTCGGTGCCGCGGCGTACCAGGCGCTCATCGAAGAAGCACTGGGTCACGGCGAGGATCGCCGCCCCGTACACGTCGTGCTGCAGCTGCGCGAAGGCGGCATTGCCGACGCGCACCGGGCCCATGTCGCGGTAGCCGGCCAGGTGCGGCACGATGGTCTCATCCAGCTGCAGGCCGCCGTCGATGCTGTAGCAGGGCTGCAGGCGCAGCGGCGGCGTCGCGGTGAGGTTCTGGATGAAGCGCAGGTAGCCCTCCATGGTGCGCGTGGCGCCGAGCCGGTTGAGCGCCTGGACCGTGAAGTAGGTGTCACGGATCCAGCAGAAGCGGTAGTCCCAGTTGCGGCCGCTGTTGGGGCTTTCGGGTATCGAGGTGGTAAGGGCGGCGAGGATCGCCCCGGTGTCCTCGTAGCTGCACAGCTTCAGCGTGATCGCGGAGCGGATCACCGCCTCCTGCCATTCGTAGGGAATCGCCAGGCTGCGCACCCAGTCGGTCCAGTACTCGCGGGTCGCATCGAGCAGCCGCTGGGCGAGCAGCGGCACCGACTCGCCGATCGTCTCGTCGGGCCCGAAGATGAAGGCGAGCGTATCGTCGAGCACGAACACGCGCCGCTGCTGGATGGCGGCGATGCTCGCGTTGGTCGTCAGGCGCAGGTCATGGTCGCGGCCGATGTAGCGAATGTGGTGCGAGCCGGCGATCGAGGCGCGCACGCGCGCGCCGTAGTCGTCGCTGGGCGCCAGCACCATGCGCATGCGCGGCCGGCCGGCCACGCGCCGCACCAGTCGCACCAGCATCGCGGGGTGGAAGTTGCGCTCGTACTGGCGCAGGCGCGGACAGAAGTCGGTGATCGCGACCACCCCGCCCTGCGTGTCGGTGATGGTGGTCTCGAGGATGGCCGTATTGCGCTCGTAGGTCTGGCTGCAGGAGGCCTCATCGAGCAGCTCGATCGCCCAGCGCCCTGCGCCCCCGGCGCTCGAGCCGGCCAGCAGCTCGCAGAACGCGGGGTCGCCGTCCAGCCGCGGCATGCAGGTCCAGACATGCGTGCCGTGGCGGTCGATCAGCGATGCCACCTGGCAGTTGCCGGTGACGCCCAGATCGAGGGTGGGCCCAGCCATCAGGGCTCGGCAATCGTGAGCAGCCAGCGGCGCAGCTGCTCGGGATCGGACAGGCGGCAGGTGGCGGCGGTCGGCGCCCCGTCCCCGACGCGCACGCTGATGCCCCCCAGGCGGTTGACCACATCGAAGGCATCCTCGTCGGTGGTATCGTCACCGGCGAAGATGGGCGTGCGGCCCCGGAACGGCTGCTCGGCCATCAAGCGCTCCAGCGCCGCGCCCTTGGTCAGGTGGCGCGGACGCAGCTCGACCACGCACTTGCCCACCAGCACCCCGAAATCCGGCCCCATGCCGGCGACGGCGATCTCCGCGAGCCGCAGCACCTCACGGCCCCGCTCCGGCGCGGCGCGATAGTGCAGCGCGATGGCGCAGTGCTTGTCCTCGAGCATCACCCCGGGCATGTGGGCGATCGCCTTCAGGAGCATGGGCTTCACCAGCGCGAGCTGCTCGCAGAACTGCTCATCGATCATCAGGCGCCCGTCGGCCGCGCGGATCTCCCCGCCGTGCACGCCGATCGCCGGCAGCTGCAGCGGCGCGAACAGCCGGTCGACCTCCGCGATGCGCCGACCGCTGACGAAGGCGACCGCGCCGTCGAGCTTGCCGGACAGCCGCTGCAGCAGGGGCACCATCCACGGCGGTACCTCCACCGCATCGGGCCTGGGGGCCAGATCCAGGATGGTCCCGTCCACATCGAGGCAGAGCGCATGGCCCTTGAGGCCGCCGAGTCCGCCCGGTGCGGGCTCAGGCAGCGAATTCATCTGCATCGAAGGACCCTAGCCAACGGGGTTTCACACGGACTATCAGAATCCGCGGGCAAGCGTGTCTGTCATCGTGAAGACATGTTACCGGATCGCTCCCACCCGCGGCGGGACGGCGCCGACGGCGCCGACAGCGCCGTCCCACGGGCGGTCGGGCGGGCGGGCGACGGCCTGGGGCCGCGCCGGGCGCGAGCCGGCGCCGAGCTGGGCCGCCGCGCTGGACCGCGGGCCCGGCTGCGGGCACCATGCGCCAAGCATGACTACGGCGACGCTGGCGGACGACGGGACGGCGGCACTGCAAGGGCTGATCGAGGCGGCGTTCGAGCGGCGCCAGACGCTCACGAGCGGCAACGTGGACCCCGCCACGCGCGCCGCGGTGGACGCGGCGATCACGGCGCTCGACGGCGGCAGGCTGCGCGTGGCGGAGAAGCTCGAGGGGCACTGGCAGGTGCATGCGTGGCTGAAGAAGGCGGTGCTGCTGTACTTTCGCATCAACGACAACCGCCTCATCGACGCGGGCTACGCGCGCTTCTACGACAAGGTGCCGCTGAAGTTCGCGGACACGGACGCGGCGCAGTTCGCCGCGGGGGGTGTGCGCGTGGTGCCGCACGCGCTGGTGCGGCGCGGCGCCTACGTGGCACCGAACGCGGTGCTGATGCCCTGCTACGTCAACATCGGCGCACACATCGGCGCGGGCAGCATGGTCGACACCTGGGCGACGGTGGGCTCGTGCGCCCAGATCGGCCGCAACGTGCACCTGTCCGGCGGCGTGGGCATCGGCGGGGTGCTCGAGCCGCTGCAGGCCGCCCCGACCATCATCGAGGACGACTGCTTCATCGGCGCGCGCTCGGAGATCGCCGAGGGTGTGGTGGTGGGCGAAGGCTCGGTGATCGCGATGGGCACGTTTCTCAGCGCAAGCACGCGCATCTACGACCGCGCCAGTGGTGTGACGCTGCACGGCCACGTGCCGCCCGGCTCGGTGGTGGTGCCGGGGGCCCTACCGGCCCGGGACGGCAGCCACAGCCTCTATTGCGCCGTGATCGTCAAGCGGGTCGACGCGCAGACGCGCTCGAAAACCTCGATCAACGAGCTGCTGCGCGAGGCGAGCCCCTGATGCCGGCCGCAGCGGCCCTCAGCCGTAGCGGCCGGTGATGTAGTCCTCGGTGGCCCTCTTGCCGGGATTGGTGAAGATCTTGGACGTCTCGTCGAACTCGATGAGCTCCCCGAGGTACATGAAGGCCGTGTAGTCGGAGACGCGCGCCGCCTGCTGCATGTTGTGCGTCACGATCAGCACGGTGACCTGCTCGCGCAGCGAGGCGATCAGCTCCTCGATGCGCGCGGTGGCGATCGGATCCAGCGCCGAAGTCGGCTCGTCGA
Source organism: Steroidobacteraceae bacterium (assembly GCA_035504335.1). Classification (GTDB taxonomy): domain Bacteria; phylum Pseudomonadota; class Gammaproteobacteria; order Steroidobacterales; family Steroidobacteraceae; genus FEN-1191. Next base: position 13,876 of record DATJSD010000045.1, on the reverse strand, counting down.
ACAGCAGGATCTCGGGGCTGGTGGCCAGCGCGCGCGCAATGCACAGGCGCTGCTGCTGGCCGCCGGAGAGCGATAGCGCGGAGCCGGGCAGGCGATCCTTGACCTCGTCCCACAGCGCCGCGCCGCGCAGCGCCTTCTCGACCTCCTCCCGCAGGCGCACCTGCGAGCGCACGCCGCGGATGCGCAGCCCGTAGGCGATGTTCTCGAAGATCGACTTGGGAAAGGGGTTCGGCTTCTGGAACACCATGCCGATGCGCATGCGCACTTCGATCGCATCGACCTCGTCGGACACCAGGTTGATGTCCTCGGGCAGCAGCATGATGCGCCCCTCGTAGGCCGTGCCGGGCGTGAGGTCGTGCATGCGGTTGAAGCAGCGCAGAAAGGTGCTCTTGCCGCAACCGGAAGGGCCGATGAGCGCCGTCACCTGCTTGTCGCGGATCTCCATGTTGAGATCCTTGAGGGCCTTGTAGGGCCCGTAGCAGAAGCTCAGCGCCTGCACGCTCGCCTTGACCGGCGCGGCCTGCGCGGCCGAGCGGCGCGTCTCATCGACCGCGACCTGCACGCCGCGGCCGCTGGGGCGCATCGGCACCACCGGCCCTTCGACCGGGTCGGCCGGACGCGCCATGTTCCTGAGCGGCTGCTCCGCGCTTCTCAGCATCGGGTCCATGGCCACCTAGCGACTCATTTCCCGGCGGCGCTGCTCGGCAGGCCGGCGGCTCCGAGCATGCCGGGTCGCCCGCCGGCGGGCAGCGTGGCCACATGCGCATAGCCGCCGCTGAGCTCGCCATCCGCGGGCTGCACCGCGGGCGAGTCCGCGCCGGGCGGCTCGGCGGAGGCCGGCCGGGCGCCGCCGGGAGCGCTGCGAGCGCTCTCGGCCGCCTCGCCATGCTCCGACTCGGACAGCTCCCGCTCGATCTCCTCGATGCGCACGTGGCGCACATCGCGTCCGTGCACCAGATAGATCAGGTACTCACAGACATTCTTCGAATGATCGCCGATGCGCTCGAGCGAGCGCACCACCCACATGACGTCCAGGGCACGGCGGATCCAGCGCGGATCCTCCATCATGAAGGTGATGCTCTGGCGATGGATGCTCTCGTATTCCTCGTCCACGATGCGGTCGCGGCGCAGCACCTCGAGCGCGAGCTCGGTGTCGTGGCGGGCGAAGGCATCGAGGGTATCGTGCACCATGCCGATCACCAGCTCGCCCAGATTGCGCAGCTCGCGGTAGCGGTTGCGCGGCCGCTCGCGCGCCGCCAGACGCGTGGCGATTCCGGCGATCTTTTCCCCCTCGTCGCCGATGCGCTCCAGGTCGGTGATGGTCTTGAGGATGGTCAGGATCAGGCGCAGATCCGAGGCCGTCGGGCTGCGCGTGGCGAGGATGCGGCTGCAGTCCTCGTCGATCTCGCGCTCGAGCTGGTTGACGCGCAGCTCCCCCTTGGCCACGCGCACGACCGCCTCCTCGTCCGGGTCGGTGATCGCCTCGACGGCCTGCAGCAGCTGCCGCTCGACCAGCCCTCCCATGGCCAGTACGTTGCTGAGCAACCTCTGCAGGTCCTCGTTGTAGCGGCTCGAGATGTGATGGGTGAGGCCGTCAACGCTCATGGGTCGATCGTATCCGCTCCATCGTGACAGTCATGTGTCAGGGCCGGCTGGCGGCAGTGGCGCGAGCGTGTACCGTCGCCGCTGCTGCCGGGTATTGTCCGGCTCTTGCCGAGGGGCCCCGCGCACCGTATAAGGCGCGCAGCTTATCAGGAACTTGACCCGACCACCCGGATCCCTCAATGCACCCCCGCGAACGATGTCCGCCGCCCTCGATCTGACTCGGGAGCTGATCGCTCGCCCTTCCGTGACCCCGGCCGACGAGGGCTGCCAGGACCTGATGGCGCTGCGGCTGCAGAGCATCGGCTTCCAGGTGGAACGGTTGCGCTACGGCAACGTCGAGAACCTGCTGGCGCGCAGAGGCAGCGCGGGGCCCGTGCTGTGCTTCGCCGGGCACACGGATGTGGTGCCGACCGGGCCTCTCGAGGAGTGGCGCTCCTCGCCGTTTCAGCCCGCGATCCGCGACGGACTGCTGTACGGCCGCGGCGCCGCCGACATGAAGAGCGGTCTGGCGGCCATGCTCACGGCGACCGAGGCATTCATCGGGGAGCGCCCGGAGCACTCCGGCACGCTGATGTTCCTCATCACCAGCGACGAGGAGGGCCCGTCGGTCGACGGCACCCGGCGGGTCGTCGAGACGCTGCGCGAGCGCGCCGAGCGCATCGACTGGTGCGTGGTCGGCGAGCCCTCCAGCGAGGAGCGCATCGGCGACACCATCAAGGTCGGCCGGCGCGGCTCCCTGTCCGGGCGGCTGACGGTGCACGGGGTGCAGGGCCACATCGCCTATCCGCAGCTCGCCACCAACCCGGTGCATGCCTTCGCCCCGGCGCTGGAGGAGCTCGTGCGGCGCGTTTGGGACCAGGGCAACGAGCACTTCCAGCCCACCTCCTTCCAGGTCTCCAACCTCAACGCCGGCACGGGCGCGCCCAATGTCATTCCGGGGGAGCTGCGCATGCGCTTCAACCTGCGCTACTCGCCGGTGCAGCCGTTGGAGCAGCTCAAGCGCAGCGTCGAGGAGATCCTGCAGCGCCACCGGGTGAACTACACGCTGGAGTGGTACCTGTCGGGAGAGCCGTTCTATACGCCGCCAGGCACGCTATCGGCCGCCGTGTGCGACGCGGTGCGCGCGGTGACCGGGCTCGAGCCGCAGCTCTCGACCGGCGGGGGGACTTCCGACGGGCGCTTCATCGCCCCGATGGGCGCCCAGGTCGTCGAGCTCGGCGTCGTCAACGCCAGCATCCACAAGGTCAACGAGTGCGTGCGCGTCGAGGATATCGACACGCTGCACGCCATCTACCTGCAGGCGCTGCGCAACCTGCTGGCCTGAGGGGCGCCGCTCAGGCCGCCGCACGCCGGGCGCGGAAATTCGCCGCGATCGCCAGCAGCGCCAGGCCGGCCGCGGCGATCAGCACCCAGGCGGGCATGGTCAGACCGAGCAGACGCCAGTTGATCTTGGCGCACTCGCCCGAGCCGGTCAGCACCTTGCGGATGACCTCGCCGGGCGGAAAGATCTGCAGCATGTAGGTGAGCGAGGCGCCGCAGCTGGCAATGGTGCCGGGCGGCCGGGTCTCGATCCACACGTGGCGGGCGGCCACGCCCATCGTCCCCAGCGCGGCGAGCACCAGCAGCACCCCGTAGACGCGGCCGCCCCAGCGCCGCGGGCCATGGACCGCGGCCAGTACGAACAGCAGGCCGATCAGCCCGATGCCGATACGTTGGAAGATGCACAGCGGGCAGGGCTCCAGTCCCAGCACGGCCTGCGCGTACCAGGCGTAGCCCAGCAGCCCCACGCACACCAGGAATCCCAGCAGATTCAAACCCCGCGACATCGCGCCAGCACCGTCAGCCGCGCTGGCCCACGTACTCGGCGAGCTCGCGTTCGATACGGTCGAAAGAGGTATGGCGCACGTCCTTGCCGAACACCATATAGATGATGTATTCGCAGATGTTCTTGGCATGATCGCCGATGCGCTCGAGCGAGCGCACCACCCACATCACCTCCAGGGCCCGCCGGATGCTGTGGGCGTCCTCCATCATGAAGGTGATGCACTGGCGCTGGATGGCCTCGTATTCCTCGTCGACCACGCGGTCCTGGCGGCAGATCCCGAGCGCGGCCTCGGCGTCCAGGCGGGCGAACGCATTCAGCGTGTTGCGCACCATGTCCTGCACCACGCGCCCCAGGTGGCGAACCTCGCGATAGCGATCCGTGGGGCGCTCCACGCTCGCCAGCCGGGCGGCGATCTGTCCGATCTTCTCGCATTCGTCGCCGATGCGCTCCAGGTCGGTGATGGTCTTGATGGTGGCGACGATCATGCGCAGGTCCCCCGCCGCCGGGGCGCGTGTCGCGAGGATGCGCGAGCACTCCTCGTCGATCGACACCTCCATGCCGTTGACCTTGTAGTCCTCCTGCGCGACCGACTGGCCGAGCTGGCTGTCGCCCTCGGCCAGAGCCGCAAGCCCGCGGCGCAGTTGCTCCTCGACGAAGCCGCCCATCGCCAGCACCTTGCTGCGCACGCGCTCGAGCTCGGCGTTGAACCGCGTGGAGGTATGGTGGGATAGATCGGCCGCTTCCATGATCTGCTGTCCGCTCCGGTGCAGCAGCGCCGCACCAAACAATGGCTGACTATAACTCAAGGCATCGCGTCCGAGCATAGCTCCGGGCGCGCGCGCCAAGCGCGATCCATCTCCCAAAAGAAATCTGGCGCGCGCATGCGCCGGCCGCGATGCACCGGCCGCGTCGGCCGCGCCGCCCCGGACGGCCTCACGCCGAGCGCCTGGGCGTGCGCACGCGCCGCGCGCCGCGCGACGTGCCGATCGAGCGGTCCGGGTCATCGACATCGTCGCCGGGCTCCGGGTCACTCCCCGGCTCGTTCACCCGGGGTGCCAGCAGCGCGCCGAGGTCCGGAAACGCATCGGTCGCCTCCAAATCGGCCGGCTCCGCGTCGCGGCGGGCCGGGCTGCTCGCGGATGCCGCCGCTGCAGCCGCTGCGGCCGCCGCTGCCGCGGCGGCTGCCGCGCCGGCAGCGGTTGCCGTGGCCGCGGCGCCGGACATTGCCGCGCCGCTCATCGCCGTGGCGGCCGCGGCCGGCGCAGCCCTGGCCGACGCCGGCGTGGTCCGGGTCGATGTCGTCTGGGTGCCCGCCGGCTGCAGGGCGGTTACGACCCCGAGCGGGCCCTGCAGGCGATCGCGCGGGAAGGTGCAGATGAATCGGCTGCCCTTGCCCTCCTCGCTCTCGATGTCCAACCGCGCACCGTGCCGCTGCAGGACGTGCTTGACGATCGCGAGGCCCAGACCCGAGCCACCGGTGCTGCGGCTGCGGCCCGGATCGGCCCGATAGAAGCGCTCGGTGAGGCGCGGCAGATGCTCGGGGGCGATGCCGATGCCGGTGTCGGTCACCGAGAAGTGCCCGCCCTCCGCGTCGGTCCACCAGCGGATCTGCACGGATCCCTCGGCCGGGGTGTAGTTCGCCGCGTTGTCCACGAGGTTGCCGAACGCCGAGTGAATCTGCAGCTCATCGCCCAGCAGCTGTGCGCGCGAATCGGCGCGCACCTGCACCCGCGCCGGATGCGTTGGACGCGCGAGCACGTCCTGGCGCAGCTGCGCCATCAGCGCCACCACGTCGATCGGTCGGGCGGCGGCGCCTTCATCCGAGGACTCCAGGCGCGACAGCTCGAGCAGATCGTGCACGATGCGGCTCATGCGCTGCGCCTGGCGCTGCATCTCCTGCAGCGGACCCGCGAGGGTGGGATCCAGGCCGGGCTCCTGCACCAGCGTCTCCAGATAACCGGCGATCACGGTCAACGGTGAGCGCAGCTCGTGCGAGGCATTGGCGACGAAGTCGCGCCGCATGGCGGTGAGCTGCGCCTCGCGCGTCACGTCGCGCACCAGCACCAGGCGCTGATCCGCCCCATACGGCACGATCTGCAGCGACAGGTGCCGCTCGGCGTCGACCGCAGCCCGCACCACCACGGGCAGAGAGTACTGCCCGCCGCGCAGGTACTGGACGAACTCCGGCTGGCGCACGAGGTTGTCGATGCGCAGCCCCACATCGCCCTTGCCGCGCAGCCCCAGGAGCCGCGCTCCGGTCCGGTTGAACCACAGGATCTCGGTCTGAGGATTGAGCACCACCACGCCGTCGGGCATCGCGGCGGTCGAGCGCCGCAGCTCGCGCAGCAGCCGCAGCAGACGCTGGCGATGGAACTGCTTGCGCCGATAGAGGCGCACCACGGCGGTGACCAGCTCGCCCCACGGGCCGGGTGTGTCGGGGGCGAGCTCGACCCGATCGCTGCGCAGCCAGCGCATGACCCGGCGCAGATGCATCAGCTGCAGCGCCAGCGCCGCCGCCAGCACCACGGCGACGCCGGCGAACGGCATGTGAAACAACAACCCCAGGCCCGCGGCCAGCAGCAGTGCCAGCGTCAGCCGCCAGCCGAATTGCCACCAAGCCGCGGCCGCGTTCATCGGCGCGCCGGCCCTCCCATGCTCAACTCACCGGCCGCGCGGAGAACCGATAGCCCGCCCCGCGCACGGTCTGCACCCATCGATCATAGCCATAGTCCTCGAGCGCCCGGCGCAAGCGCCGGATGTGCACATCGATGGTCCGCTCCTCGACGTAGACGTTGCCGCCCCAGACACGGTCGAGCAGTTGCTCACGGCTGTACACCCGTTCAGGGTGCATCATGAAGAATTCCAGCAGACGGTATTCGGTCGGGCCGAGCGATACGGCCTGCTCGCCGATCAGGACCCGGTGGGCCGCGCGATCGAGGGTGAGCTGCTCGAAGCGCACGACTTCGGTCTCATCGACCGTCCCGCCCCGGCGCAGCACCGCGTTCACGCGCGCGATCAGCTCGCGCGGCGAGAACGGCTTGGTCATGTAGTCGTCGGCGCCGCCGTCCAGGCCGGCGATCTTGTCCGCCTCTTCGGCGCGCGCGGTCAGGATGATGACCGGCAGGTCGCGCGTATCGCGCTCGCGCTTGAGCGCACGCGTGAGCTCCAGGCCACTGTGATCCGGCAGCATCCAGTCGATCAGCACCAGGTCCGGCCGCTGATTGGCGAGCGCCGCCCGAGCTGTGCGGCAGTCACCCGCCTCGCGCACGTCGAAACCCGCGCGCTTCAGCCCGAACGCGATCATCTCGCGAATCGGACGCTCGTCCTCCACCACCAGAATCTGCTTCGCAGTCATGTCCTTGCGTACCGCCGGTACGCCTGCCAGCGCTGGCGGCACCATAGGGGTCACATATTGCAGCCGTATGACGAGCGGTGCGATTTTGTCAGTTTTGTGAACGCCCCGCGACTGCCGCAGGGGCAGGCTCGCCCGGCCGGCGGGGGAACCGGCTCGCCCCTGGGTATCCCGGATGCGGCGGCGCGGGGGAGGCGGCGGGATGTGTCACGCCTGTGACGCACCGACGACGCGATCGCGCAGGTAGACGGGCAGCGCCTGCTCGGGCGCCACGGCCGATGCCAGCCCGTCGGCGGCGGCCAGACGCGCGATCTCCTGCGCGCGCGGGCGCAGCCCGGGCTGCAGCTCGGACAGCACCGTGGCCCATCGCTCCCGCAGTGCGGGATAGGCCGCCAGCCCCGAGCCGGCCGCACACACCCCGGTGCGACCGTCCGCGCGGTCGCCGGGGCTGCCGGGGTGCGCGGGGCTGGCGGGGTCCGGGGCGCTCCCGGGCGCCAGCCAGGCCGGCGGCAGCGCCACGGCCGCCGGGGGCGACACCTGCTCGCTGCCGATGAGGTGCGGCTCGTAGCCCGCGCCCTCGTAGCAGGCCCAGTAGACCTCCTCCATGCGCGCATCCTGGCAGACCAGCACGCGAGTGGCCGCGCTGCGCGAGGCCGTGACCTGGGCCGCCACGGCGCGCAGGTCCGAGACCGGGATCAGCGGCCGGCCAGTCGAGAAACCGAGCCCCTGCGCCACCGAGACCGCGAGGCGCAGCCCGGTGAAGGCCCCCGGCCCGCGGCCGAAGGCGATGGCGTCGAGCCCGGCGAGCCCCAACCCCGCCTCGGCCAGCAGCTCATCGATCATCGGCAGGATGAGCGCGCCGTGGGCGCGCGGCGCGATCGCCTCGCGCGAGCGCAGCTCCCCCTCGATCCACAGGGCCACCGAGCACAGCTCGGTCGCGGTATCCAGGGCCAGCAGCTTCACGGCGCCGACGCCGTCTGCGGGGTGCGCGGCAGCGTCCGGGCGGCTTCCGAGAGCCGCGCACAGGCGACGGCCGCCTCACGCGTGACCGGCATCGGGGGCAGACTCTCGCGAAACAATCGGCCATAGGCCCGCGCCGTCAGGCGCGGATCACCGATCATGATCACACCGGCGTCGTGCTCGCTGCGGATCAGGCGACCCACGCCCTGCTTGAGGGCCAGCACCGCTTCGGGCAGCTGGTAGTCGCGGAACGGGCTCGCCCCCTGCGTCTGCAGATGCTCGATGCGCGCCCGCACGACCGGGTCCTCCGGCGAAGCGAACGGCAGCCTGTCGATGACCACCAGCCGCAGGGCCGGACCCTGCACATCGACCCCTTCCCAGAAGCTGGCGCTCCCGAGCAGGACCGCCTCGCCGCTGGCGCGAAAGCGCCGCAGCAGCTGTTCGCGCGGCGCGCTGCCCTGCACTAGCAGCGGCAGCGAGGCGGCCAGGCGCTCGGCCAGCAGCGTCGCCGCCTGGCGCAGGGCGCGCAGGCTCGTGAAGAGCAGGAACGCCCCGCCGCCGCTCGCCTGGATGAGCGGCAGCGCCGCCTCGAGCAGTGCCGCAGTGAAACCAGCCTCCGCGGGGTCGGGCATGCCTTCGGGCAGATACATCAGGGCCTGCCGCTCGTAGTCGAACGGGCTGGGCAGAGACAGCGAGGATGCGGTCGTGAGGCCCAGGCGACCCGCGAAGTGCGAAAAGTCCCCGCCCACCGCAAGCGTTGCGGAGGTGAAGATCCACGCCGAGCTGCCCTGTTGCATGAAGGCGCGAAAGCGCGGCGCGATGTCGTAGGGGAGCAGCCGCAACGCAAAGCCGCGCGCGTCGCAGGTCACGGTGCGCGCCCCGGTGGTGTCCTGCGTGAGGATCTGCCGCAGCGCCTCGGCCTGCCCGGCGACCCGCGCGGCGCCGCTCTGCAGCTCCGCGCTGCCACCGGCCGCCGCGCCGAGATGCTCCCCGAGCGCGGCGAGCGCTTCGCCCAGCTGCTCGAGTCCCCGGGACGCCGCAGCGGGCAGGTCGCGCCACGCCAGCTGCCGCTCGAGTCGTCCCAGGGCCGCGTGTGTCATCTGCAGCGCCCCGGCGACGGCTTCCATCAGCGGCCGGGCGGCGCTCGAAGCGCCCGGCGCACTCGGCGCACTCGGGGCGGGCGCGGCACCGCGCGCGGCGCCGCGCAGCTGCTGACGCAGGTCCGCGAGCAGCAGCTCGATCTGGCGCGCGCTCAGGCTCACTCCGAAGAATTCGCTGGCCAGATCCGGCAATTGATGCGCCTCGTCGAGGATCACCGCGTCCACGCTCGGCAGCAGGTCGCCGAAGCCATCCTCCTTGAGCGCCATGTCGGCAAGCAGCAGGTGGTGATTCACGACCACGATGTCCGCCTGCATCGCGGCGTGACGCGCGGCGAACACATGGCAGCGCGCGTACTGCTCACAGCGCGCACCGGTGCAGCTCTCGCGCGTGGAGCTCAGCTGCGCGCGCACCGGGTGCTCCTCGCCGAGCTCGGTGAGCTCCGAGAGATCTCCGGTAGCGCTCACACGCGCCCAGGCCAGCGCGCGTGCCAGAGGCGCCTCCTGCGCGGCCCGGTCGGCGAGCGCGGGCAGGAGCTCGGCCTGCTGTCCGACTCCGAGCAGGCGCGAGCGGCACAGATAATTGGATCGACCCTTCAGCAGCGCGATGCGCGCGGGGCGGCCGATGGCGCCGGCCAGCAGCGGCAGATCGCGATGAAACAGCTGATCCTGCAGCGTGCGCGTACCGGTGGAGATGAGCACGCGCAGACCGGAGAGCAGCGCGGGCACGAGGTAGGCGTAGGTCTTACCGGTGCCCGTGCCGGCTTCGAGCAGCAGCACGTCGCGTGCCCGCAGGGCTGATTGGATGCGCGCTGCCATGCGCTGCTGCATGGGGCGCGGCTTGAAGCCCGCGAGCGCTCGTGTCAGGGGACCCGCGGCCCCGAGGACGGCTTCGATTTCAGTCATTTACCTAATCCGGTCGTATGCGGGCGGCAACGCTGCGGCAGATCGCGGCGGTGCTGCACAGAGCGACGCAACCCTGGGGTAAATGGCACGCAAGCCAGGTCCCGATACACCGTAAAACTCTCGCAAGCCACGGACCGGCCGCTATAATCCGGCCTCTCCGGTTCGACATCCTCCGAGGATACGCTATGGCGACCGCCCTCCACACCCTCGCTCCGCTGTCGGAAATATCCAAAAACGTGGCGGACTGGGTGGAGGAGGTGCGCGGCCACACGCAGCCGGATCGGGTGTACTGGTGCGACGGCTCGCGCGCCGAGTTCCAGCGGCTGCGCCGCGAGCTGCTCGGCCGCGGGGAGCTGCAGGAGCTGAATCCGAGCAGCTTCCCGGGCTGCTATCTGTCGCGTTCGGCGCCGAGCGATGTGGCGCGCGTCGAGCACCTGACCTACGTGTGTACGCGCTCCAGGGAAGACGCCGGCCCGAACAACAATTGGATGGATCCGGCCGAGGCGAAGGCCAAGCTGGCGACGCTGTTTCACGGCTGCATGCGTGGCCGCACGCTCTACGTCGTGCCTTACTGCATGGGGCCGCTCGACTCGCCCTACTCGCGCTGCGGAGTGGAGATCACCGACAGCGCCTACGTGGTTCTCAACATGGCGATCATGACGCGCATGGGGCGCGCAGCGCTGGAGCGCATCGCCACCGACGGGGTATTCGTGCGCGGCCTGCACTCCATCGGAGATCTGAGCCCCGAGCGGCGCTTCATCATGCACTTCCCGGAGGAGCTGTCCATCCAGAGCATCGGCTCCGGCTACGGCGGCAACGCGCTGCTGGGCAAGAAGTGCCACGCGCTGCGCATCGCCAGCTGGCAGGCGCGCGACGAGGGCTGGCTCGCCGAGCACATGCTGCTGGTGGGGCTGCAGAGTCCGCGCGGGCAGACGCACTACGTGGCGGCGGCCTTCCCCTCCGCCTGCGGCAAGACCAATCTGTCGATGCTGATTCCGCCCGAGTCCATGCCGGGATGGAAGATCTCCACCATCGGCGATGACATCGCCTGGCTGCAACCCGGTGCGGATGGACGGCTGTGGGCCATCAATCCGGAGTCCGGCTACTTCGGCGTGGCGCCCGGCACCAACGCCAAGACCAACCGCAACGCCTACGAGACCATCCGCCACGACACCATCTTCACCAACGTCGCGCTCACGGCGGACGCCGAGCCCTGGTGGGAGGGTCGCGAGGGCCGGCCGGTCACCGACTGGCAGGGTCGCCCCTACGATCCGGCCAACGGCCCGGCGGCGCATCCGAATGCGCGCTTCACCGTCGCGGCCTCGCAAAACCCGATCTACGCCCAGGTCGCCGACGATCCGCGCGGAGTGCCGATCTCGGCGATCCTCTTCGGCGGGCGGCGCCGCTCGCTTGCCCCGCTGGTGTATGAGGCGCGCAGCTGGCAACACGGGGTGCTGGTGGGGGCCTCGGTGGCCTCCGAGACCACCGCGGCGGCGACCGGTCAGGTCGGGGTGGTGCGTCGCGACCCGATGGCCATGAAGCCCTTCTGCGGCTATCACTACGGGGACTACTGGGCGCACTGGCTGCGCGTGGGCTCGCGGCTGAAGCACCCGCCACGCATCTTTCACGTCAACTGGTTCCGCCAGAACGCCGCGGGCAAGTTCCTCTGGCCGGGCTTCGGGGAGAACCTGCGGGTCCTCGCCTGGATGATCGAGCGCTGCGAGGGCCGCGCCGGGGCCATCGATACGCCGATCGGCCACATGCCGCGCCCGGGCGACCTCGACACCCGTGGGCTCGAGGTCACGGCCGAGGCGCTCGCGGAGCTCTGCGCGGTGCCGGCTGCCGCGTGGCGCGAGGAAGTCGGGCAGTTACGTCAGTACCTGCAGGAATTCGGCACCCGCCTGCCCTCCGTGCTCCTGACCGAGCTGGCCGAGGTCGAGCGCCGCCTGGCGAGCCAGAGCTGATCGGGCGAGCTGACCGGCGCGCGCGTTGACCCCGCCGCCGGGTCAAAGCGCGCCGCCGCCGCGATCAATCCAACCGATCAGTCCTCCTCGCAGACGAACCTGATCGTCAGCGGCGAGTCCCGATCCGGGATGCGGCCGAGGCCGATCAGGCCGGCGCCCTTGATCGGCATGCTGTCACGCCGGATGAAGGATTCCTCCTCGCCGTTGATCTGCACGAACGTACCGTTGGTGCTCTGGTCGGTGAGCGTGAAGCGGTTGCGGCTGAATTCGATGCGCGCGTGCAGCCGCGAGATCAGATTGCCGCGCACCACCACGTCGTTGTCGTCGGCGCGGCCGATGGCCACCAGCGGTCGGCTTTCGTCGAGCACGAACTCGCGGTCGTGCAGCGTCAGGCGCAGGCGGCGCGCGCGGCGCGCATCGCGCGCGTTCAACGCGATCGAAGGCAGCATGCTGGTGACATCCTCGGTCTGCCAGAGCACCTCGTAGAGCGCGATCTCTCCGCCCTGACCGCGGATGGTCGCCACGTCGATCTGGCGCACCGAGGCGCGCCACTCGGGCGAGAGCCGCTCGATGAGCGCCGCGGTGGTGATGATCTGTCCGGCCTTGGCCTGGCTGGTCATGCGGTTGGCGGTATGCACGCTGGCGCCGAACACGTCACGCGCCTCGAGCACCACCGGACCGAAGTGACAGCCGATGCGGATCGCCACCGGAATGCCTTCGACCTTGAGCTCGGTGTGCGCCGCGATCTGCCGCTGCATCTGTCCGGCGGCGTTGAGCGCGTCATCGGCGCCCGGAAAGGTCGCCATCACCTCATCGCCGATGGTCTTGATGACCGTGCCGTGGTGCTGCTCGGTGGCGTCGCGCATCACGTCGATACAGGTGGAGATCATGTCCCGTGCGCGCAGATCCCCCATCGCCTCGAACAGCCGCGTCGAGCCGACCACGTCGGCGAACAGGATGGCAAGCTCGATATCTTTGCCCATGCTTTCCTGATGTTAGCGCAATACGCTGCGGCGCATTAGCGCAACTTTCGTCCAACTGGGCGTCGCGGCAAGATTATACGCGCGGTCCGGCCGGCCGCCAGACGCCACAGTAAGCGGCCGCCTCGTGCCGCAGCTGCGTGACGCTCTCGGCCTGGCAGAGCACCTGTCGAAAGCGGCGGGCGCCGCTCCGGCCGGCGGCCAGACCAAGCAGGTGGCGGGTGATGGCCCTGAGCGGCGTGCCGAGCGCCACCTCGCGCTCGGCGTACAGCGCCATGCGCTCGAGTCCGGCGACGGCATCCGCGACGTGCCGACCGTCCCCGAAGAGCGCGGCATGCAGCTCCGCGAGCACCTGCGGGCGGTGATAGGCCTCCCGACCGAGCATCACCCCGTCGGCCCACTCGAGCGCCGCCCGGCACTGCGCCGCGTCGCGCAGTCCGCCGTTCACGCCGATCCACAGGTGCGGAAAATCGCGCTTGAGACGCCGCACGACCTCGTAGCGCAGCGGCGGCACCTCGCGATTCTCCCGCGGCGACAGCCCCCCGAGAACCGCCTGGCGCGCATGCACGATGAAGTGCCGACAGCCGGCATCGCTCACGGCGGCGGTGAAGCGCCGCAGCTCGTCGTAGTCGCGCTCATCGAACGCCGCCAGGCGCGCGCCATGGCCCGCAGCCGGCAGCACTCCGATGCGCATCTTCACCGTGACCGGCAGATCCACCGCGGCGCGCATGGCCGCGACCGCGCTGGCGACGCGCTTCGGCTCGAGCAGCAGGCACGCACCGAAGGCCCCGGCCTGCACCCGGTCGCTCGGGCAGCCACAGTTGAGATTGATCTCGTCGTAGCCGCGCTCGGCCCCGAAGCGCGCCGCGGCCGCGAGCAGCTCCGGGTCGCTGCCGCCGAGCTGCAGCGCCAGCGGGCGCTCCTCCTCCGAGTAGCGCAGCAGGCGCGCGCGATCCCCGTGCACCAGCGCGGCGGCGGTGATCATCTCGGTATACAGCAGCACGCGCGGGGAAAAGCCGCGTAGAAAGTAGCGGCAGTGCCGATCGGTCCAGTCCATCATGGGGGCGACGGACACTAGCCGATCGAGTTTCTCGGCCGGAAAATCGTCTGAAACGCCTATTTTTGCAGGCTTTGTCGACTCAGGCGTTTCTGCAGGATTGTTGGGCATTTGGTGGAGTTTAGCGTTT
>DATJSD010000044.1:0-4694 GCA_035504335.1 Steroidobacteraceae bacterium | reverse complement strand
CTCGCGGAGTCCGGCGCACCGCCCGTGACGGACAGAGTCGCCGCCTCATCGCGGCGCGGCCCGCCGCCTCAACGGCCGTCGAAGGCCAGGACCGGGAAGGGCCCGGGATGATCCACCGGCTCGCCGGTGTCCTCATCCAGGAACAGCGGCGGATCGAGGAAGCGCGTGTTGAAGTCGAACATGTCCATGATGCTGCCGGCGGTGGCATCGAAGGAGCCGTCGCCGAGCCGCTCACCGTGCAGCCAGTTGTCCTCGATGAAGCGAATGATCGAGGACTGCGTGATCAGCGTATGGCTCACGTAGTTCGGCTTGGCATAGGGGGAGATCACCATGAAGGGCAGGCGCGGCCCGGGACCGCAGCGGCCATAGACTGCCTGACCATTCAGGCCGTCCAGCGGTATGCCGGTGCCGCAGTCGCTCGATGCGGTGAGCTCGTCGGCCGCGACGCTCGTCTTGGTGACCGTGGTGCCGTTCGCGGTCACGGATAAGAGCTGGTCGCTGTACGACGGATTGGTGGGCGTGACGAACGAGTGATCGTACCAGCCATCCGAGTCGTCCCAGTCGATGATGATCGCGGTGTTCTTCCACTCGGGTTGCTTCTCGATGAAGTTGACGACCTGCACGATCCACGTCTGCTCATCCAGCGGATCCGAATAGCCGGCATGTCCGTCCTGGTAGCCGGGGGCTTTCAGATAGGCCACGGCCGGGAAGTTGCCGGCCGCAACGGCCGCGAAGAAATCATTGACGTCGTACTCGTGGTTGGCCGGATCGGGCTGACCGTTGGCATCCTTCGTGTGGCCGATCGCCCAGATCGAGCTCGGGCGCGCATGAGTGGGGTTGGCGGTCGACGGATAGTATTGAAACCAGGCATGGTGCGGGATGTAGTCCTGCTCCGTGACCCCGGTGACATTGGACTTCGTCGTGCGGTCGCAGGCGGTGCTGCCGTTGGCGTTGGTCACGGACAGATCGAAGCCACCCATGAAGGCGCCCCAGGAGATGTTGCGCGCGTTCAGCAGATCGCCGATGTTCTTGCCGGCCATCTGCATCATCTCGGTCGTATTGTCCCCGGTACCGTACTGGTCGGAACCGGTGTTGGGTCCGAGGGTGCATACGTCGAACGCCGGATCGATGTCGCCGATGTCGGTATAGCCGCCCTGACTGTCCGGGATGAAGGCCGAGGTCTTCAGGCTGCCGGTGCCTTCGGCCGTGAACCCGTCGGTCTGGCCGCTGACCGCTTCCAGCGCCCCGGGCGTCGAGGGTCCGAAGGACGAGCCATAGGCGTCATCGCTCATGGCGAAGTGCTGCGCATAGTTCCACAGCGCGGTCACCGTGTTGCCATCGTAGTAACCCATGACCTGGCCGGTGGTGCCAAAGGCGCCGGCCCCGCCGGAGGTGCCGGTGCCGGTGTATTCCGGAAACAGATCCATCGCGCCGTGGTCGAAGGCCAGCTGCTCGGGTGTGTAGTTGTGATCCTGATCCTCCGTCGCCGCCTGCGAGCGGTCCAGGCGGAACGGATTGGACGCACCGGCGGCATTGGCGGGATTGGTGAAGTTCGGGTTGTTGGTGAGCAGCGCCTCGCTGAGGTTGTTCACCTTCGGGGTATAGGGCGCCGGGTAGAAAGGCGGCTCGCCGGACAGATTGCTGGCGTGCGGGTAGGTGCCGAAGTAGTGATCGAACGAGACGTTCTCGTCATAGATCACCACCAGATGCTTGATCGGCGTGGCCGTCTCGCCCGGCGGAGGCTGGAATGGAAAGCCGAAGGCCATCGCCGGCGCGCTCAGGTTGGCCAGCATGGCGGCCGCGCCGAGAAACGCGGGCAGCTTGCGCAAGGACGTGCTCATGAGTGTCGTCTCCCCTGGATTTTCCGAAAAATAAAGACGCCCACGACGGCGCACGAGCCGCCGTGGAGTTGCAGACGTTGCAGCCATCAGGGCCGCGGAAATCTAGGGAAGACAGATGATCGCGGGTTTGCGCCCCGGTGAAGGATTTGTTGCAGCGGCGGGGCGCGGACCGGCGGGGCGCGGACCGGCGGGCCGGCCGGCCGCCGCCGGTCTGTCATACGGCTGTAGTCCCGCGCCTACACCACGGCGTTCAGCGCCTGCGACACCGGCAGCCGCGCGGCGCGCAGCGCCGGGAACAGCCCGCCGATCATGCCGATCACGCAGGCCCAGATGATGCCGAGCACGACCAGACCCGGGGTCACCGCCATGGCGTAGGAAACCGGGGGCTGCAATCCGTTCAGCACCATGCTCGACACATGGCCGTCGAACAGCGCCCATGCGCACAGCGCGCCCAGCAGCGCGCCGAGCAGCGACAGCAGCAGCGCCTCGGCGAGCACCGAGATCACCACCCCGGCGGCGCCGAAGCCGATCGCGCGCAGCGTCGCGATCTCGAGCGAGCGTGCGCTCACGGCGGCATACAGGCTGTTGAGAGCGCCGAACAGCGCTCCCGCGGCCATCATGCCGCCGATGAAGTACGCGATGACCTTGAGGATCGTATAGAGCACGCGCGACTGCGCGGCCCGATACGTGGACTCGAGCAGCGCATCGACGTGCAGGGTCGGATCGGCAGCCAGGGCGCTCCTGAGGGTCTGCAGCGCGCCCGGACCGGCCAGCCGCACCGTGACGCTCTGGAACCAGTTGCGCTGCAGGGCGGACTGCAACGTGCGCGCGTCGGTCTCGATCTCCGAGTCGAGCAGGTTCGGCTGCGAGCTCGCGAAGGTGCCTACCACGACCCAGTCGCCGTTCTGGAACGACAGGTGGCTGCCGATGCCCAGACCCGGATAGCGCATCTGCACGCTGCGTCCGACGATCACCTCGTGCAGGCCGGGCCGGAACATCCGGCCCGCCACCAGATGAATCTCCGGGCGCAGCAGCGCTTGCTCGGCGCCGACGCCCCGCAGCGCCACATTGATGGGCTGGTCGGAAGCAGTCTGCGCGACCTGCACCTGCGCGAGCACCTCGGCGTCCGCGATGGGGCGTCCCGCGGCGTCCCTGGCGATGCCGGCTGCGTTCAGGATATCGGGCACCGCGTCCGCGGAAATGCTGCTGGTCGCCTCGTCGAACGAGCCGCCCGCGAGGATCAGGGCGCGATCCGGGCTGCCGGCGCCGCTGATGGTGCGCGAGAAGCCCACCGCCATCGACAGCACGCTCACCAGCACGGCCACGACACCCGTGATGCCCAGCACGATCACCAGGGAGGACCCGAGCCGCTGCGGCAGATTGCGCAGGTTCATGCTCACCATCGCCGAGATCTGTCGCAGTGCGCTCATCGTGCGCCCCTCAGCGCGTCGCCAGCGCCGCGATGATGGTCAGACGCCGGGCCTGCCACGCCGCCGGCAGCACGCTCACCAGCGCGAGCAGCACGGCCAGACCGATACCGATCAGGAAGACGATCCTCGGCAGATGCACACCGGGCAGCTGGCCGCGCACCAGCGAGCCGATGCCCGGTAGCAGAGCCGCGGCGCACAGCAGGCCGAGCAGCGCCGCGCCCATGCACAGCATCAGGGTCTCGCTCACCACCAGCGCCGCGATGCCCCCATCGGTGAAGCCCAGCGTCTTCATGACGGCGAACTCGTGCACGCGCTCGCGATACGCCTGCATCTGCGTGCTGCCGGTCAGCAGCAGCAGGGTGGCGAACGCCGCGCCGACGATCGCCTCGACGAAGAAGTCCAGATTGCCGAGCTGCGCGAGCTGCCCCTGCGCATTGGCCTTCTCCGTCTCGGTGTGCGTGCGATTGGGCGAATTGGCGAAAAGATTGTCGATCGCGTTGCTGACAGCGGCGGCCTGCGAGGCGTCGGCAATGACCTCCTGATAGAGCTGCACGGTGCCGGCATCGACCGCCCGCGCGGTATCGAAGTACGGGTAATTGATCAGCATCAGCGCCTGTTCGCGCACCGGATTGCCGGGGATGTCGAAGGTGCCGACGATGTCGAAGGTCCAGTCCGAGGTGTGATCCTTCTTGGCCGCGCTGATGAGCCCGTGAATCGGCACCTGCGCGCCGACCTGCCAGTGCAGCCGCTGCGCGAGGCTCGCCGTGACGAGCGCGCCGGTGCGCGTGCGCCGCAGTGCCGCGAGCTGCGCTGGCGCGACCGTGAACATCGGATTGATGGCGAAGAAACTGTCGGGATCGATCGGCAGGACGATCACGATGTTGCGCAGCGATTGATAGTCGCCGACCAGCAGCGAGCGATAGGTCACGCGCGTCACGCCGTGGACCGCCTGGATCTGCTGCAGGTCGGCGATGGGCAGCGGCTGGTTCGCGGGGCTGCTGGTCACCAGTACGTTGAGACGCCCCTGGTCCACCAGCTGCTTGAAGGTGGTGTCGATCCCCTGCAGCAGGCCGAACAGCAGAAACGCCACGACGATCGACAACAGCGTGAAGATCGTACGGGCGCGCTTGCGCCACAGCCCGGTCCAGACGAGAGAGAAGTACTTCACGCGACGGTGGTGTGCGCATCGGCGCCGCGCGCATCGGCGCCGCCCAGCTCCGCATCGACCAGCCGCCCCTTGTCCACGTGCAGGATGCGCGTGGCGTAGTCAGCCGCCTTCTGGTCGTGCGTCACCATGATGATGCTCTTGCCCTGCTGGCGGTTGAGCGTCTGCAGCAGCCCGAGGATCTCCCCGGCGGTGGCGCGGTCCAGATCGCCGGTGGGCTCATCGCACACCAGCAGCGTCGGATCGGAGATCAGCGCC
>DATJSD010000043.1:0-50861 GCA_035504335.1 Steroidobacteraceae bacterium | reverse complement strand
CCGATGCCGGCGCGACAGCACCCGGCGTGCCAACCCACGTAGAGAGGGGCGTACCCTTCAGGCGAATACGTCAGACGTATTCGCCTGAAGGGTATGCCCCCCCTCTACGGGTGTGGGCTCACCGCCCCTTGAAGTCGTCGGGCACCAGCTGGTGGCGCCCGAGCAGCTTGTAGAAGTCCGTGCGATTGCGCTTGGCGAGCCGCGCTGCCTGCGAGACGTTTCCCCCGGTGATCTGCAGGATCTGCGACAGGTAGCTGCGCGTGAACTCGTCGCGCGCCTCGTCGAAGGAGGGCAGCTTGCCCTGCGTGCCGCCGAGCGACTGCTGCACCATCTCCACCGGAATGATCGGGGTCTGCGACAGCGCGACGTTCTGGCGCACGACGTTCTGCAGCTGGCGCACGTTGCCGGGCCAGTCGCTGGTGGCCAGCAGCTCCACCGCCTCGGGGGCGTAGATCTTGCGCGTGCCGCTGTCGCGCGCGATCTGCGCGAGGAAGTGCGCCACCAGCAGCGGGATGTCCTCGCGCCGGCGCGACAGCGGCGGCATCTCGATGTGCACGACGTTCAGGCGGTAGTAGAGATCCTCGCGGAACTGTCCGCCGGCCAGCAGCTGCGACAGGTCGGCGCGCGTTGCCGAGATGACCCGCGCGCTGACCGGCACCGGCTCGTTGCTGCCGATCGGGCGGATCGCGCCCTCCTGCAGCACGCGCAGCAGCTTCACCTGCAGGCGCATCGGCATGTCGCCGATCTCATCGAGCAGCAGCGTGCCGCCCTCGGCGTTCTGGAACAGTCCGCGGTGATCGGTGGTGGCGCCGGCGAACGCGCCCTTGACGTGGCCGAACAGCTCGCTCTCGAGCATGTTCTCCGCCATGGCGCTGCAGTTGACCACCACGAAGGCGCTCGCGCGCCGCGGGCTCGCCTTGTGGATGGCGCGCGCCAGCAGCTCCTTGCCGGTGCCGCTCTCCCCGGTAATCAGCACGCGCGCATCGGTGCCCGCCACCATGTGCGCCTGCGCGAGCTTCTCCTCCATGAGCGGGCTGCGGGTGATGAGATCCGCTCTCCAGTCCTGGTCCGTGTCGACGAAGCCGGAGATCCGCAGCGCTTTCTGCACCTGATCGAGCAGCTCCTGCTTCTCCACCGGCTTGGTGAGGAAGCCGAACGCGCCCATCTGCGTCGCCTGCACGGCGTCGGGAATGGTGCCGTGCGCCGTGAGCATGATGACCTTCAGCCCCGGCCAGCGGTGCTGCAGCTCCTTGAGCAGCCCGATGCCGTCCAGCTGGTCCATGCGCAGGTCCGAGATCACCAGATCGGGGCGGAAGCGCACCGCGGCGGCCAGCGCCTGCACCCCGTTCTCCACCGCGTCCACGTCGTAGTTTTCCGCCCGCAGGCGGATGGTCAGCAGGCGCAGCAGCCCCGGATCGTCATCCACGACCAGGATGCGCGCCTTGCGCTTTGCGGATTGATTCGCGGCTGGATTCATGGCCAATGGTGTCACTGTGCGCGATCCCCTCGGTTCCGGCTCACCGGCCGGCGTTGCCACTGCCAGTGCCTTCGGCGTCGACGGCACTGCCCTCGAAATTGCCACCCCCGCCGCCGGCTCCGGACGCGCTGCCGGCTCGCGTGACCGGCCCGCTGACCGTGTCCCGCGCGGCGCGGCTCGGGGCCGCCGCGGCGCTGCCCGAGCCGCCGCCTCCCGCTCCGGCGCCGGTTCTGCCCCCGCCCGCACCCGCGGCCGCGGTCCCGGTCCCCGGCCCGCTGCCCGCCGCGCCGGCACGCCGCTCGGTCAGATTGCGCTCGATCGTGGCGATCGCGTCGAGTTTCGCCTGCGCCGTCTCCAGCTCCCTGCGCAGCCGCACGTTCTCCTCGGTCTCGGCCTGCAGGCGCCGCTGGTCGGCGGCGCTGCGCTCCTCATCGGTGCGCAGCGCGCTGCTCTGCAGCTCCTGATTATCGGCCTGCAGGTCCGACTCGCGGTCCAGCTGCGCCAGCTCCACCAGCACGACGGCGCGCTCGATCGGTACCAGCTCCTCGGGCTGCGCCGCCAGCTCGCGCAGCAGCATCTGCGCGGTCTTCACGTCGCGCGCCGGATGACCGGGCGTGGCGAGCAGCAGAGCATAGCGCAGCTGCGTCTCCCCGCGTGGGGAGTCCTGATAGGCGTCGCGCGCCGCGCTGACGATTTCCGCCTGCTCGGCGGGTGCCGCCTGCGTCAGACGCAGCATGGTCTGGAAGGTATTCGCCATGAGCACCGCGGCGGCGAGGTCGCGGTCATTGCTCGGCGTGTCCGCGGGCGGCGGCGGCGGCGCGGGACGCTGCGGCACGATGCTGCAGCCCGCCAGCGCCAGCACTGCCGCGAGCGTCGCGCCCGCGAGCGCCGCGCCCGCGAGCAGGCGCGACGGATGCCGGCGCAGGGCACGCGGGGCAGGCACGCGGCTCCTAGGCGGCGTCCGCCTGCGTTTTGGCAGGCGCGGCCGGCATCACGCGCAGCGGCAGGCTTATGCGAAAGTGCGCACCCGGATACTCCCCGTCCACCAGCTCGATCGTGCCCTTGTGCACGTTGACGAACTCGTTGACGACCGACAGCCCGATGCCGGTGCCCTTCACGTGTCCCCCGGGGGCTCGCCCCGTATAGAACGCCTCGAAGATGCCGGCGCGCTCCTCGGCGGGCACCCCCGGGCCGCAGTCGGCCACCTCCAGGGTGAGATCCTGCCCCTCGGCGCGCGCCCGCACGTAGATGACCCCGCCGCGCGGCGAGTACTTGATCGCGTTGGACAGCAGATTCTCCAGGATCAGACGGATCTTGCCGCGGTCGGCCGACAGTGTCAGGTCCTCGACGCGCACGTCCAGGCGCACGCGCTGCGACACCAGCGTGAGCTGCTGATTCTCCAGCACCTGTTTGACGATGGGACGCAGACGAAACTCCGAGACCTCGAGCCCGGTGCTGTTGCTCTGCCAGGCGCTGAAGCTCAGCAGATTTTCTATCAGCCGCTGCAGCTTGATGCCGTTGTCGCGCAGGATGGCGGTGACCTCCCGCTGCCCGCTGTCCAGCGGCCCGACCGCGCCGTCCATCAGCAGCTCCGTGCCCTCGCGGATATTGGCCAGTGGCGTCTTCAGCTCATGTGACATCTGTCGCAGGAACCGATTTCTCTCCTGCGCGAGCTCCAGCAGCCGGTGGCGCAGCCACTCGAGCTGGTGGCCGAGGCGCTCGAGGTCCACCGGTCCGCGCACGGTGACGGCGCGCGCGAAGTTGCCGCGCCCGAGCTCGGTGATCGCCCGGTCGATCTGTCGCAGCGGGCGCGACAGGCGCAGCGCGAACATCAGCACCACGATCAGCACCAGCGGCAGCAGCAGCGTGGAGTCGAGGAACAGCTCGCGCCGCTCGCGGTCGGTCTGCAGCTGCAGGGCGTGTACGTCCGTATCGATCTGGTCGTTGCTCAGATTCGCGATGGTGGTGGCGACATCGCTCAGGTGTCCGAACGTGCTGGTCAGGTGCTCGGCGGCCTGCGGGCCGGGCTTCTGCACCAGCAGCTGCGAGCGGATCTGATCGAGCTGTGCGTCGAACCGCTGCAGTTGCGCCTGCGCGGCCTCCCCGCGCAGCTGCCCGTGCAGCGCCGTGGCGTCCGCGCTGATGTTCTGGTCGTGCTCGCGGAAGGCCGCGAGCACGCTCGGGTCGGTGAGCACCAGGTACATCTGCGCCGAGCGCTCGAGCAGCGTGAGCTGCCCGAACATGTCCTGCGTGAGGCGCGTGGCGCGTACGCTGTCGGCCACCAGGTGCTGACTGGTGCCGGCCAGCCGGCGCATCTGCACGGTGGCATTGAGGATCGCCCACAGCAGCGGGCCGGCCAGGACCACCAGCCCCAGCAGCAGGAAGCCGTTCAACGATTTCGGCAGCAGCCAGCGCATCCCGTCATTCGCAGTCCCGTCGCGGGGTCATTCTATGCCACGGCGCCCGCGCCAGCGCGGCCGATCATGGGCGCTGCGCGGCCGATCATGGGCGCTGCGTGGCCGATCATGGGTGCCGCGCGGCCCATCATGTCCAGGGCTCCGCGCGCAGCTTGCGCTCCCAGGCGAGCGAGCTGGCCACGATGGCGTCCAGGTCATCCAGCCGCGGCTGCCAGCCGAGCGCGGCGCGGATGCGCTCGGCGCGGGCCACCAGCGTCGGCGGATCCCCCGCGCGCCGTGGCTCCTCGCGGACGGGCAGGGGGGCGCCGGCGAGGCGCTGCACGCTCTGCAGGACCTGGCGCACGCTGTAGCCGTGTCCGTAGCCGCAGTTGAGCACCAGCGACGCACCACCGCGGCGCAGGTGATCGAGCGCATCCAGATGCGCGCGCGCCAGATCCTCGACGTGGATGTAGTCGCGCACCCCGGTGCCGTCCGCGGTGGGGTAGTCGGTGCCATAGATGGCCACGCAGGGACGCTTGCCGACCGCGACCTCGCAGGCGACCTTGATCAGCAGCGTCGCCTCGCGCGTGGCCTGCCCGATGCGCCCCTGCGGATCCGAGCCCGCGACATTGAAGTAGCGCAGGCTCACATAACGCAGC
The DNA here is from genome assembly GCA_035504335.1 of Steroidobacteraceae bacterium. Lineage (GTDB taxonomy): Bacteria > Pseudomonadota > Gammaproteobacteria > Steroidobacterales > Steroidobacteraceae > FEN-1191. The sequence goes on along the minus strand of DATJSD010000043.1, from coordinate 46,329 downwards.
GCGCCGCTCGCGGCCAGATCGCGCAGGATCCACTCGGACATCAGCTTGGAGCTGCCATAGGGATTGATCGGCGCGGGCGGGGTATCCTCGGCGGCGATGCCGGCGGCCGGGATACCGTAGACCGCCGCCGTGGAGGAGAACACCACGGCGTGCACACCGTGGCGCTGGCAGGCCTCGAGCAGGCTGCGCGTGGCGCAGGTGTTGTTGCGGTAATACTTCAGGGGCTCGCGCACGGATTCGGGGACGATGGTGTGCGCGGCAAAATGCATCACCGTGTCCACCTCATGCTCGCGCAGCAGCCGGCCGACCAGCTCCTGATCCGCGACGTCGCCGACGACCAGCGGCGCGTCGCGCACGGCCTGCCGGAACCCGGTATAAAGGTTGTCGAGCACCACCACGCGCTCGCCGCGGCCCAGCAGCTGCAGCAGCACGTGGCTGCCGATGTACCCGGCGCCGCCGGTCACCAGGATCGCCTTTTGCGCCACGCGGCCCTCCTTCAGGCCAGCCACTCGAGGCCATCAACGCCATGACGGCGGCCAGCGTCCCGCCGGGGCCGCCCGAGGCCACGCCGTTTGCGGGCCTCACACCCGATGCCGTGCTCGACGCGGCCGACGCGCTCGGGCTCGAGCCGGACGGACGGCTGTTCGCGCTCAACAGCTACGAGAACCGCGTGTACCGCCTCGGGCGCATCGATCAGCCCCCCGTGGTGCTGAAGTTCTATCGCGCGGCCCGCTGGTCCGATGCGCAGATCCTCGAGGAGCACGGCTTCGCCCAGGAGCTGGCCGGCGCGGATCTGCCGGTGGCCGCGCCCCTGACGCTGCAGGGCGCCACGCTGCATCAGGCAGGACCGTTCCGACTGGCGGCCTTCCCGCTCTGCCCGGGCACCGCCCCGGAGCTCGATGCCCCGGGTGCCCGCGAGCTGCTCGGGCGCACTCTGGCGCGCATACACGCCGTGGGCGCGCGATACCGCTTCCAGTTCCGCCCCACGCTGGTGGGCTCGCGAGCGGCGGCGCGTGCGCGGCTGTCCCTGCTGGAAAGCCCGTTGCTCCCGGCACACATGCGTGCCGCCTACGCCGAAGTCAGCCAGTGCCTGCTCGCCGGGATCGACACGGCCTGCGCCGCTGCCGATCCCATCGACCTGATACGTCTGCACGGAGACTGCCATCTGGGCAACATCCTCTGGCAGGCGACCGGTCCGCTGTTCGTCGACCTGGATGATTGCATGAATGGACCCCGCCTGCAGGACCTGTGGATGTTTCTGTCCGGCCCGGCCCATGAGCAGCAGCGTCAATGGCTCGAGATTATGGAAGGTTATGGCCAGTTCGGCAGTCTGCCGTTCCGCGAGCTGCGGCTGATCGAGGCGCTGCGGGCGACCCGCATGCTGCACCACGCTGCGTGGATCGCCGAGCGCTGGACCGATCCGGCCTTCCCACGGGCCTTTCCCTGGGCCGGGGAGGCGCGCTTCTGGGAGGGATACGTGGGGGATCTGCGATCGCAGTGCGAGCAGCTCGATGACCCGCCGCTGCTGGCGATGCGCGACGGGTCCGGTCTTTGAGAGAACGGCTGTGCTAATGTCCGCCGCGATGGCGAATCCACGGCATCGGTCGTCCGACGGGCCCGGCGGGTGGGGCGGGGCGGTCCTGTGGCGCGTCGGGATCGGATGCGCCGCGGCGCTGGTGCTGGCGGCCTGTGCCCGCTCGGGCCTGAGCTCGGCGGTGGCGGCCTCCCCGGCCGATGATCAGGCCGCGCAGGAGGCTTCCCAGGCCGATCATCCGGCCGACCCCACGGCCAACATGGTATTGGCCGTCAGCGCCGCGGGTAACAGCGGGTCGATCGCCGTCAAGTTCCGCATCGAGAGGCGGCCCATCATCGGCATGCCCGTGCAGATCGACGTTGCGCTGATCCCCGATGCGGACGCGCAGTTCAACCGCGTGCACGCCTCGCTGGCGGCAGGGGACGGCCTGACGCTGCAGTCGGAGCGCGAGTTCGATCTCGATGAGCTGCAGCCGGGAACCGCCGTGCTGCGCAAGGTCACCGTGGTGCCCCAGCAGACCGGCGTGCTGACCCTGGATGCGACGCTGTTGCTGCAATCGGACAAGAGCTCCGAGTCACGTACCTACTCGATTCCGCTGATCGTCTCGGACAACAGCAGCTCCTGAGCCGGCTGCTGCCGAGGCGGCGGCTCCTGGACCGGCTGCCGCAGTCGCGGTTGTAAAGTGCGACTGCCTCACACTCGCCCCTGCAGGGCAGTTCGTATGATTCAACCTGTCCCGCGACCGTTGAGGTTATGTCACACGACCCCGTGGCAACCGATGCTGCCGAGGCTCCCCCGGCAGCCGCCCCGCCCGCACCGGGGATCGTGGAGCTGCATCCGCTGCTGGCCCAGCAGCTCGCCGCCGCGCACAGCGGCGGGCGCACGGACTGGCGGCAGCTGCTGCCGCTGATCAGCACCCACTACGAGCGCATCGACGCCGAGCGCCGCGGCATCGTGCGCTCCATGCAGCTGATCGCCGATGAGGCACGCTCGCAGGGCACGAGCCTGGCGGGCTTGAGCACCGCGCACCTGCAGGCGATTCTCGATCACATCAAGGACGTCGTGATCAGCGTGGGTGCGGACGGGACCATCAGAGTCTTCAATCCGACCGGCGAGCGCGTGTTCGGCTACGCCAGCGAGGAGGTCATCGGCCGGCCGATCAACCACCTGCTGCCCGACATCGCCATCGACGGCTCGATCGAGCGGGGCCTCGCCACGCTCGCGGCCGCGCGCAGCGCGCCCGATCGGCGCGATCTGCAGCCGCGCGAGCTGAGCGCGCGCCACCAGGACGGCCGGCGCTTTCCCGCCGAGCTGGTCGCGAGCCACGTGCGCATCGATCAGCGCGACCTGTACGTGCTGTGCCTGCGCGATACCAGCGAGCGGACGGCGGCGGAGCAGGCGCTGCGCGACAGCGAGGCGCGCTACCGCACGCTGGTGGAGAGCGCCCCGGAGATGATCGTCGTGGTCGAGCGCGGCAGCGGCCGCTACGTGGACGCCAACGGCAGTGCGCTGCGGCTCTTCGGCCTGCCGCGCGAGCGGCTGCTGCAGCTGGCGCCCCTGGCGCAGCTCGGGACGCCCGCGGGCGAGGAGGCGATGGCCGTGCAGCTCGCGCGCGATCTGTGCGCGCGCGCGGCGGGGAACGCACCCCAGGTGTTCGAGTGGACCTACCTGGATGCGCATGCGAACGAAATCGACGCCGAGGTGCGCCTCATGGCGCTGCCGGGGGCCAGCGAGCTGCTGCGCGCCAGTCTCACCGACATCGCCGCGCGACGCCGCGCCGAGAAGCTCGCTCTCGGGGAGCGCGACGTGTTCGAGCGCATCGCCGCGGATGCGCCGCTCTCCAGCATCCTCGGCTCGATCACCGCGCTGATCGAGTCGCTCAGCGCGAGCTTCATCGCCGCGATCGGCCGCCTGGACGAGCAGGCGCAGTACTTCCTCGAGATGGTGGGCGAGCGGCTGCCCGCACGCTGGCGCGAGATCGAGCTGGGCATGCCGATCGACATGCGCAACGGCTCGAGCGCCGCGGCCGTCTACCTCGGCCGGCAGGTGATGGTCGCCGAGGTGGGGCGCGACCCGTTCTGGCAGCGGCGCCGGGAGCTCGCCCTGGAGCTGGGCTTCCAGGCCGCCTGGGCCGTGCCGATCCAGGCCGCCAGCGGCAGGATGCTCGGCGCGGTGACGGTCTACCGGCACGTGCCCGGCGCACCCCAGCCGCACGACGTGCAGCTGCTGGCGCACGCCGCGCAGCTCGCCGGCATCGCCATCGAGCGCCACGACGCCGCGACCGCCCTGCGCGAGAGCGAGGCGAAGTACCGCAGCCTCTACGAGCGGGTGTTCGACGGGGTCTACCGCTGCGCGCCCGACGGGCGGCTGGTGGAGGTCAATCCCGCCTTCGTGCGCATGCTCGGCTATACCAGGGCCGCCGAGCTGTACGCGCTGCCCGGCATCGTCGCCCTGTACGTCGAGCCGCAGCGGCGCGCCGAGCTCGAGCGCGGGCTGCAGGCGCAGGGCGTGGTGCATAACGCCGAGGCGGTGCTGCGGCGGGCCGACGGATCGAGCGTCGTCGTGCTGGAGAACGCGCGGCTGCTGTACGACGCGAACAGCCGCCTGATCGGCTACGAGGGCGCCATGGCCGACATCACGGCGCGCAAGGCGGCCGAGCAGGCCATGTTCGCCGAGAAGGAGCGCGCCCAGGTGACGCTGCAGTCGATCGGCGATGCGGTGATCAGCACCGACCGCGACGGCGCCATCGACTACATGAACCCGGTGGCCGAGCGGCTCACCGGCTGGAAGAGCGCCGAGGCCAGCGGCGAGCGGCTCGGCGGCGTGATGCGGCTGCTGGACGAGGTCAGCGAGCGGGAGCTGGACAACCCGCTGACGCGTTGCCTGCGCGAAGGGCAGGTGGCGCATTCCAACGAGCACTGCGTGCTGGTCAACCGCCAGGGCCAGGAGATCGCCATCCAGGAGTCGGCCGCGCCGATCCGCGACCGCGCCGGGGAGATCATCGGCGCGGTGGTGGTGTTCCGCGACGTGACCAAGGAGCGGCGCCTGAAGCGCGCGCTCTCCTATCAGGCCAGCCACGATGCGCTCACCGGACTGATCAATCGGCGCGAGCTCGACAACCGCCTGACCGAGGCGCTGCGCAGCGCGCACGAGCACCAGGGACCGCACGCGCTGCTGTACATGGATCTGGATCAGTTCAAGCTGGTCAACGACGCCTGCGGCCACAGCGCCGGGGATCGGCTGCTGCGTGACATCACCGGCCTGCTGCAGGCGAACGTGCGGGCGGGGGACACCATCGCCCGCCTCGGCGGCGATGAGTTCGGCATCCTCATGCAGCGCTGCACGGCCGAGCAGGCCGTGCGCATCGCCGAGACCATCCGCCAGACGATCCACGACTATCGCTTCAGCTGGGACCAGCACACCAGCGGCATCGGCGTGAGCATCGGGGTGGTGGAGATCAACACCGACAGCCACAACGTCGCGACGCTGCTGAGCGCGGCCGACATCGCCTGCTATGCCGCCAAGGACGCCGGCCGCAACCGCGTACACCGCTACGATTCGCACCTGGACGCCGGCCGCCAGCGCGACCTGCACTGGGTCGGTCGCGTCACCCAGGCACTCGAGCAGGAGCGCCTCGAGCTGTTCTGTCAGCCGATCATGGCGATCGGGCCGGACCGGCGCGCGCATCCGCCGCTTTACGAGCTGCTCACGCGCCTGCGCGACGATGATGGGGAGCTGGTGCTGCCGCGGCAGTTCATCCCGGCGGCCGAGCGCTACAACGTGGTCTCGCAGATCGATCGCTGGGCCCTGCGCGCCGCGCTGGAGGTGCTGCGCGAGGTGACGGCGCAGCTCGCAGGGCAGGGCGAGGCGGTGGGGCAGGGCGAGGCGGTGGGGCGGGATGAGGTGGCGGGGCGGGGTGAGGCCCCCGGGCAGGCCGAGCCCCCTGGGCAGGCCGAGCCCCCCTGCCTGCTGGCGCTGAACCTTTCGGGCGCCTCGCTGGGCGATCGCGATTTCCTCGAATACGTCCTGGCCGAGGTGGACGGGCCGCGGGCGCGTGGTCTGTGCTTCGAGATCAGCGAGGCGGCCGTGCTGCGCAGAATGGCCGAGGCGGTCAACTTCATGCAGGAGCTGCGCGCGCGCGGCTGCCGCTTCGCCCTGGCCGGCTTCGGCAGCGATCTGTCCTCATTCCGCTATCTCAAGACCCTGCCGATCGATTTCCTCAAACTCGACGGGGACTGCGTCGGCCGCGTGCTCACCGATGCGGTGGACCGCTGCATGGTGGAGGCGATCTCCCGGGCGGCGCGCACGCTGGGCATCGCCACCGTGGCCGAGAAGGTCGAGTCCGCGGCCGTGTTCGCCGAGCTGCAGCGGCTGGGGGTGGATCTGGCGCAGGGGCTGTTCATCGCGCCGCCCGAGCCCATCGCGCTGCTGTCCGCGCAGGCCTCGGCGCACGCCAGCTCGCTCGGGCCCGCCGGGGCGGCCCAGGCGCGCAGCGGCTCGCCGGCCGAGCCCGCCCGGGGGGATGCCTCGGCGCGGCCGGATGCCGATGATGCCGATGAGGGGTCCGCGGCAGCCGACCCCGAGGACGCCCTGCAGGTCGCCGCGCGGTAGCGCGCTCCTACAGCCGCGGTTGCAACCGCGGCCCCAAGTCAGCATCCTTAACCCGCCTGATCGGCGCGGCAGTCCGGGCCCTCGATTTGCGGCCGCGTACTCGAGCATGTTCCAATAACCGCGCGGCGGGTTTTCGGGGATGCGATTTCTGAATGGAACTCATCCTCTCTAGCATTTGGTTCGTACTGATCCTGTGGCTGCTGAGCAGGGCCTACAGGCAGCGGCAGCTGTTTGGCAGCGTCGCCCTCAACGCCACCAGGCCCCGGCAGACGGCCCCCGCCATCGCCGTGATCGTGCCGGTGCGCGACGAGCGCGACAATATCGTGCCGTGTCTGCAGTCGCTGCTGCGCCAGCAGTATCCGCCCGAGCGGCTGAGCGTGCTGGTGATCGACGATGATTCCAGCGACGGCACCCCGGAGCTGGTCGCGCAGCTGGCCGCGCAGAATCCGCGGGTGAGGATCATACGCAGCCCGACGCTGCCGCCGGCCTGGAAGGGCAAGACGCACGCCTGCTGGATCGGAGCGCGCGCGGTGCCCGAGGGCATCGAGTGGCTGTGCTTCCTCGATGCGGATATGCGCGCCGATCCGCTGCTGATGGCCAGCGCGGTGGAAGCGGCCACGAGCGGCAAGCTGGATCTGCTCACGCTCGCCCCGCGGCACGAGCTGCTGACCCTGGCCGAACGGCTGGTGATCCCCTGTGGGCTGTACCTGCTCGCCTTCTGCCAGGACCTCGCCAAGGTGCAGGCGCCCGACAGCCACGAGGTGGTGGCGACCGGTCAGTTCATGCTCGCGCGCCGGCGCGCGTACGAGGAGGTCGGCGGGCATGCGGCCGTGAGCACCGCGATCTGCGAGGACCTGGAGCTCGCGCGTCTGCTCAAGCGCCACGGCCATCGCGTACTGCTCAAGGATGCCAGCCTGATGCTGTCCACCCGCATGTACACCGGCTGGCAGACGCTCTGGCCCGGCATCGCCAAGAACCTCTCGCACATGCTCGGTGGCCCGATGCGCACCATCGTGCTCGCCGTGGTGGCCGTGGCGGCCGCCTGGGCGGCGCTGCTGCTGCCGGCGTTCGACATCGCCGACTGCGCCAGCGGCACCCCGGGGGCCTGCGTGGCGCTGGTGCCGGCGGGACTCGGCTCGGCCGCCGTCTTCGCCATGCACATCGCCGGTGCCGCACACTTTCGCATTCCCCCCTGGTACGGGCTGCTGTTCCCGTTCAGCTACACGGCTGCCGGCATGATCGCCGTGGACAGCGTGCGTTCACGCCTGATGCGCCGTGTGCGCTGGAAGGGCCGCGTCTACCAATGACGCCGGGCCGGCCAGACGCGGGTGCCGCGCGGCCGCCGATTCCCGCGATCGTGCCGCTGCTGATTGCAGCGGCGATCCTCGGCTTCCTGTACGTGATCCGCTCGATTCTGCTGCCGTTCGTGCTCGGCGGCATCGTGGCCTACCTGTGCACCCCGCTGATCGACTCCATGGCGCGTCATTCGCGCGTGCACCGCTGGGTGTTCGCGCTGGCGGTGCTGCTCGCGCTGATGGCGATCGCGGGCCTGGTGGGCTACCTCGGCGTGCCCACCGCCCTGCACGAGCTGGTGGCGCTGGCGGCCAATCCGCGCGAGGTCATCGATGGGTTCGTGCGCGTGCTGCTGGGCAATCGCAGCTTCAGCATCGGGGGCGCCTCGCTGAACGCCGCCCAGATCGCGGCGCGGGCGGCGAGCGGGCTGTCGAGCATCGTCACCAACGGCGACAGGATGTTCGCTGCGGCGCTGACGGGCTTCACGGCGCTGTTCGAGCTGATCCTCACCTGGGTCATTCTCGGGTATCTGTTGTTCGACGCACCGCGTCTCTCGCAGGGGCTGCTGTGGGCGATAGCGCCGCGCCGCCGCCCTGCGTTCCTGCGCTTCTGGCGGCGCTTCGACCCGATCCTGCGTCGCTACTTCATCGGCATCGCGCTGGTGGTGCTGTACGCCTCGGTGGCCGCCTACATCGGGCTGGGGGTATTCCTCGGGCTGCATCACGCCCTGCTGCTGGCGATGATGACCGGATTGCTGGAGCTGCTGCCGCTGATCGGACCGGTGTCCTCGGCGGTGCTCGCGGGGCTGGTCGCCGTACGCGAGGCCGCCGGCGCCTCGGCGATCCTCGCCTTCATCCTCTATGCGATCGCGCTGCGCCTGTCGATCGACCAGTTCTTCGGCCCGCTGGTGCTCGGCCAGGCCGCGCGCGTCAGGCCCGTACTGGTGATCTTTTGCTTCTTGTCCGGCGGTATCCTGCTGGGCATCTCGGGCATCATCCTCGCCGTGCCGGTGGCGCTGGCCGTCAAGGTCACGCTGGCCCTGCGCAACGAGCAGTTTTTCGAGGCTTAGCAGTTTTTCGAGGCTTACGATGCTGGTCAAAGTGCTCCTCCTTGAGCCGCATGGGCGCCGTGCGCCGGGGTGCGCGTGAACGTGCAGCTCAGCGAGAAGCGCACCGGCTCCTGGATCGGCCGGGCGGTGTTCGCGCTCGACCGCTGGGTGCGCCGCCGCCGGGGCAGCTACGAGTACTCCACGCGTCCGCAGTGCCTGTTTCGCATCGAGCCGTGCATCGCCGACCGGCGCATCGTGCTGCGCGATGGCAGCTGCGCGCGCCCGGGCGACCCGCTGATCAAGCTGCACTTCTGGAACGAGCACCTGCCGCGCATGGGCCGGCGCGGTCCGACGGTGGGCTGGGCCCGCCAGCTCAGCCGCGGGGTCGACATCTCGCTCGCCGAGCTCTCGGCGTATTTGTCACGCCATCCGGAGCTGGCCGGCGTGCGCGTACTGTACGGGGAGATGTCGCTGGCGACGCGCCGGCAGACCCGGCGCTTCGAGCGCATGATCGAGCGCTACGGCTTCGAGGCCGGAGGGGAGGCCGAGCCGGACCGGCGCAGCCGGCTGCACCGCATCGGTGACGTCATCCTGGTGCTGCTGCTGGTGCTCGCCACCAACCCGATAGCGATACGCCGCGCGCTGCGCCGCTACCACAGTCGCGTGTACCTGTCGCGCAGCGCACTGGACAGTCGCTACGGCGCGCAGGCCCGTCGCAGCCTTCAGCGCAGCTGGCTGTCCTTGCTGCCGCGGCGGTTGTAGCCGCTGAACGGCGTGGCGCTGCGGTCCGCGGCCGTCTGACACGCCACGCACAGGCGCACGCCCGCGAGCGCCTGACGCCGTGCCTCGGGAATCTCGACTCCGCAGTGCTCGCAATGCGTCGCCCCGGGCCCCTGCGGCAGACGCTCCTGCACGCGGGAGATCGCGTCCTTGACGCTGGCGTCGATCTGATCCTGAACCGCGCCCTCCCGCGCCCAGCCGGTGGCCATCTCAGGCTCCCATCAGTGCGCGGCCGGCGTGCCGTCCGTCAGGCTCGCGCGAACGTAATCCACCACAGCGCTCAGCAACCGGTCGCGTGACTGGATGTCATCCGACTGGATGGCCTCATCGGCGTCAAACGTCAGGTTCTTGCCGGCCCTGCGGAGCGCCTTGCGGAAGGCCGCCGATTCGCTCGCGTACTCCTGCTGCACGCGCAGCTGCATGTCGTATCCGAGCATCACGCGGGCGGGCAACTGCGGCACCCATTGTCGCGGATCGGCCAGCTCATCGCTGCCGGGCTGTCCGTAGAGCGCGGGCAACTCGCGGTGCAGCTGCGCGTTGCTCGGCGTGATGGTGTAGGTGCCGCCGGCGGCCGGCTGCGTGCTCACCCGGTCCCCGGCGCTGAGGGTCACTCTCGAGACACGCCCCGGGGGCGCCGGCAGGAGCAGTTGCATCGGTCGGGTCATCGCCTGCGGGTCAAGGCGCGCGCCGACCGCCACCGTGCAGTCCACGGGCGCGGCCCCCGACCAGGCCAGGGCCAGCGCACCGTCGTCGCCGGTCCCGAACAGACAGATCGGCTTGCCGCCGGCCAGCTCGCTGCGCACGTGCGCCAGCACCTGGCGGAAGCGGGCGGCGCCGGCCTCTCGCCACGCGCCGCCGGCGGCGGTGCTCGGGAAAGAAGCCGGCATCGGAGCGAGGGCGCGCACCACGATGATTCCGGCCTGCGCGAATGCCTGGCGCAGACCGTCGTAGCGCTGCAGCGGCTGCTCGGCCGCCGCCAGGGGCGCGATGAGCGGCTGCACCAGCACCCCGATCGGCGTCACGCCCGTGGGCGGCAGCGTCACCGCCACGGGCATACCGTCGGCCCAGCCGCGCTCGACGTGCGTGTGGCCGAGCGTGGCGGCGGCCAGCGTCGGCTCCAGCTGCGCGTACTCGGTCAGGCCGCCGGCGTCGCTGAAGAACAGGTACAGCGGGGGCTGGTCCGGACCGTCGATCTGCACCATGCCGCGGGTCAGTGCCTGGTTGAGCCCGCTGATCTGTACGCGCGCGTCGGGATATTGCTTCTCGAGCAGCGCCTGCAGCCCGTCGAGCCGCGAATCGAGCGCGACGAACGCGCGCTGCGGAGCGCGTCCGATCAGTCCCACCAGCTGGTGATCCGGTTCGGTCCACACCGGGATCGCCCCGGGCATCCCCGCCTGTGCCGCCTGCCGCACCAGCTGCTCGGGCACCGGCTGCTCGCGCTGCAGTTCCCGGCGGCGCTGCGCTACCGTGCCGCGCGCGACCGGCTTCCACTCCCCGTCGCTCGCGTCGAGCTGCAGATCCTGCTGCATGCCGCGCCGATCGCGCCCGGTCGCATAGACCTCGGTGGGCGATACGGCCAGGAATGCCACGGGCAGCAGCGGGAGAGGATCGGAAACCCGAACGCTGGTGGCGCCCGCCAGATCGAAGCTGACCAGGCAGCGCGCCGCCGCGTGGGTGCGGCAGTTCGCGCCTCCGGTCTCCGACAGCAGGATGTGGTCGGAATCGCCCCACGCCGCCTTGAGCAGGCGTGTGAAGGGATCCTGCACTTCGAGGGCGCGCTTGTCGATATCGGCGATCGCGAACTGGGCGAACTGCTCGTCCGGGCTCGCGAAGTAAACGGCGAGGAAGTCATCCGTCAACCACGTGTAGGAGGCGATCGCCTCGGAGCCCGCGAGGTGCGTGCCCATCAACGTCTGGACCTGATCGCCGCGGCGCTCCAGGACCATCAGATCACTGTCGCTATCCCGGCCCTTGATCAGCGCCGCCACACGCGTACCCGAGGGCGACAAGCTCACCCGAGCGATGCCCGAGGGCCGCAGGAGTGCATCCAGATGGGACGCCGCCGCGGCGGTGTCCGCCGCGGACCCCGCAAGCGCCGGGGCGCCGTGCGTCATCAGCGCGCAGCCCGTCGCACAGAGCAGCGCTGCCGGTACGACGTTTCGCAGCCGCGCGCCCGAATGCCGCATCATGCCGCTTCCCTCCCGCGGGCATGTTACCGCATCCGGTGGGCGAAGTGCTGGACGCCCAGGCCGGAAGGGATCGGGGACGTGGCCGCGCTATGATAAGGTGTAGAACTATGATCCAGCGATACTTGGTGCCTGTTCTCGCCGGAATCGTCGGCCTGGCTCTGGCCTCGTCTTCTCTCGCGCAGCGCGAGGCGGGGCGCGGTCGAGCCGCCGGTGCCGTCAGCCCGGCCGACTGGCCCGCCTACAACCGTACGGTCGCGGGCGAGCGCTACTCCCCGCTCGGGCAGATCACCCGCGGCAATGTCGCCGCCCTGCAGCGCATCTGCACCTACGAGCTGCCCGAGGTCAATGCCTTTCAGACCGGGCCGATCGTCGTCGACGGCACGATGTATTTCACCACCGCGCTGGGCTCCTATGCGATCGATGCCGCCACCTGCCGGCTCAAATGGATGCAGCGCCTTGCGATCGCGAATCCGCCCGGGCTGGGCGCCAATCGCGGCTTCGCGTACTACGGCGGGATGCTGTTCCGGGGGACGCCGGACGGACACGTGATCGCGCTGGCGGCGTCGGATGGCCATCAGATCTGGGATCAGCGCATCGACGTGGAGGCGCCGGGCGTGTCGATTCCCATGGCGCCGATCGCCGCGGACGGACGGGTCTACGTCGGCAACGCCGGCGGGGATAACGTCGGGGTCACCGGACACGTGTACGCATTCGATGCCGAGGACGGACACCTGCTGTGGAAGTTCGACACGGTGTCCTCCGCGGTACGCTCGACCTGGACGAACCCCCATCTGCCGATCACCGGCGGGGCGTTCTGGACCTCCTTCACGCTCGACCGGGCGAAGGGGATTCTGTACGTTCCGGCCGGCAATCCGGCGCCGGATTTCGACTCGCTGGACCGAACCGGCGACGACCTCTACAGCGACTCGGTGATCGCGCTGGACGCCGCCTCCGGGCGCATGCTGGGATATCGGCAGCTGGTGAGGCACGATGATCACGACTGGGATGTCGACAGCGCGCCGGCGCTGGTGACCACGCGCGCGGGACGCGAGATCATCGCCTCGGCCAACAAGGATGGGCTGCTGTCCATCCTGGACCGCTCGGCGGTGGGCCAATCCGGCGCCGCGCATGCGCGGCGGAGTTCGCCGCGCAGTTCGCTGCGGAATGCGCCGCCGATCATTCCGCTGCTCTCGCAGACTCCCACGACCACGCGCAGCAACGTGCACGTGCCGCTCTCGAGCGAGCGGACCGTGCACTTCTGTCCCGGCATCGGCGGCGGTACCGAGTGGAACGGGGCGGCCTACAGCCCGCAGACCGATTCGATATTCGTCGGCGCGGTCGATCAGTGCGAGCGCGTGCGGCTGCAGCGGCCTCTGCACATTCCCCCGGCGGGGCAGATCTGGTTCGCCAGCGCCCTGCCCATGGCCCAGATGAGCGACCCGGCGAGCAGTGCGCGGGGCTGGCTCACGGCATTCAATGCCGAGAACGGCGCGGTGCGCTGGAAGTTTCACGCGCCGCATCCGATTCTCGCCGGAGTGACTCCCACGGCCGGGGGCCTGGTGTTTGCCGCCGATATGGGCGGTTCGGTCTACGCCCTGGATCAGCGCAGCGGCCGCGTGCTGTGGCACGCGGATAACGCACAGGCGATCGGCGGCGGCATCGTCTCGTACGAGGCTGCCGGGCATCAGCGGGTGGCCGTCGCGGTGGGGATGCATTCGCCGGTGTGGCCCGGGGCGGCGAGCAGCAGCCGCATCGTGGTCTACGGGCTGCCGTAAAGCAGGGCGGTGACGATGCTTCGCCTGGGACGCCGCGCGTTCCTGCAGTCGGTGGCTGCGGCCGGCGGTGCCGCGCTGGCGGCGCGCGCGGGTGACTCGGCCGCTGCGGCGCCCGCGGCGCCCGCGACGCCCGCGGCTCAGGCCCTGCCCACCACGGCTGGCACCGCGGCAGCCGCGAGCGCGGGCTCGGCGGCGTCGCAACAGGTGCTCGGTCTGCGCCAGAACATCGATCACATCGTGGTGATCTATCAGGAGAATCGCAGCTTCGATCACTACTTCGGTGCCTATCAGCCCGGGAGCGACGCGGTGGTCGAGGGGCTGCTGGACGGGCACGGACAGATCGATGCGCGCTTCGAGGGGCTGCAGAAGAATGCGGCGGGCGTGCCCTATCGGTTTCTGCCCATGCCGTACCGTGTGCCGGGATTTGCACGCGGCCCGGTGCCCAACCGCCCCTTTCACATGGCGGCGCACATTCCGCCCGATGCCAACCTGCCGTTTGACCCCACGCACGCGTTCAACCGCATGCTCGCGCAGATCAACGCCGGGCAGATGGACCGCTTCGTCGCGCTCGCCGACGTGGCCAAGCACGAATTCTTCGACGAGGGCCGCGTGCACAACCCCGTGCAGCGCCTGCTTGCCGACGGCTCGCCCTCCGGCGCGGTGCTCGGTTTCTATCAACGCGAGGACCTGCCCGACTATCACCGCCTGGCCGACGAGTACGTTCTGTGCGATCACTTCTTTCAGGCGATGTCGGGCGGCTCGACCGGCAACGCGCTGTACCTGGTGGCGGCGCGATCCTGCCGGCGTGCCCGGCGGCCGGGCAGGAGGGGCGTACGGCGCAGCGCGCAGCCCCTGCCGCTCGATCCGCCGTACGATGCGCACGGCATGCTGATCAACGATCTGCCGCCCGTGAACGGACCGACCGAGACCTACATGGCCTCGATCGATCAGAGTCCGCCGCCCGGCGAGCAGACCCACGCGAACATCGGCACGCGGCTGGACGCGGCGGGCGTCTCCTGGGCGTGGTACAACGAGGCCTGGAGCGCGGTGAAGCCGTGGGCGCTGAAGACGGCCTTCGGGCCGGGAGACGGCTCGGTGGTGATCGACACGCCCGAGAGCTACGTGCCGCATCACAACCCGTTCCAGTATTTTCCAGGCTGGTTCGACAACGTCAGGCAGGGTCATATCCGCGACAGCGACGACTTCCTCGAGGACCTGCGCGGCGCGCAGCTGCCGCAGGTTTGCTTCCTGAAGGCCACCGGCAGCCACGACGAGCACCCGGCCAACTCCGCGCCGCGCTGGGGCGAGCAATGGGTGATGGGATTGCTCAAGGCGCTGGCCGCCAGCCGCTTCTGGGCGCGCAGCCTCGTGGTGCTCACCTACGACGAAGGTGGCGGCTTCTGGGACCACGTGGCACCGCCGCCGCGCGACGCCTACGGCTGCGGAACGCGCATACCGGCGCTGCTGATCAGCCCCTGGGCGCGCCGCGGCTATGTGGATCATCGGGTGGCCGACACCACCGCCGTGCTCGCGCTGCTGGAGGCGCGCTTCGGCGTCGAGCCGCTCTCGCAGGTCGATGCGCGTGCCTACAACCTGCTGGATGGGCTGGACTTCTCGCAGCCCGCGCGGACCGCGACGTTCTGAACCAACCGCGCCGCAGCGGCGCAGGCTTTTGCGGGGGGCGTCTTGAGCCATCAGGGCTATCGAGCAGAATCGCACGTTGCGAACCGCCGGCCGGCGGGCGACGCGGTCGGGGGCGAAGCTCCCGAGTCGCGCGCCTGGGCGCTGGCCTACGCGGCGGCCAAGGCGGTCGGCGGCTTCGATGCGGAGCGCCCCGCGCGATTCGTCCTGCAGGAGGGCGGGCGGCTGCACCCGGCGGCGGCCGCAGTCGCCGCGGATCTTCTCTGGAACCCCCGCCATGGCTGGCAGGCGCCGGGCGCGCAGGCGGCCGGCGCGCAGGCGGCCGGCGCGCTGCTGGATCTGTACCTGCCGATCAGCAGTGCCACGGCCTGCCGGCCGATGACGCTGGCGCATCTGGGGCAAAGCCTGGACGGCTTCATCGCCACCCCGTCGGGCGATTCGCTGTTCGTGACCGGACCGGAGAACATCCTGCATCTGCATCGGCTGCGCGCGCTGTGCGATGCGGTCGTGGTCGGGGCAGGCACGGTCAGCGCCGATAATCCGCGCCTGACGACCCGGCTCGTCGCCGGCACCAATCCGGTCCGCGTCGTGCTCGATCCCGCCTGCCGGTTGTCACCGGCGCTCGCGGTATTCAGCGATCAACAGGCCCGCACGCTGCGGGTGTGCGCGGCCGGCAGGGCCCGCGCCCAGGTGCCCGGAGAGGAGTTGCTCGAGGTCGCGGCCGACGGCGCGGGATTGAACCTGGCGGATCTGCTGCGGGCGCTGCGGGCGCGCGGCTACCAGCGCGTGCTGATCGAGGGCGGGGGTGTCACGGTATCGTCGTTTCTGCGCGCGGGGCTGCTCGATCGGCTGCACATCGCGGTGGCCCCGGTGCTGATCGGCGAGGGGCGCCCCAGCGTGCGGCTGCCCCCGCAGGCGCGGCTGCGGGACTGCCTGCGGCTGCGCCACCGCGTCTATCGCAGCGGCGATGACCTGCTGTTCGACTGCGACCTGCGCGCGCCGCTCGAGGCGCGCGCGAGCGGCGAGCGGGCCGGCGCTCCCGGCGGAGCCTTTCAGCGCGTGCTGTGAGAGCCCGCGGGCAGTGCGGCTTCGTAGCTCGCCCAGGCGATGTGGGACTCGTGCAGCGTCACGCGCAGGCTCTGCAGGCCCAGCGCCGCCGCGCCGAGCTCTCCGGCGCGGATGTGCGCGGCGAGCCGCTCGAAGATCTCGTGGGCCAGATACTCGGTGGTGGTGTTGCGTCCCGCCAGCTCCGGCTCGCTGTCCAGATTGCGATAGTTCAGCTGCGCGAGCACCTGCTGCAGCACGCGGGCCGCGAGGCCGATGTCCAGCACGATGCCGAGCTCGTCCAGCTGCGCACGGCGGAATTCCACGTCCACCACGAAGGTCGCGCCGTGCAGCTGCTGCGCCGGACCGAACGCCTGCCCGCGCAGGCTGTGGGCAATCATGAAATGGTCACGAACACCGACGGCGTACATGCGGGCACCCCAGCGATCGAGCGGCTCACCGATCCGCTCGGTAGCGTACCCGATGCATGATCACGTTGCCGGCCGGCCCCGCGAGGCTCGCGAGCGTCTGCGGCAACTCATCGAACTCGCCCTCGCTGTTCACCAGGGCGTCCAGAGCCGGATCGGTCAGCAGCGACAGCGCGAGCGTCAGGCGGCGCCGGCTCGTCCAGCGCGCCCGCCGCAGCGCGGGCAGCGCGCCGACCTGCGAGGACCTGAGCGACAGACGCTGCGCGTGAAAGGCCTCGCCCAGCGGCAGGCTCACGGCGCGATCGCCATACCAGCTCAGCTCCAGCACCGTCGCCTCGAACCCCGCGCTGCGCAGCGCGAGCGCCAGCCCCTCCGGCGTCCCGCTGGCGTGCAGCACCACGTCCGCGTCGGCGCGCGCCTGCGCGGGAGCGGCAAAGGCGACATCCAGCGCGCGTGCCGCCGCTGCGCGCTGCGGATTGATGTCGATGAGCTGGACCTCGCAGCCGACGATGCGCCGGGCGAGCCAGGCGGCCAGGCACCCGACACTACCCGCCCCGATCACGCTGACGCGATCGCCGGGTGCGACCGCGGCGTCCCAGATGCCGTTGAGCGCGGTCTCGAGATTGGCGGCGAGAATCGCCCGCCGCGCCGGCACCGCATCGGGCAGCGGGAAGAGGGCCTCGCACGGCACCACGTAGCGCTCCTGATGCGGATGCAGGCAGAACACGCGGCGGCCGAGCAGCTCCGCGGGCCCCGCGGTCACCTCCCCGACACTGGCGTAGCCGTACTTGACCGGCGCGGGAAATTCTCCGGCCTGGAACGGCGCGCGCATGCGCTGCGCCTCGCCGCTGGGCACGCGGCCTGCGAACACCAGCGCCTCGCTGCCCCGACTGACGCCGCTGAACAGGGTCCGCACGCCCGCCTCCCCGGGGCCGGGAGCCCGCAGCGGCTCGCTGCGCAGCTCGCCGCGGCCGGGGGCGGCGATCCAGAAGGCTCGAGTCGCGGCGGTATCGTGCGGGCTCATCGGCGGCATCTTAATTACACTTGCGGCGAGCCGCTGCTATCCTCTGTGCATGAAGTCGCTGCCGACAGCTGACCCCGCCAGTGGCGGCTCGATCGCGTGGCGCGCCGCGCGGGTGGCGCTCGCGCTGGTGCTGCTGAACGGCGCGCTCACCTTCGCCAACGTCTGGCCGACCCTGGGCGTGCACTGGCGCGGTGAGCTGTCGGTGGAGATCGCCGCGCTGGTGCTGCTCATGGCGCTGGTGCAGGCGCGCCGCCCGCTCCTGCGGCGCGGCTGGCTGGCGCTGCTGTCGGTGCTGGTCGTGCTGCTGGCGCTCGGCCGCTATGCGGACGTGACCTCTCCGGCGCTCTACGGGCGGCCGGTGAATCTCTACTGGGATCTGCCGCACGTCGGAGAGGTCATCGGCATGCTGGCGCGTGTGGCCTCCGCCTGGCAGCTCATCGGCCTGTGCCTGGCCACGCTGGTGCTGCTCGGCGCGCTCTACCTTCTCGCCCGCTGGTCGCTCGCGCAGGTGGACGAGGCGCTGCGGCTGCACCGCGCGGCACGCCTCGGACTAGGCGCGAGCGGCGCGCTGCTCGTGGCCTGCTTTCTCGCGCAGCAGCTGGGCGATGGCGTGCCGCGCCTGCCGCGCTTTTCGATACCGGTCAGCAAGACCTACGGCGTGCAGGTGGCCCGCGTGATCTCGGTGCTCTCGGGCAGCGCCACGCGTACCCTGCCGCCTTCTCCGGTGCTGCGCTCGAACCTCGCGGGGCTGCACGGGGACGACGTGCTGCTCATCTTCGTGGAGTCCTACGGACGCAGCACCTACGATCGGCCCGAGTTCGCCGACGCGCTGCGTGCGGCGCGCGCGGGGCTACTGGCCGCCATTCACGACACCGGACGCGACGTGGTTTCCGGATACGTCACCTCGCCGACCTTCGGAGGCACCTCGGTGCTGGCGCACCTGAGCCTGCTCACCGGCATACAGATCCGCGATACGCGTCGCTATCGTCTGCTGATGACGCAGCATCGCCCGACGCTGGTGTCGGTGTTTCGCACCGCCGGCTATCGGGCCATCGCCTTCATGCCGGGCAACCAGCATCCCTGGCCCGAGGGCAGCTTTTATGGGTTCGACCACATCTACGACGCCGCGCAGCTCGACTACCGCGGGCCGCAGTTCGGCTGGTGGCACATCCCCGATCAGTTCTCGCTCGCGGCCCTCGATGCGGACGAGCTGCAGCGGCATCCGCGCCCTCCATTGTTCGTGTTCTTTCCGACCCTGAGCACGCACATGCCGTTTCGACCGACCCCGTCGCTGCAGCCGGATTGGCCGCGCATGCTCTCGGCGCAGCCCTACGATGCGGCGCCGCTGCGGGCGGCGATGGCGAGAACGCCGCGGTGGACGCATCTGGGGGAGAGCTACGTCGGCGCCGTGCAGTACTTCTTCGACAGCTTCAGCAGCTTCCTGCGCTACCGGCCGGACGAGCGGGCGGTGATGATCCTGCTCGGGGACCATCAGCCGGCCTCGAGCGTCAGCGGCGAGGGCGCCTCCTGGGACGTGCCGGTGCACGTGATCGCCTCGCGTCCGGAGATCCTCCAGGCGCTGCGCGCCGACGGCTTCAGCAACGGCCTGACGCCCTCCGGCCCCGCCCTCGGCGACATGAATCAGCTCGCATTCTGGCTACTGGCGGCCTTCAACGGTCCGAGCGCGGCCGACGGCGTGGCGGGCCAGCCAGAGGATGTCGAGCAGGAACGACACCGTTAGACAGACGAGGCCCGCCGCGGCCACGCCGCCGGCGAGCGTGGTGGAGGACCAGGGCGCGACGGCCACGACCAGCACGAGCATCTGGATGACCGCAATGCTCTTGGCGCGGTAGCTCGCAGGCAGCGGATGCCGCAGCAGTGGCCAGCACAGGCTCGCGGCGGCGTAGAGATAGCGCATCGCGCCCGACAGCAGCACCCAGGCGCCCACCTTGCCGAACCGCCAGGCGAGCACGGCCAGCATGGCAACCAGCGCGGCGTCGATCTCCATGTCGAAGCGCGCACCGTAGCGGCTGGCCATGCCGGTGCGGCGCGCGAGCCATCCGTCCAGACCATCCAGCGCGATGACGGCTGACGCAATCACGGTGGCGGTGAGCGGGGCACTCGCGGCCTGCTCGCCCACCAGGGCCGCCAGCAGCGCCACGAGCGCGGCGCGCACCAGGCTCACGAGGTTGGCCGGCCCCAGGCGGGGGAACGGATGATACGCGGGCAGGCCGGGCAGCATCGCCAGCGCAGCGGCGGCGAACACCAGCAGGCTCCTGGACCGATACCTGCCGCTCAGGTGCAGCGGCCCGCTCGCGAGCGCCGCCGCGAGCATCACGCCGAGCCCGACGGCGAGCAGCGCGAGCAGGGCGCCGCGCAGCAGCGCGCGCCGCTCGGCGTGCCCCGGCGAGGCCGCCGGCGCGCTGCGCAGGGCGCCCGGCGCGAGGATGCTAGGCTTGTCCTCCATCATGGGGAGTCTATCGTGGAGTTCCTGATCCCCGGTGACCTTCGCGCGGCCAGCGGCGGCTACCTCTATGATCGGCGCCTGCTCGCGGAGCTGCGTGCCCTGGGCTGCAAGGTCAGCGTGCGAGCGCTGGACGCGAGCTTCCCGCTGCCCACTGCGGCGGCGCTCGAGCACGCCGAGCGCGTGCTGGCCGCCATCCCGGCGCGCCGGCCGGTGCTCATCGATGGGCTGGCATTCGGCGCCATGCCGCAGGTCCTGCGCAAGCACGCGGCGCGGCTGTCACTGCTGGCGCTGATGCATATGCCGCTGAGCGCCGGTCTGCAGTGGAACCCCCGGCTGCGTGCGCGCCTCGGACGGCTCGAGGCGAGCGCTCTGGCGTACGCGCGGCGCGTGATCGTCACCGGCCGCGGCAGCCTGCCGGCGCTGCGCGAATACGGGGTGCCCGCCGAGCGCATCGTACTCATCGAACCGGGCACCGACGTCGCGCCACTGGCGGCGCGGCGCCGCTCCGCGTCGCGCCCGCCACGGCTGCTGTGCGTCGCCACTGTTCAGCCCGGCAAGGGCCATGAGCAGCTGATCGAGGCGCTGGCGCCGCTGACATCGCTTCCCTGGCGGCTCACCTGCGTCGGCAGCCTCACGCGCAGCCCCGAGTACGTCGCGCGACTGCGCGCCCGTGTGCGCGAGCTCGGCCTCGCCGGGCGGGTCGAGCTGGTGGGGGAAGTGCGCCGCGCGGCGCTGGAACGCCACTACCGGCGCTGCGATCTGTTCGTGCTCGCCACGCGCTTCGAGAGCTACGGCATGGCCGTGGCCGAGGCGCTGGCCCACGGGCTGCCGGTGGTGAGCACACGCACCGGCGCCATACCGGATCTGGTGGGCCGGCGGGCCGGACGGCTCGTGGCCCCCGGGAACGTCGCGGCGCTGGGCGCGGCGCTGGCCGCGGCACTGCGCGATGCGGCGCTGCTGCGCCGTTGGGCGCAAGGCGCGGCCGCCGCTCGCCGGCGCCTGCCTCGATGGTCCGATGCGGCGGCACGCGTCGTGGCGCTGGGGAGGTTGCCGGCACCGCGCTAGAATAGGCCGAGGCGCCGGGCCCGGGGGGGCATGGACTGATCCATGAAAACGCTACTGCACGGACGCGCAGTGCTCGCCGCTGCCGCGCTCGGTCTCATCGCCGCTCTGCCCATGGTCCCATCGCCGGCCGTGGCGGACCCCGCCGGCGAGGTGCTCGGGGCCGGCAATTTCATTCACGTCGTGGCCCACCTCGAGCGGACGATAGCCTTCTACCACGATGTGCTCGGGCTGCAGCAGGCCAATCTCGGCGGGGCGGCGGCTCCCCGCTTTGCTCCGAGCCCGGCCGTCGCCCAGCTGTATGCGATTCCCCGTAGCACTCCCGTTGGCGTGGCGGTGCTGCGCCTGCCCGAGCAGGGGATCGGCCTCGAGTTCGCCGAGTTCCGGGGGGTCGCTCAGCGCAGTCCGCGGCCGGGTCCGCAGGACCCCGGCGCCTCGGTCCTGGTCCTGACCGTCCGTCACCTCGACGCGATTCTGCGGCAGCTGCATGCGGCGCAGGTTCCGGTACTGACCACCGGCGGGCGGCCCGTGGTGCACACGGATGCGGGCACGACGACCCGCCGCATCGTCGTGAGCGATCCGGACGGCTATTACATCGAGCTGGTCGAGCACGACCCGGCGCCCGACGCTGAGCCCGCGGGAGATGCCGCGTCTGCGGCCGGTGCCGTGTCCGCCGCCGGTGCCGTGTCCGCCGCCGGTGCCGCGCCCGCGGACAACGTTCTGCACGCCGAGCTGATGCTGGCGGTCGCCGACACCGATCGCACGGTGCACTACTATCGGGACCTGCTCGGTCTTGCGCTGCGGGTGGATGCTTCGTTCGCGCCCGACGCGGCGCTATCGAAGGCCTTCGGGATGCGGCACGCAGAGTTTCGCCACAGCGTGGCGACGATTCCGGGAACGGATTTCAAATACGATTTCGTGCAATGGAAGGGCGTCGTGCGCCATGCGGCACGCACCCGCGTGTTCGATCATGGTGTGGGGGTCCTGCGCCTGGTGGTCGGCAACGTGGATACGTTCGTCGGCAACCTCAAGGCGGACGGCGTTCCCGTGGCCAGCACCGGTGACGGGCCCGTGGCCCTGAATGCCGTCTTCCACGCCTGCATTCTGCGGGATCCGAACGGCCTGTTCATCGAGCCCGTGCCTCACTTCCAACCGCGGCGACCCCAGGGGCAGAGGGGCAGATGAGACGGCCAGGCACGCTCGTCACGACGCTCGCGCTCGCGCAGGTGGCGGCCGCCGCTGCCGCTGCGGGCGCCGCCCCTGCGGTGGGCGCCGCCGCTGCGGGCACCGCCGCTGCGGGCGCCGCCGCCGCGCCCCTCGCCGATCAGTACCGCGGTGGCTGGGAGACCTACGGTGCGCAGGGGATGCACATCTACGAGTTCTCGATCCGCGGCAGCGACGTCAGAGGCATCTACTGCACGCAGTGCAATGATGGAACGACGCTCGCCTTCGTCGATGGCACGCTGGGTCCGGGCGGGCTCAGCTTCGTGGTCAGGCACGTGCGCGATGACGGCAGCACCGATGAGATGGATCACGCGACCGCAAGGTTCGATCACGGTCGCTTGATCGTCGACGGCAGCAGCGGGGCGGCCGGCGCCGCTCGCTTTCACTATGTCATGCGCAAGGATCCGCGCGGTCCGGCGCCACTGCCCGGCGTGGGTGTCGGCAGGTTGCCGCCGGGTCCGCTGGTTCCGCCCGTGCGCTTCCCCGCCACTGCCGCCGCCGAGATTGCGCCGGGACTATGGTCGCACCGGATCTGCCAGTACCTGCAACCTCGAAGCTGCCCGTACGTGCCCCCCGGACCGCTCGAGCAGCTGACGCCCGACAAGGTGATCGGGGTATGGGTCGGGTTCAGGGACGGGCCGGGCAAGCAGATGTTTTTCATTCGCCGGGTTGGCGATGAGCTGCGGGGCATGGCCTGCGGCCCCTGCGACAACCCCTACACGATGGCGACGCTGGGGGATTTCCGCATTGAGGGGGATACGCTGCGCTTCAACATCCTGCACGAGGACTGGGGCCTGCCGGGGTTCATCCCCTTCCACAACCAGATCACGGCCCACGTGTCGGACAACGAGATGCGCATCGTGAACGTTCCGGACCGCGGTCCGCGGGCTCGCCAGGCGCCGTCCGCCGCGGGCGCCAGGCGCGCCGCGGGCGGCAACACGCTGTTCGGCCCGATCCCCATCGAGGCCACGCGAGGCAATCAGACCGGCGGCGTGGGATAGCCCGCGGCCGAGGGCGCCGGGCGGCGCAAGGCCGCCCGGCGGTGCAAGGCCGCCCTGACTCGCCCTCCCTTACTCCCCTTCGGTGCCGATCGCGTAAGCGGTCTCACCGTGCACCGCGTCGTCGCCGACCTTCAACATCGCCTCATCCATGCGCAGCGGGGTGAAGAACGAGATCACCTTGAGGATGATGAAGGTCGCGATGACGTTGTAGACGATGATGAATGCCGCCCCCTCGATCTGCAGCACGAACTGGTGAAAGCTGCCGTACGCCCAGCCGGTCACGCTGACACCCGGGGCATCCTTGCCGGTGCCGATATATTCCAGCATCCTGGGGTTGGCGAGGATGCCCGTGAGCAGCCCGCCCATCAGCCCGGCGCAGCCGTGCGTGGACAGCACGCTCAGCGTGTCGTCGACCTTCATGAGCAGCTTGGTCTTCTGCAGCTTGTTCATGGCGAACCAGGGGATGATCCCCGCGCACACGCCGATGATGATGGCGCCCCAACCGTCCACGTAGCCCGCCGCCGGGGTGATCGCCACCAGGCCCGCGATCATCCCGTTGACCGCGCCGAGCACCGAGGGCTTGCCGTAGGCGATCTTGTCCATGATCGTCCACACGATCAGGCCCACGGCGGTGGCGGTGTTGGTGTTGAGCACTGCCGCACCCGCATCGGCGTTGGCGAAGTACGGGTCACCACCGTTGAAGCCGTTCCAGCCCAGCCACAGGATGCCGGCGCCGATCAGCGTGACCAGCAGGCTGTTGGGTGGAAAGTGCTCGCGATCCTGCTGCAGGCGCGGACCGACCATGGCCGCCGCGACGAAGCCGGAAACGCCCGCAGCCAGATGGATCACGTAGCCCCCGGAGAAGTCGGCCACGCCCCGGGCGGCAAGCCAGCCCCCGCCCCACAGGCTATAGGCTCCCACGGTATAGACCAGGACCATCCACACCGGACAGAAGATCACCCAGGCACGAAAGCTCATGCGGCCGAGCACCGAGCCGGCCAGAATGATCAGGGTGATGGCGGCGAATACGAACTGGAAGAAGACCAGCGTCGCCATCGGAAAGGCCATCGCGGGCATACCCGAGGCGGCCGAGGGAATGATCGCCTGGCCGGTGGTGAACATGGCCGAGGTGGCCAGCTTCGGCCGGCCGAGGAACGGCGTCCACTGCGGCCCGAAGGACATGTTGTAGGCGAGCAGGACCCAGACCACCAGCACCGAGGCGAAGGCGTAGAGCGCCATGAAGGCGGAATTGATCGCCCATTTCTTCTTGACGATGCCACCATACAGAACCATGAGCCCTGGAATGCTTTGCAGGCCGACGAACGTGGCGGCCGCCAGCTGCCAGGCGTTGTCGCCGGTATTGAGCCATTGCGGTGAAGGTACGAGCACAGTTCTCCCCTATTTGTCTAGCTATGCGGTCGGCCCCGGGCGCGGAAAGCATAACCCAGTCTCGCGGCGGCCGCGCACGGCCGCGTCGTCCCACTCGTCGCCCGGCCCTTACACAGCGCTCGATGCGCGTCGGTGGTTGGATGGGCTGCGCATCGGACTCGCTGCGCTGACCCTGAGTGCTGCCACATTGCCCAATGCCTGTGCGGCTGAGTCTGTGACGATTCTGACCTGCACCAATCCGGTGAGCGGCACGAGCTGGCAGATCAAAATCGACTTCGCCCGCCACACGGTCGATTCCAATCCGGCGCGCATCAGCGGCACGCGGATCGTCTGGCATGACACCAGGGACGGGGGCAACTACACGCTCGATCGTCAGTCAGGAGACCTCACGGTGATCTTCGCCTCGAGCACCGGCGGCTACTTCATCCATGATCGCTGCGGGCCGCACGGCGCAGCCGCGGTGCGGCCGAACCCGGGCGGGCCGAACCCGGGCGGGCCGAACGCAGGCGGGCTGAAGCAGGGCGGGCGCGGTGGCTGAGCGCATTTCGGCCATCAGGGCGAGCGTCGGATTTCATTCGGCAACCGGGCCGCGCCGGGATAATCAGGACTTCGCTGCCGCGATCGTGGGCGCCGATCTGCCCGAGCCGCGCCGGGAGGTGGTGGCGGCGATTGCCGATGGCATCGGCAGCACCAAGGGTGGGCGCGTTGCGGCCGAGACCGCGGTGCGCGGCTTTCTGGATGGCATGTCCGAGCTGCCGGAGACCGCGGAGGTGCGCCGCTCGGCGGCCCGGGTCCTGGATGCCCTCAATGGCTGGATGTACTCCCTGGGTCAACGCGACCCCAACCTGGCGGCCATGGGCTGCACCTTCACCGCCCTGGTGCTGCGCGGCCGCCTCGCGCACGTGGTGCATATCGGTGATACCCGGGCGTATCGGCTCAGCGGCAGTCGCCTCGTCTGCCTCACCACCGATCACGTGCGAGCGGCGGGCCGGGCACGCAACGCGACTCTGTACCGGGCGCTCGGTGTGGAGCCCGAGGCGCGCCTCGAGTACGCCACCCAGCCGATGGCGCGGCACGACCGTTTCCTGCTGTGCAGCGACGGCCTGCATGGCTGGCTGACCGACGAGGCCATCGCCGAGATTCTGGGCGATCGTTCGGCCCCGGCGGACACCGCTCGGGCGCTGGTCGCGGCCGCGCTGCGCTCCGGGAGCGATGACAACTGCACCGCTCTGGTGCTCGACGTCATCGGGCTGCCCACGGGAGAGTCCGCCAACGTCGGGGCCGCCATCCTGCAGCTGCCCATTATTCCAGTGCCGCTGGGCGGTGAGACGATCGATGGATTCGTGCTCAAGGCGCTCATATCGGACGGTCGATACAGCCGATTGTTCGCCGCGGAGGATGAGATCGAGGGCGGGCAGGTCGCACTGAAGTTCCCCAAGCCCCTGGTGGCGGACGTGGCCGCCCATCGCGCGGCTTTCGGCCGCGAGGCCTGGGTGGGTGCGCGCGTGCATAGTCCCGGGCTCGGCCGCATCATCGAGCAGCCTCCGGGCAGGCAGACCTGTCTGTACACCGTCATGCCCCTCTACCAGGGCGAGCTGCTGGAGGAGCGGCTGACGCGCTCGCCCTCGCTCGGCCTCGAGGAAGGCCGCAACATCGCGATCAGGCTGGCCCGAGCCGTGGCGGCTCTGCACCGCGACGGCATCATCCATCGCGACATCAAGCCCGATAACGTCATTCTCGAGCGTGACGGATCGCTGAAGCTGATCGACCTGGGTGCGGTGCGCGTACCGGGACTGGAGGACCTTCCGCCCGAGGAGATTCCCGGCACGCGCGCCTATGTCGCGCCCGAGATGTTCGCCGGCCAGGCCGGCAACGAGGCCACGGACATCTACGCTCTCGGTGTCACGCTGTTTCGCGCCTTCACCGGCGAGTTCCCCTATGCCAATCCCGATGCCACCAGTGGGCCGGCCCGCGACCGGCCGCTGGAGCTGACGACGCTGCGACCGGATCTGCCGGCGTGGCTGCAGGCCGCGCTGGGGCGAGCGATCGCCCTGGATCCCGCCGAGCGCTTTCGCGACATGAGCGAATTCGCTGCGGAGATGGAGGCGGGACCGGTGCGTGCGCCGGTGATGTCGCGGCGGACGCTGACCCTGTACGAACGCGCGCCGCTGCGCTTCTGGCAGGCACTGGCCGCGCTGCTGGGACTGGTGATCCTGCTGTTGCTGCTGCGGCGCTGAGGGCGCCGCGCGGCCGCCGATTCAGGCCATGACGTCGATCAGAGATCCCAGTACTCGATCCGACCCCGCCAACATCTCCGCCGAAGCCTGCACGACCAGCCTCTGTTGCAGCGAGTCGATCAGCGCGCCGGTGAGATCCTCTCCCGGCCCGCTGACCGACTGCGCGACCACCTGCGCGTCCCTGTTCAGCCCGGCGATGCCGCTGGCGATGCCCAGTTGCGCGCTCTGCGCTGCGTCAGGAATGCCCGACAGAGGTGACACGGCGTTCATCGGTGACTCGGCCCCCGACGATAGGCGATTGCGTGACGCCGCGGGATGCGATCGAGTCTCGATGCGCTCTGCATCACACACACCGGCGCGCTGCAGGCGACATAAGTATGGTATGGGTGGGCCTCGGCAGCCTCGGCAGCCTCGGGGGCCCGACGGTGGAGCGTGCATTGGATACGGCGGTCGAGGTGTTTCATTCGCCGCGAGCCGGCGATTGTCGCGAACGGGCGCTGGTGCTCGAGGCTGTCGGTATCGCGAGTGAAACACACGCGCAGGCGCCGCTGCACGTGCTCCTGGTGGCGGAGGCCGATGCGCCACGTGCGCGCGAGCAGCTGGCCCTCTACGAGCGCGAGCGCCGGCCCGCGCCGCCCGCGCCGTCCGCGCCGCCGCCGCTGCCGCATGCCTGGATCGGCTGCGCCCTGTACGCGGTGGTGCTCATCTTCATCGGGCTGGCGATCACCAATGGCCTGTGGCCGCCCGCTGCCTTCGATGCGGGGACGCTCGATGCCGGCCGCCTGCAGGCGGGGCAGTGGTGGCGCGCCTGGACGGCGCTGACGCTGCATCTGGACGGTGAGCACCTGGTCGCGAATCTGCTGGGCGGCATCTGGTTCGGTTACCTCGCCGGCCGCCAGCAGGGTCCGGGTCACGCCTGGTTCCTCGTGGTGAGCGGCGCGGCGGGCGCCAACCTCGTCGAGGGGCTGCTGGCGCCGGCGACGCACCGCGCGGTGGGCGCCTCCACGGCGGTGTTCACCGCGCTGGGACTGTTGAGCGCTTACGCGTGGGGTACCCACGCCCGCTGGGCGCAGCGCTGGGCGTTACAGTGGGCTCCGCTGGTCTGCGGGGCGGTGCTGCTCGCCTGGTTCGGCAGCGGGGCTGGCGATGCCGCCGGCGGCAGCGGCGCCGCCGGCAATGGCGCCGGTCAGGTGGACGTGGTCGCCCACGCGTTCGGTTTCATCGCAGGCGTGCTGCTCGGCCTGGTGGCCGCGCGGCCGCTCCTGAAGCGCCTGTTGCGGCGCCTCCCGCAGTG
Source organism: Steroidobacteraceae bacterium (assembly GCA_035504335.1). GTDB lineage: Bacteria > Pseudomonadota > Gammaproteobacteria > Steroidobacterales > Steroidobacteraceae > FEN-1191. The sequence goes on along the minus strand of DATJSD010000043.1, from coordinate 18,288 downwards.
GCTCACCGGACTGCTCGCGCTGGCGCAGATCGCCGTGGCTTGGCGCTTCGCGCTGGGCAGCTGAGCGCCGCTGCCGAGCGCCGCTGCCGAGCACCGCCGCCGAGCGCCGCCGCCGAGCGCCGCTGCCGAGCGCCGCTATTGAACCGCCGGGGACCGGCGCCTATCGTAGCGCCGCGAGTAGCGCCGCGAGTAGCGTCGCGAGTAGCGCCGCGAAACCCGCGTGATGCGCAAGGGCCGCTGATGAGCGATTTCGATGAGCGTGCGGAAAGCTGGGACGATGCCGGCAAGGTCAAACGCGCCGCGGACATGGCCGCGGCGATGCGCCGGGCCGTGCCCTTGAGCCGCTCGATGCGGGCGCTCGAATATGGCGCCGGCACGGGTCTGTTGTCATTCTGCCTGCGCGATACCCTCGGGCCGATCACGCTGGCCGACAGCTCCGCGGGCATGCGCAGCGTCGCCGCCCGCAAGATCGCCGCCGCAGACGTACACGACATGCGCGTCATCGACCTCGATCTGATGCGCGACCCGGTGCCGGCCGAGCGCTACGACCTGATCTTCAGCATGATGACGCTGCATCACGTGCCGGATGTGCCGCGGGTGCTCGGCGCGTTTCATCGGATGCTCAACCGGGGCGGATGGCTGTGCCATACCGACCTCGATGCCGAGGACGGCTCGTTCCACGGCCCCGGGGTGCACGTGCATCAGGGTTTCGAGCGTGCCATATTACGATCCTGGCTCGCGGCCAGCGGCTTCGCGGACATCTCGATCGATGATTGCTGCGAGGTCGAGCACGGCGAGCGCAGCTACTCGACCTTCATCGCCGCGTGTCGCAAGCCTTGAGGCCCGCGGGCGCTGCGGCGTATGCCGCCGCGGAGTACGCAGGCAGGGGTACGCAGGCACGAGTGCGCAGGCACAGTTGCGCTGGGACGGGACTGCAGGGGAACCGGGGGGAGCCATGCGCGGCATCATCGTGGCAGGTGTGACGTGGGCGGCGTGTACCCTGGCGGGCACGGCGCAGGGGAAGGTGCTGCACCAGAGCGCGCACGTGGGGCAGACGCTCGTGAGCTACGAGGTCGTGCTGCCGGACCACTACGACGCGCAGCGCAGCTATCCCACGATACTGGCCTTCGGCGGCGGCCCGCAGACCATGGACGTCGTCGAGCGCATGGTCGAAGGCACGTTCCGGGACCAGGCCGAGAAGCGCGGCTACATCGTGGTGATGCCGGCGGCTCCGGATGGGCAGCTGTTCTTCGAGCAGGGCGCACGCATCTTCCCGGCCTTCCTGCAGCAGATTCTATCGACCTACAGGGTCGAGGACGGCAAGCTGCTGGCCGCCGGCGCCTCCAACGGCGGCATCAGCGCCTTCTACATCGCCTCGCTGTATCCGCGTTACTTCCGCTCGATCACGGCATTTCCCGGCTACCTGCCGGACCCCTCTGCGGCGAGCATCGATGCCATCGCGGGCATGTGCATCCACATGTTCGTGGGCCAGTTCGACGAGCTGGGATTCGACACACCGATGCAGCAGGAAGCGCAGTTCTTTCGTCAGCGGGGCATGCAGCTCACCTACAGCGTCGAGAAAGGCCAGCCGCACCGCATCGCCACGCTCACGGGGCCCGGTGCGGCGCGCCTGTTCGATCTTTTCGACCGCGACCGGCGCGGCTGCCCCCATTCCTGACCGGCCGCGCCGCGCACGCCTCTAAGGGCCGTCGGCGCCCGCATCGGCGAGGGACTGAGCCCTGGCCCCGTCGAATACCTTCGAGTCGACCTTGAGATAGGCCAGCTGCTCGTCGGCCACCACGACGACCTCGGCGACGCCGGGAAGGCGCGCGAGCGCGGCGCTCAGCTGCTGCACGTCGGCCGTGCGGCCCACCCGCAGCAGGCGCGTCACCAGGTAGCTCGGTTGCCGCATGCCTGCCGCCAGCAGCAGCCACAGAAGCGCGAGCGCGCCCGCCCACAGGAAGATGGCGGTGTCGCCGGTTCTCTGCTGCAGCCATCCTCCTGCGACCCCGCCGACGAAGATGCCGAGAAACTGCGAGCTGGAATACACGCCCGTGGCGGTCCCCTTGGCGCGCGCCGGCGATGTCTTGGTGATCAGCGAGGGCAGAGTCGCCTCCATGACATTGAAGGCGGAAAAGAACAGCGTGAGCGCGGCGAGCACCACGGATACGTACGCGCCGGCGAAGGCCAGCATCCACTGGCTCGCGGCGAGGGCGGCGATGGTGGCGAGGAATACCGCTTTCATGCGCCGGTAGCGCTCGGCGATGATGACGGTCGGCACCATCACCAGCGCCGACACCAGCAGGATCGGCAGGTACACCATCCACTGGCTGGAGCTGCTGACGCTCAGCCGCGCATGCAGCAGCGCCGGCACGGCCAGAAATGCCGCCGTCAGCATGGCGTGCAGCGAGAAGATGCCGAAATCCAGCCGCAGCAGCTCCGGATTTCTGAGGATCGAGCCGAGCATGGCCGGCACGGTCTCCGCATCTCCCCTGATCTGCTGCCTGAGAGGGCGGGGTACGACGAACAGCACGATACCGATGCCGACCAGGGCGAGCAGCGTCATGAGCCAGAATATGCCCTGCACTCCGATAATCCCCGCCAGCAGCGGCCCGCTCACCAGGGCCACCATGAACGAGGTGCCGATGGTGATGCCGACCAGCGCCATTGCCTTGGTGCGGCTCTCCTCGCTCGTCAGGTCCGCCACCAATGCGAGGATGACGGAGCCGATCGCGCCGCCTCCCTGCACGGCGCGGCCGATGATCACCCCCTCGATCGACGTCGATGCCGCGGCCAGCGCGCTGCCCACGCCGAACACGACCAGACCGATGACGATCATGACCTTGCGTCCCACGCGGTCGGACAGCAGGCCGAAGGGGATCTGCAGCAGACCCTGAGTGAGCCCGTAGATGCCGAGCGCGAGGCCCGTCCGGTACGCGCTCGCCCCGCGCAGGTGCAGCGCGTAGCTCGCGAATACCGGATAGATCATGAACAGCCCGAGCAACCTCACCGAAAACACTCCGGCGAGGGAAGCGGCCGCGCGCAGTTCGTGCTTTTCCACGGTTGCCGATGATCCTCGATGCGCAAGCGCGGGACACGCAAACCGCGTGTCGGCGTCGCGCGCAGCGGCTATCTTACCCGAGCGCGCGGCCGGCCCCGGCATTCCTGTCGGAGAGGCATGTCGGAGAGGGACGACGCGAGCGCGGCGCGCGGCCCTATGCGGCGCCCACGCGCCGGCCCGTCCAGCGCCGTGCCAGCGGGTCGAAGGTGGTCGCCTGCACCAGCGTGCTGAACAGTGCGACGGCGTAAGTGGCCGTGACAATCGGCGCGCGCGCCGGCGAGCCCTCGGGAAGGGAAAGCGCCAGGGCGACGGCCAGAGCGCCGCGCAATCCCGCCCAGGTCAGCAGCTGCACGCAGCCCGGCTCGAAGCGCTTGAAGAGGCTGAGCACGCCGATCGGAATCACGACGCTCACCAGGCGCGCCCCGAGCGCGATGGCGATCGATAGCGCCGCGAGCGAAGCGTAGCGCAGCGAGCTGTGGGCCAGATCGATGAGCTGGAAGCCGAGCAGGGCAAACAGCAGCAGGTTGAGCAGATTGTCGGAGAGGTCCCAGAACGTGAACAGCCGGTCGCGCGTGAGCTCGGACATCGCGCGCTTGCGGCCGCGATTGCCGATCATGAGTCCCATCATCACCGTGGCAATCGGGGCGGATACCCCGAGCGAGTCCGCCAGCGCATAGCCTTCCGTGGCCATCGCCAGCGTGATCAGGATCTCCACCGGATAGCTGTCGATGCTGCGCAGGAGCAGCAGTCCCGCGTAGCCGGCGACGACTCCGAACGCGATGCCCCCCACGACTTCCCTGGCCAGCAGCGCGGCTACGTCCCCCACGGCGGGCGACTGCGCGCCGCTCGCGATCGCGGCCAGCACCGAGAAGACGACGACCGCGATGCCGTCATTGAACAGTGCCTCGCCGGTGATGATGCTCAGCAGCGAGCGGGACACCCGCGCGCGTCCGAGCAGGCCGAGCGCAGCGATCGGGTCGGTCGGAGAGATCACCGCGCCGAACACGAGGCAGTCGATCAGGCGCAGAGGCGTCCCCAGCAGCGCGGCGCCATAGTAGAAGGCGTAGCCGGAGACCGCCGTCGAGATCACGACCCCACCGGTCGCCAGCGCGACCACCGAGCCGCGGGAGCGCAGCAGCTCCGAGAGATCGACGTGCAGGCTGCCGGCGAAGAGCAGCAGCCCGAGCAGCCCATGGAACACGAGCGCGGGGAAATCGACCTGGCTCGCCACGGCATGACCCCAGCCCGCCACCATCGGGCTCACGTCGCTGAGCGCGACGGTCGCCAGCGACAGCAGCAATGCGACCGCGGTGATGCCGACGCTCTCGGGCAGCCGGATGAAGCGGGCGTTCGCGTAGCCGCAGAGCGCCACGACGGCGATCACGGCAGAGACCACATTGAATACGCTCATGCACGGCCCGGGACATCGAGTGCGGAAGGCTCCAAGGAAGCGTAGCCGATCCGCGTTCCGCGGACAGCTGATTTCGGCGGGTCAGGGAGCCAAGCCGTGCAGCTCGAAGCGCTCGGCGACCGCGGGCTCGCGCGTCAGGGCCGCATGCATATCCTGTCGTCCGGGGCCGGTGAGGCCCTTGCGGATCTCCGCAAGGCCGCGACCATAGAATGCGACGGCGTTGTTGGGTCGCTGCTGGAGCACGGCGCTGAAATCGGCGATCGACTGATCCAGGCGCCGGGCGCGCAGCTGCAGCAGCCCGCGGCTGTTGAGGATCGCCCAGGCTCCGGGGCGCAGCCGCAGCGCACGGTTGCAATCGGCCAGGGCCTTGTCGAGTTGCTCATCCGCCAGCGCTCGGGCCCGGCAGCGACCGCTCAACGCGTCCGCCTGCCTGCCGTCATCGCCGTGGGTGGGAATCCACAGATCGTACTGTGCGATCGCCTCGTGCAGACGATCGACGCGCAGATAGAGCTCGGCCAATTGCAGGCGCCCGACGTCGTCGGGCGCCAACAGGTGATCGATCACGCCCAGATCCGCGAGCGCGCCCGCTCGCTGCCTGTTGACGAGGCGCAGCTGCGCACGCGCCAGCCGTGCGGGCACGTTGGTCGCGTCGAGCGCGACCGCCTGGTCGAAGTCCGTCAGCGCGCGCAACGCCTGCGCAGCGGAGCGGTACACCAGGCCACGCTCGTAGAAATACTGCGACTGCCCGGGCGCGAGCTGGCAGGCGCGCGTCAGGTCGGACAGGGCATCCGCGTAATCGCCGCGCGCGGCCAGCGCGGCACCGAGTCGCTCCAATCCCGCCGCATCGGTGGGCAGGGGCGCCTTCGACAGGCTGCTGCTCAGCGCGGGGTTCATCGGCTCGATATCGAATACCGGGCCGCCTTCGTAGGTGAAGTACAGCCTGTCCTGGCTGTTGGCGACGTACAGGCGGTGTGACAGAAAGAAGTCGATACCGATGAACATGTCGAAAGCGGACGGATCGGCCACATCCGCGAGCCCCAGCTGCGTGTGCCGGATCTCCTCATCGCCGATCTTCACGCTGGCAACCGGCATCAGCGCGAACTTCATGGAGCGCTCACCGGTTCCCGTGAGGGCGCCGACCGACTGCGCCGCGGAGCCGAGCCCGCCCAGGCCGCTGCGCTGCGCTCCCTGCAGCGTCAGATAGGATCGCGTGGTGCCGGTGTCGAACAGCGCATGCACGCCGGCGCCGTCCACCTGCAGGTTGGCGGTCGTGAACGACGACTGCGCGGTTCGTCCATCGATGGCGAGCGTGGACACGTGGCGCGTGCCGGCCCAATACGCCAGCACGGTATTGTCGCAGCCGTGCGGCCGAAACAGCCTGACGAGCCCATGCGGAAGATCGTACTCGACATCCGACTGACCGAGCACGTCCTGACCCAATGCGCCCGCGATACCGGCTGCGGGCGTGAGACCTCCCACGATGAACGGCCAATACGCGAGCCGCTCGCCGCCGATCTCGAAATCACGCACCCGGGTGATCCAGGCGTCGGCGGGACCCCCGGCGCCGCGATAATGAAAGCCGACCGGCGGCAACTCGAGCGGCAACTTCAACTGGTTGGTGGCGGCGCGCGTGAGAGTGCCGTAGAAGGCGCCGCTGTCCAGCAGCAGCTGCGTCTCGGTGCCGTCGATCCTGGCCGCCAGGAGCGGGGTGCGACCCTGCATCGTCACCGGCAGCGTCGCGAGCAGCTCCAGGCGGCAGGCGGCCGGGGCGGCGGCTGGCGCGCTCGCCAGCGCGATCGTCAGTAGGGCGGAGCGCACGCGCTGCCTCGGCATGCGGCGACTCTATACGAAGCTCAGGGACCGGACCACACCCAGGCGCAACGTGCGATCGCGACGAGCCGTTGTGGTGCAGCCCACCCGCGCCGAGGCACTCTCAGCTGCCGCCGCGCGCCGTCTCGGCCAGTCTCACCAGGGCGAACAGCGCCTGATTGGCCGGTGTCTGCACACCGAGCTCGGCGCCCCTGCGCTGCAGGTAGCCGTTCAGCGCATCGATTTCCGTGCGCCTGCCGCGGGCCAGATCCTGCGCCATGGAAGAGTGCTGCCCGGGCATTTGCGCGACCAGGCGCACCACGGCGGCCATCGCCTCGGCGGCGCTGCCGAGCCCCGGCGGCCGCACGCCCGCCGCGCGGGCGACCGCCAGCCACTCGCCGACCACCGCCTGAATGAGCGAGTAGGCCGGCGGGCACGCGATGATGTGTGCATAGTGCGAGCGACCGAGCGCGGACAGTGCATTGAGTGCGCAGTTCATCAGCAGCTTGGCCCACAGCTCCCCTGCGATGTCCTCGGTGTTGCGGCAGGCGATGGCGGCGCGCGTGCACAGCGCCGTCACCCAGCGGGAGGCCGGATCGGTCCCGAGCACCAGATCCCCACGGCCGAAGTGCCGCACGCGACCCGGCTCCGGCATCGCCACCGCGACATACACCGCCGCGGCGATGGCGTTGCATGCAACGCTTGCGCGAACCTGCTCGACGCCTTCGACGCCGTTCTGCATCGTCAGGAGCACGGTGTCGGTCGACAGATAGGGTCCCAGGGCACGCGCGGTGGACACGGTATCCACCGTCTTCACGCAGAAGAGCACGAGCTGCGCTTCTCTGCAGCTGGACAGCTCGGTGCTCGCCGGCACGCGCAGCTGCAGCGACTCGTTCTGGCCTTCGATGCTCAGACCCTCGCGCTCGACGGCTTCGACGAACGGTTTTCTGCCGATCAGGACGACCGGGGCGCCCGCGCGCGCCAGCCTGGCGCCGAAGTAGGCGCCGACCGCGCCCGCGCCGACCACGGCGATGCGGGGCCAGCCGCCGGCCGGCTGACTCCGTGCCGAGCCCGTTTGCATATGGATCGACCCCCGGGGGCGACTGAGACTGACCGGGCGTCAAGTCTACACGGCCGCGGCGCCGGCGGTCCGGGCCCGGTCGGGCTCGGGCCGAAGTCTTCCCGACTAACCGAGCGCCGCCTGCAGCATCTGCAGCTCGGCATGCGCATCGAGCGCGACGCGCTTGAACGTGGACTCCGACAGCCCTAGGGCGACGGCTGCCGGAAGCCGCGCCAGGCCGGCATCGTCGGGCGCATGAGCGGCCATCTTGGCCGCGACCTGTACCGCGACGATCAGCAGGTCGAGAAGGTCCGGCGGCTCCTCGTGAGTGCGATCGATCTCGCGCTGACCCCCGATCGCGTTGGCGATGTCCTCCGGCAGCTTCCAGTTCTGTGCCACCGCCTTGCCGATGCTCGCTGACCAATCCTCCACGATGGTCGCGTCCAATGCCGGCGCCGAACCCGGATTCCTCGGTGCGCGCGCGATGATGTAGAGCTTGCCGATGTTGTGCAGCAATCCGGTCAGCATCGCCTCATCCGTGCGCACGCAGCGCGTTTCCTTGGCGAGCGAGTGCGCCAGCGAGGCCACGCGGATGCCGTCGCGCCAGCAGGCCTCCAGCTGCGGTCGAATTGGGGCCAGCTCGGGCGCGCGCCGCAGCTGCGCATTGGCGTAGGCGAGCGCGGCCGCGCGGATGTTGTCGTGACCGATGCGCGTGACCGCGACCTTCAGGTCGGCGACCGGCGTCGTGCCCCGATGCAGCACGGCCGAATTGGACATCGTCAACACGCGAGCGGCCAGGCCGGCGTCGGCGCCGATGACGCGCGCGATCCGCTCGCTGCTGACGGCCGGGTCACTGAGCACCTGCTGCACGCGTGCGGCCGCGTCCGGAAACGATGGCAGCTCGACACGGCCGGAGGACAGCTCCTTGGCCAGATCGCTGACGAACTTGAAGGTCGGGTCCTGGGCGGGTTCGGTCAAAAAGGCGCGCGATCTGATGCCTGCCACGTCACACTCCCTGACGACTCAGCAATACCTGCGTAGAGACCAGCCTCAGGGTATCGGCCGTGCTCCGCTTCCATTGAGCCGGGACGCACCGGACGAGACGAAGCGCACAGGTTTTCACCGATGATGCGCAGGCCGTGCGCGTGATCTTCCATAACGCCGGCGTCGAGCCGCTCGCAGCGGCTATTCGCCGCTGAGATAGCGATATTGCTCCGTGCTGAGCGGTACCACGCTCAGTCGTCCCTGGCGCACCAGCGGCGAGTCGGAGAACAGCCTGCTGGTCTTTATCTCGGAGAGCGGAATCGCTCTGGGCAGCGGCTGCGCGGCCTTGATTCTCACCTGCGGCTGCCCGGGGTCCGAATCCTTCACTGCAATCACACCCGCGGCTCCCACCGCGCTCTTCACCTTGCCGGTCTCATAGATGATCAGTCGATCTCCCGGATGCATGCCGCGCAGATTCCTCAGCGCCACCGGGTTCGACACCCCATCCCAGACCGTTTCCCTTTCCCGGGATAGGTCGGCGAAGGAATACTCGGACGGTTCGGTCTTGAGCAGATAATAGGCGGTCACGTCACGCATCCCCCGGAAGCGGGCCGGCCGCGAGAGTCAGGCATGCCCGCGGGACAGCCACTGCCGCCATTATGCACTGGCGGCGGCGAGGGCATGCATAATAGGCGTGCATGAATCCGCTGCACGGACAGCTGCTGCGCTCCTGCATTCTCGGCCCCGTCGTGATGCTCGCGCTGATTTTCGTGCCCGTGTGGACGCTGCGGTACTGGCAGGGCTGGGCATACGTCTGCGTGTTCGTGCTCTGCTCGGGCGCCTACACGCTGTATCTGGCAAGGCACGATCCGGCGCTGCTCAAGCGGCGCAGCGAAGTCGGGATCTCGCACGAGAAGGAATTCACCCAGAAGGTCGCGATCGCGCTGTTCATGGCCGCCTGCATCACCCTGGTCGTCCTGGCCGCCCTCGACGTGCGGTTCGGCTGGTCGTCGATGCCGGGGCGGGTGTCGATCATCGGTGATCTGCTGGTTGTGTTCTCCTTCTACGTGTTCTATCTCGTCTCGAAAGTGAACACCTACGCCGCCGCCAACGTGCGCGTCGAACAGGGGCAGAAGGTGATCTCGACGGGCGTGTACCGTTGCGTGCGGCATCCGATGTACTTTGCCGCTCTGTTTCTCATCATCGGCACGCCGCTTGCGCTCGGGTCGTGGTGGACGTTGCTGCTGTTCCCGCTGCTCGTGGCCATACTGGTGATGCGCATCCTGAACGAAGAACGGGTGCTCGTGCGGGACCTGCCCGGTTACCCCGAATACATGCACGCGGTCCGATATCGCTTGATTCCGGGCATCTGGTAGACCGGACGCCGGGGGATCCCGTGGCATTCGATCTGCAGCCGGTGCTACGCGGCGAACTGGTGCTGATCAGGCCGCTGCAGGCCGCTGATCACGCCGCGCTGTACGCGGTGGCCTGTGACCCCATGATCTGGGATCAGCACCCGGCCAAGGAACGCGCAACGCCGCAGGGCTTCGCGCAGTTCTTCCGCGAATCGCTGGCCAGCGGAGGGGCCCTGGTGGTGTCGGATGCGGCGAACGACCGGATCATCGGCGCGACGCGATTTCACGGCTACAGCGACTGCAGGAGCGAGATCGAGATCGGCTGGACGTTCCTGGCGCGCAGCCACTGGGGCGGACGCTACAATTTCGAGCTGAAACAGCTGCTGCTGCGTCACGCATTCCGGTTCGTGCGCCACGTGATCTTCCTCGTGGATCCCGGCAATCTGCGCTCGCAGCGCGCCATGGAAAAGATCGGGGGCATCCGCGATGGCACGAGGCCAAACGCCGCAGGCCGGCAGAGCGTCGTGTTCCGCATCAGCGCCGGGTCGGAACCCGGGCGGGCGCCGCGATGAGGTTGGGGGGCGAGCGCGTCGTCACGAGTCTGCGGCAGGCGCCACCAGAGCGGCGACCTGTTGCCCGATGGGACTGCCCAGGCCGGTGCACGCATCCCAGCCCACGGTGGCCTCGAAGCCGCCATTGTTTCCCTGGGTGATGTCGTGCAGTGCGGCCGGGTGGGCATAGAGCAGGGGATTCACGTATCCGGCCGCGCGACCGTTGAGTGCGTTCGCGAGCGCGAGCAGTCCCGCCCACAGGGGCGCCACGGCGCTGGTGCCGCCGATGACCGTCTGGCTGCCGTCGATGCGCACCTCATAACCGGTCTGAGGGTCGGCATCGCCGGCGACGTCGGGGACCCCGCGTCCGGAGAGCGGGGTGCGCACTCCTGCGGAGGTGGCCGCCGTGAGTCCGTGCTGCCAGTCGGGTACCGCGAAGTAGCCGCTCACGCCGCCACCTCCGGCTCCGCCGCGGGTGCTTTGATCGTTCCAGACCGACTCGCTGGTGATCCGATTGCCGCTGGCACGCAGGCTGGTGCCACCACAGCCGAGTGCAAACGGGCTGGAGGCCGGGAAGTCGACATGCGCAGCCCCGCCGCTCACACCGTCGCTCGAGCCGCCATCGCCGGAGGCGACGCACACCGTGACGCCGAGCGCCGCTGCAGCCTGGAACGCCTGGTCCATGGCGGTCATCGCCTGCGAGGTCCAGGATGACTCCGGACCTCCCCAGCTGATCGAGATGACCGATGGCTTGCGGACGTCATCGTGTATGGCGCTGGTCACCGCATCGAGGAAGCCCGCGTCCGTGTTCGGCGCGAAGTACACCGCGAGGCTCGCGCCCGTGGCAATGGCCCCGACGACCTCGATGTCGAGCATGACCTCTCCATCCGGTCCGTTGGGATCGCCGCTGGGCTGATTCGCGCCGTGATCCACCGAGACCGCCGTCACCGTCGGGCTGGCTACTCCGAGGGTGGCAAAGTACGTGTCGAGGTCCTGGGGCCGGTAACCGCCGCCCAGCTCGATGATCGCCACGCATTCGCCCTGCGCGCTGCCCCGTGGAAAGTCGTAAAGCGACGCAACCTGCGTGGGCGGATAGGAGACGGACGCCGACGGCGTCCGGTCCGGTGCCGTCCGGTCCGAGGCGGAGCGCCGCGGTGCCGAGGATCGTGCCCCACCGCGACGCCCCGGTCTGCGGATGCGAAAGTGCGGGCGCGCCTGGGGACGGTTGTCGAGGCCGAGCACGGCCTCGACGATGTCCGCGAGCTCCTCGGGGATGTGAATGGCTCCCTCGCGGCCGCGGTAGGTTCCGCCCGGGTACGCATAGTGTTTGAGCTCGATGTCGAAGGCCCGGTTGAACTGGCCCACGGTCCCCGACAGCACGAGCGTGCGCCGCGCGGCATGCTCCTGCACGACGCTGAGGCCGTGGGCGTGCGCGAACGCCTGCACCGCGGCCAGATCGGCGGCACTCGCGCCATGCGCCGCCGCGAAAGCCTCGCGCGACAGCGCCCCGCCGGATCGATCCCCGCGCGCGAGGCGCGACACGCGCTGCGCGAGCGCCGCGCGCGCCTGCGGCCGCAGGATCACGCTCGCCTCGAGCCGCTCGTGCTCGTCGGCGGCCGCGATCGCGTGCGCCTGCGGCAGCGCGGTTCTCTCGCTTCCCTTGAGCGGACGTGTCGCCATGGGTGGGTCCCTGAAACCCTGACCTCGGGGAACGGTCACCGGGCGGGCAGGGTAGTGTACGAGCGTCCTGCGCGGCAAATCTCCCCGGGACGCTTGCGATAGTGTGAAGGCCGACGGGGGGGCGAGCATCGCCGGGACGCTACACTCACGCCCGCTGCTGGTGTCCACGGACGCGGGAAATGCACTTTCAGCCTGCCATGCGAGATCTGCTCATCGGCGCCATCGTCGTCGTGTGGGGTGGCGTAGCGCTGCTGAGAGGCTATCTGCGGCTCAGGAGCCAGGCCAGAGCCGAGCTCTCCGCAGCGATCAAGAAGCAGTACGGCGAGGGGGCCAAGGTCAAGATCGTCTCCAGCAGGCCGCGGCTGCTGGGATTGCGCCTGGAGGTCGACAACCCGCTCCTCGGCACCTTTGACGTTGGCTCCGGCGAGGCGCAGACAGCGCAGCGCACGCTGGAATCCCTGCGGGGAAGGATCGCGCTGGTGAAATTCAATCCAGCGGATCCGCAAAGCGTACAGGAAGCGATCCGGCAATATGATAGGGAAGTGGATGCGAAGCTGGGACCCTATCCGCAGGATGGGATGATCGCCGAGACCTCCAAAAAGCTGAAGCGCGACTTTCGCCAGACGGTCGCGCAGCAGGTTGAGAAACTGCGGCGCTCCGCGGCGCAGCAAAAGTAGCCGTGCGCGTCAGGTGACGGGCACGATCACGCGGCCGTTCTTCACGGCGACGCCTTCGCTGCGCAGTCTTCGTCCCTGTTCCCGATATGGGGCGGAGGATTTCGGGAAGACGATCCGTCCCCCTGCGCCAACCACCCGATGCCACGGCAGAGGCAGATTTGCCGGTATCATCCGCAGCGCACGACCGACCTGACGCGCGCGCCCGGGGAATCCGGCGGCACGGGCTACCTCTCCATAAGTGAGGACGGCGCCCCGGGGGATCATGGCGACGACATTCCAGATGATCTGCAAGGCGACGTCGGGTTCCACTTCGTGGACTGCCTCTCCATGTCCGACGCACGGGAGCCTGCCAATGAAGACTCTGCCCAAAGCTGGTGTCACGGCACTATTTGCCTTTCTGCTCGCAGGCTCTGCGCGAGCCGCGAACGTCGTCAATGATACGTACGCTTTGACCCACAGCGGGCCGATCACCACGTCCATCCCGCTGCCCGATCCAACCCATATTTCAATCGTATTCGGCAAGGACATCAAATGGAAAGGCGGTGAGGGAGAGTCGCCCTTGTTCGGCGATCCCAACAAGCCGGGAATCTACGGCGTTCTCATCAAATGGCTGCCGGGTCACAACAGCAAGCCGCATTTCCACTCGACTGATCGCTACATCTACGTCATCTCCGGCACCTGGTGGGTCAGCGCGAGCACGACGTATGACAGGAGCAAGATGTATCCCATTCCCGCCGGCAGCTTCGTCACCGACATCGCCAATACCGTACACTGGGATGGCGCCAAGAAGAGTACCGGCCCTTGCCTTCTCATGCTGGTGGGTGAAGGCCCCATGCACACGACTCGACTGGTGCAGACCGATCCGAAGAGTCCCGTATTCACGCTGCCCGGGAAGTAGTCGCGAGCATACTCGCCCTGATCGGCCATTGGCCGCTCCTGCGGGTGACGGCGGGTCGTCGCAGACGGCTCGCGCAGCTCAGCCGTCTCCGGTCACCGGCGTCGGCACCGGCTCACCGCCGCCGATCCAGCGGTACACCGCGCCCGCCAGGGCTGCGCCTGCGATCGGGGCGACCCAGAACAACCATAGCTGCGCCAGTGCCCACCCGCCGACAAACAGCGCCGGTCCGGTGCTGCGTGCGGGATTCACCGATGTGTTCGTCACCGGGATGCTGATCAGATGGATCAGCGTCAGGCACAGCCCGATGGCGAGCGGCGCAAATCCGCGTGGCGCGTTGCCGTGGGTCGCGCCCATGATCACGAACAGAAACCCGAAGCTCATCACGACCTCGGTCACGAGGCAGGCGCCGAGCGAGTAGCCTCCCGGCGAGTGCGCGCCGTACCCGTTGGAGGCAAACCCGTTCGCCAGCTCGAAGCCGGGATGCCCGCTCACGATGATGTAGAGGATGCCCGCGCCGGCGATTGCGCCGAGTACCTGGGCCAGGACGTACGGCACGAGGTCCTTGACAGGGAATCTCCCGCCGACGCATAAGCCGACGGAGACGGCCGGATTGATGTGGCATCCGGAGATGTGACCGATGGCGTACGCCATGGTGAGCAGAGTCAGGCCGAATGCGAGCGAGACGCCCACGAATCCGATGCCGAGTCCGGGAAACGCCGCGGCCAGCACCGCGCTGCCACAGCCACCGAGAACGAGCCACAATGTGCCGATGAATTCGGCCGTCAGGCGCCTCATCATATGGGTGTCCCTCCTTGAACTATTATGGATAGGGATGATTCTGAATGAGCGCTTCTGGCCCGGCAAGTCCGTGACGGCGACCATGTGACCGCGACCATGGCAGAGCCGGGATGAAGTTTCCACCTCGTCGACGACATCAATCGAGCGGAGTACGCACATGATACGGGTCGCAATCGCAGCAATCGCGCTGTCGTTGGGGGCGATCTCAGCGGCTCAGGGGCAAACAAAGTCCGATGAGCAGGCGCTGCATGGCCTGCCACAGGCTTTCGCTGCCGCCTTTAACAAGCATGACGGCCATCAGCTGGCGCAGATCATGGCCGACGATATTGATTTCGTGACGGTGGGCGCCATGTGGCTGCACGGGAAGCCGGATTTCGAGAAGTACCACACGCGCTTGCTGAACGGGCGCTTCCACGGCATCAGGTTCGAAGTGCTACAGGTTGCGGTGCGCTTTCTGCGGCCGGACATCGGCATCGTTCACTGGAGCTGGACGGCCAGCGGTGACAGGAACCCGGATGGTACGGCGCGCGAGCGACGCTACGGCATGATGACGATGGTCGCAGAGAAGAGAGGCGGCAGCTGGCTGGTCGTGGCTTCGCAGAATGACAACGCGATTCCATGGGACCCGGCCGAGGGCCAGATGCCCAGGCTTGCGATGCCGATTCCCGGCCCCGATCAGCGGCGGTGACGAGGGCGCATGGTGGATTCATCTGCTTACGCGAGCAGCTGGGCCGCCGCGCCGTCGCAACAGCGGCGCGCCGGATCCCGGGCAGGTCGGCGCTGGTGCCGCGCAAAAGAAGCCGCGATGCCCAGCGGGCCAGAAGTCAGGGCTCGTATCTCCACAGGTCATTGAGCAGATCGAGCCTGCCCGTGGAGTCGTATCCGGCCCCGCCGAAGAGCCAGAGATTCCCTGAAGCGTCGGTCCAGGCGACGGGCCGAAAAAATCGCGCCGGAGGAACATTTCCGGGGGCGGGCGTGCCCAGGGTCCCGTAGGTCCCGGGCTGATTGGGCGAATCGGGTCCGCCCATCCACGTCCACTCGCCTCCACGGTACTCCCACAGGTCGTTGAGGTAGCCGATTGTTCCGGCCGAGTGGTAACCCTCTCCGCCGAAGAGCCAGAAATTCCCCGACGCATCGGTCCAGGCGACAGCCTGTCCCCGCGCCCCGGGGATGTTTGCGCGGGCGGGTCTGCCCGGGGTGCCGTAGGTGCCGGTCTGATTCGCCAAATTGGAACCGCCCATCCACGTCCATTGGCCTCTGCTGTACCTCCACAGGTCGTTCAGCACGCCGTCGGTCCCGACCGAGTCGTAACCGCCCCCGCCAAACAGCCAGACATTGTCGGAAGCATCCGTCCAGGTTACCGCTGCGAATCGCGCCCCGGGGGCGTTGGTCGCGGACGGTGTGCCCAGGGTGCCGTAAATCCCGTCCTGATTCGACAAGTCCGACCCGCCCATCCACGTCCACTTGCCTTGGCCGTACTTCCATAGATCGTTGAGCTCATAGAGCATCCCAGCCTGGTCGTAAGTGTCCCCGCCAAAGAGCCAGAAATTCCCCGCTGCATCGATCCAAGCCACGGCCTGTTGCCGCGCTCCGGGAAAGTTTCCGGGATCGGGCGTGCCCTGTGTTCCGTAATTGCCCACCTGATTGTCCAGATCCGACCCGCCCATCCACGTCCATTGGCCCGCGCTGTACCTCCACAGGTCGCTGAGGTTGCCCTCGGCCCCGTTTGAGTCGTACCCGTGCCCGCCGAAGAGCCAGAGATTCCCCGATGCATCGGTGCGGGCGACAGCCTGTCCCCGAGCCCCGGGAATGTTGGCAGCCGAGGGCTTGCCCAGCGTCCCGTAAGTCCCGGTCTGATTGGCCCGATCGGACCCACCCATCCACGTCCATTCGCCCGCGCCGTACCTCCATAAATCGTTGAGCTGACCGGCTGTCCCGGCCGAGTCGTAACCGAACCCGCCGAAGAGCCAGACGTTTCCCGCGGAATCCCTCCACGCCACAGCGCCGCGTCGTGCCCCGGGAACGTTGGCCGCTGAGGGCGTGCCCAAAGTTCCATAGATCCCCGGCTTGTCGGCCACGTTCGAGCCGCCCATCCAGGTCCATTCGCCGTGCCCGCAATTCGCGCTCACACCCGTGAGGTTGGCCGTTGCCGTTCGCGTGTCGCGGGTCTGCGGGCAGGGTTGCCGCGGATGCGAGGGTGGAGTCAGAAACGTGACGCGATAGGCCCCGCCGCTGCCCACGGGCGTGCTGAACGAGGCGGCGCCGTTGGTGCCGAGCGAGAGGTCGCTTCCGCCATCGTCCCGCACGAGCTTCGTGCCGGCGGGCGCCGAGAGCGCACCGCCGCCGGCGATGTTGGCCGAAGGCGGCGCCGCATGACCCCCGCCGGCGCAGGCGAACAGGCCGGGCGTCAGCGCGCAGAGCATGCTCATCCGCGGCGACAGCGCGATCCGACGCAGGCGCCTCATGGATCCAGGTCTCTCACCGTCCGGCCAGTGCCTCCGCAACCTGCAGACGCTGTACCCGCCATGCCGGCAGGCTCGCACTGGCCAGTGCGAGAACCAATGCGACAACGAGTCCGGCTGCCAACACCGCGTATGGCATGGCCAGACGAAGATTCGTGAACCGGTTGACCCAGAGCATCAATCTCGAGGCCACGACGAGTCCGACGAGCGCCGCGCCGAGGGACAACGTAATGGCCTCGAGCAGCAGCAGTACGAAGACCTTGCTGTCGGAGAATCCCATGGTTTTCAGGACCGCGAGCTCCGTGGTTCGCTCGCGCACCGACTGCATGGTCAGTGCGGCGGTCGCTATCAGCAATGCGAACAGCGCCGCGCCGACGATCGCATGCACGACGAAATTCAGGTCCCCGAGGCTTTGATAGCTCGATTGCGTAACGGCACGAATGGATTCCGTGCGGGTCGGGAATGGTGAGTTCGTGTCCAGTGCGTCGATGCGGCGGGCGATTTGCTCGCCCAGCGCGGCGTCGGCGATCTCGACGATGTACTGGTCCACGGTCCCGCGGCCGCTCTGACGGGCCTCATCGAAATAGTCGTTGCGCACGACGATGTCGTGACTCATGGCGCCGCTATCCGGTGGGCGGAATGTGCCGACGTCCTGAAAGGTCCAGTTCCTGCTGCCATTCGTCTGCGGCGTCTGCGATAACAGCGGAATCTGCTCGCCGACCTTCCAGTGGTACTGGTCCTGCAGGTCCGTGCTGACGAGCGCCCCCGTGCGGGCGTGCGCGAGGGCGGCGATCGCCTCGGGGGTGGCTCCCACGCCCATGCTCGTCCATCCCGAATCGAAATTGGTGGCGACAACGATCAGCTGCTGGGTGGGGAGTCGATAGGCGGCGCCGATGAAGTTGACCGGATCGATGTGCGTGACACCCGGCACGGCCGCGATGCGTTGCTCCAGGCCCAAGGGTAGGGTCGTGCCGGCGTCCGCTGGATAGACCCAGTACAGATTCGCATGAATGGCCGCAACCGCCTGATCGACACCGGACTTGAGCCCCTGCAACACCCCGAACAGCAGGAAGGCGACCAGGATCTGCAGCGTCATCAGCACGGTGCGGCCGGGCTTGCGCCAGATGCCGGACCAGATCAACGGCCAGTACTTCATATACATTACAGCGACGCTACGATAGCGCTTCTGGGGTCCCTCGACACCTGGAGCGTTCCAAATGGCCGAACGCCGCCGCCGGCCCGCTGGGGGGCATCCACGAACGGCGGCTGTCGGGCGAGTCCAATCACGCGACGGTGGTGTGCGCATCGGCGCCGCGCGCATCGGCGCCGCGCAGCTCCGCATCGATCAGCCGCCCCTTGTCCACGTGCAGGATGCGCGTGGCGTAGTCGGCCGCCTTCTGATCGTGCGTCACCATGATGATGCTCTTGCCCTGCTGGCGGTTGAGCGTCTGCAGCAGCCCGAGGATCTCCCCGGCGGTGGCGCGGTCCAGATCGCCGGTGGGCTCATCGCACACCAGCAGCGTCGGATCGGAGATCAGCGCC
>DATJSD010000042.1:0-5273 GCA_035504335.1 Steroidobacteraceae bacterium | reverse complement strand
GTCTGACCTACACGCCGCACGTCTCCTCAACGCTGCCCGTTCGAAGCGCCGTCTCCGGCTCGCGACCCCGCGCCTGCCTGCGCCGCGGCCTCAGTAGACGCGGAACGGGCGGAAGCCGCCGTCGTGGATCTGCAGCGGACGCGCGCTGGTGAAGCGCCGGCGGGCGCGCCCGTCGGTCCGGTGGCGCGCGTCCAGCGCCGGCAGCGCCGGCACCGTCAGTGACTTGTCGGCCGCGGGGACCAGGCTGGCGGCACCCGGATTCAATGTCAGGTCGCTCATGGCACGGCTCCTGGCGATACGGTACGCCAATTCATTAGTTCGTAAACCATACGGTATAGTAGTGCTAACGGTACGCAATTCAAGTGACGCAGCCGTTAAAACCATATGGCGGGGCCGTGACCGTGGGCTGGAGCGTGACCGGCGTCACGGCGCGGGACGGATGCCGGGGGCGGGTGCCGGACGGGTGCGATGCGCGCTGCGCCGGCTGCGGCCGCGGCGCGCAGCCGCGGCGCGCCGCGGGAGTGTTCTGTCAGCCGAGGAAGCCGCGGATCTGCGCGTCGAAGCGCGGGATATCCACCAGGAAGGCGTCGTGGCCCTCGAGTGAGGGCAGCGCGGCGAAGGATACCGCGGTGCCGGCGGCCCCGGCGCGGAACGCCGCGGCGATCGCCGCCTGCTCGTCGATCGGGAAGAGCAGGTCGCTCTCCACACCGATGACCAGCACCTGCTCGGCGCTGACCGCGCGCAGCGCCGCGGCGGCGCTGCCGCCGTGCTCCGAGAGGTCGAAGCGATCCATGGCGCTGGAGAGGTACAGGTAGCAGTTGGGATCGAACACGCGGACGAAGCGCTCGGCCTGCGACTCGAGGTAGCCCTCGACCGCGAAGCGCGGCGCGAACGGGCTCATGCTCAGGGCGTTGCCCGCGAGCGGCTCGCGGCCGAAGCGCACGCGCCATTCGGCCGCCGAGCGGTAGGTGATGGTGCCGAGCTTGCGCGCGATGCGCATGCCGCTGCGCGGCGGATGATCGGCGGGGTAGTGGCCGCCCTGCCAGTCCGGGTCGCGCATGATGGCCTCGCGTTGCAGCGAGCGCAGCGCAATGGAGAACGGTGAGGCGGCCGGGCTGCCGGAGATGCTGACCAGGCGGCGCGCGGCGTGCGGGAACTGCGCGGCGAAGGCGATGACGGACATGCCGCCGAGCGAGGCACCGATGACCGCGTCGAGCCGCTCGATGCCGAGCGCGCGCACGGTGGCCATGCCGGCCGCGGCGATGTCCTCGACCGCGAGC
The DNA here is from genome assembly GCA_035504335.1 of Steroidobacteraceae bacterium. Lineage (GTDB taxonomy): Bacteria > Pseudomonadota > Gammaproteobacteria > Steroidobacterales > Steroidobacteraceae > FEN-1191. The sequence goes on along the minus strand of DATJSD010000042.1, from coordinate 3,993 downwards.
TCCGGAAAGCTCAGGCGATAGCGCTCGCCGCTCGCCGGATCGATGGAGGCCGGGCCGGTGGAGCCGAAGCAGCTGCCGAGCGAATTGATGCACACGACGAAGTAGCGGCGGGTGTCGATGGCGAGATCGGGTCCGAGGATGCGCTGCCACCAGCCCGGGGAGGGATCGGTTTCGCTGGAGGCCGCGTGCGCCGAGGGCGACAGCCCCGTGAACAGCAGGATGGCGTTGTCGCGCGCCGCATTGAGCCGTCCCCAGCTCTCGTAGGCGACGCGCGCCCGGTGCAGCAGTCCGCCGCGGTACAGGCGAAACGGATCGGGCAGCGCGATGGTGCTCTGCTCGTTCATGGGCGGGGAGCGGTCCTGCGGCAGATCCACGCGGTGCTGCGCCCTGGCCGCGCCACGAGGCTCAGTCTTGCGCATCCGAGCCATCGGAGATTCCCTCGAACAGGGCCGTCGAGAGGTAGCGTTCACCGGTGTCCGGCAGCATCGCCAGGATCACCGCCTCGTCGCCGGGACTGCCGCCGCTGTCCCGCGCCACCTGCAGCGCGGCGGCGAAGGTGGCGCCCGAGGAGATGCCGCAGAAGATGCCTTCGCGGGCGGCCAGCTGCCGGGCGGCCGTGATCGCCTCGGCATCGCCGACCGTGACGATGCGATCGGCCACCTCGCGGCGCAGCACCGCAGGGATGAAGTCGGGCGTCCAGCCCTGGATCTTGTGCGCGGTGAACGGACGGCCCGACAGCAGTGCGGCGGCTTCCGGCTCGGCAGCCACGATGCGCACCTCGGGCCGCGCGTGCTTGATCATCTCCCCGGCCCCCGTCAGCGTGCCGCCCGTGCCCCAGCCCGTCACAAAGTAATCCAGCCGCCGCGCCGCGAAATCCATGAGGATCTCCGGTCCCGTGGTGCTGCGGTGAAAGGCGGGATTGGCCTCGTTCTCGAACTGACGGGCCAGGAACCAGCCGTTTTCGCGCGCAAGCTGCTCGGCGCGACGCACCATGCCCGTGCCGCGCTCGCTGGCCGGCGTGAGAATCACGCGCGCGCCGAACAGGCGCATGATGCGACGGCGCTCGATCGAGAAGCTCTCGGCCATCACCGCCACGAACGGATGCTCCCTGGCGGCGCACACCATGGCCAGCGCGATCCCCGTATTGCCCGAAGTGGCTTCCACGACCGTCTGGCCGGGCTGCAGCGCCCCGCGCCGCTCGGCGTCCTCGATGATGGCCAGCGCCAGACGATCCTTGACGGAGGAGGCGGGGTTGAAGAACTCGCATTTGACGTACAGCTGCGCCCCGGGCGGCGCGAGGTGCTGGATGCGCACGATGGGCGTGCGGCCGATCGTGCCGAGGATGTTCTCGTAGATCATGGGCCTCGCCACCACTGCGGGGCGGGTCAGCACTGTAAGCTTGCGCATCCCGGCAGGTCGATAAATAGATAGCCATTTTTTGATAACACTTTGTTATAATTTCAGGCGTCTATTCTTCACATAGACGCAGTCGATCGGCATATGAACTTCCATCAGCTGCAATACGCCGTGGCGATCGCGCGCCACGGGCTGTCCGTGACGCAGGCGGCCTCTGCCCTCGGCACCTCACAGCCGGCCATCAGCCGCGCGCTCAAGGCGCTGGAGCGTGAGCTCGGTTTCGACCTGTTCGTGCGCGAGGGACGCGCGTTCTCACGCGTGACGCCGCAGGGGGCGAAGGTGCTCGAGTATGCCAATCGGGCGCTCGCAGAGATCGACAGCCTCAAGGCGGTGGCGGCCGATCTCAATCAGGACAACCGGGGCACCCTGTCGATCGCCACCACACACACTCAGGCGCGCTACGTGCTGCCGCCGGTGGTGCATGCGTTTCGCGAGCGCTATCCGGAGGTGGAGCTGCACCTGCACCAGGGCACCTCCGAGCAGATCAGCGAGATGGTGGCGACCGATCGTGTGCAGCTGGCCATCGCCACCGGGTCCGAGGGATTGTTCGCCGGACTGGTGCTGTTGCCCGTGTATCGCTGGGTGCGGCAGATCATCGTGCTCAAGCACCATCCGCTCGCCAAGCTCGAGCGGGTGACTCTGAAGGATCTCGCGCAGTATCCGCTGATCACCTACGTATTCAGCTTCACCGGTGCCTCCTCGTTGCATACGGTGTTCGCGCGCGAGGGACTCACGCCGCGTGTCGCGCTGACGGCGCGCGATTCCGACGTGATCAAGACCTATGTGCGCCTCGGCCTGGGGGTCGGGATCGTCGCCAGCGTCGCGATCGATCCGCAGCAGGACGGTGACTTCGCGGTGCTCGACGCCTCGCACCTGTTCCCGATCCACACGACCTGGATCGGCTTTCGCCGCGGCACGCTGCTGCGCAACTTTGCCTACGACTTCATCCAGCTGTTCGGCCCGCATCTGACGCGCCGCCTCGTGGATCGCGCGATCGACGCGCGCGACGCCGACGGGCAGAGCGAACTGTTCCGCAAGATCTCGCTGCCCATGCGGTGAGCGCTCGAGCGGCATCGAAGCGCCGCGCGGCCGCCCCCACCGCGGCCGCCCCCGCGATCGCCGACCCCACCGCGGCCGCCCCCACCGGCGAGCGCCTGCAGAAGCTGCTGGCCGCGGCGGGCCTCGGGTCGCGCCGTGGCATCGAGCAGTGGATCCGCGCGGGGCGACTCAGTGTCGACGGGCACCCCGCCACGCTCGGGACGCGTGCCGGCCCCAACGCCGACATCCGCCTGGACGGCCGGCCGCTGCCGTTGGCCCTGGCGCCACCCGCATCGCCCACGCAGCCCACGCAGCCCGCATCGCCCGCGGCCTCGCCGGTGCGCGGCGCCGAGGCGGGTGAAGCCGCGGCGAGCGCCGGAGAGGTGCTGCTCTATCACAAGCCGCTCGGCGAGGTGACCACGCGCTCGGATCCGCAGGGGCGGCGTACGGTGTTCGAGCGCTTGCCGGCACCGCGGGGTCGAGGGCGCTGGGTGGTGGTGGGGCGCCTGGACGTCAACACCAGCGGACTGCTGCTGTTCACCACCGACGGGGAGCTTGCGCACCGCCTCATGCATCCCTCGAGCGGGCTGGAGCGGGAGTACCGGGTGCGCGTGCACGGCTGGCCCAGCCCCCAGGATCTGCGGCGCCTGCGCGAGGGCGTGACGCTGGCCGACGGGCTGGCGCGCTTTGAGCGCATCGAGCCCGCGGCGCAGGATCCGCGCTCCGGGGGCTCGAACCGCTGGTACCGGGTGACGCTGCGCGAGGGACGTCACCGCGAAGTGCGCCGTCTCTGGCAGGCGGTGGGCCTGCAGGTCAGCCGCCTGACGCGCGTGCGCTACGGGCCGATCGCGCTGCCGCGCGGGCTCGCGCCCGGGCGCCACCGGTGGCTCAGCCCGGCCGCGGTGGCGGAACTGTCGGCGGCTGTGGCATTGAATATGCATTGACACCCCCGGCGGCCGAAATCAGAATACGCGGCTCCTTTTCACGGAGGGGTACCCAAGCGGCCAACGGGAGCAGACTGTAAATCTGCCGGCTTACGCCTTCGTAGGTTCGAATCCTACCCCCTCCACCGTGGGGGTTGCGGATTGGCGGGACGGGCCCTTGCGGGGTTCGAGCCCGGGGAGCCGGCAGACCGGGAGGAGGAGTCAAATGGCGGCGTCATCAGGCGGGTGTAGTTCAATGGTAGAACCTCAGCCTTCCAAGCTGATGACGTGGGTTCGATTCCCATCACCCGCTCCACGCGCTGGCTCGGGATCCGGATCCGTCCGCCCACGTAGCTCAGTTGGTAGAGCACGTCCTTGGTAAGGACGAGGTCACCGGTTCAATCCCGGTCGTGGGCTCCAACACGCCGGTCATCAGGTCCGCAGGTCATCAGCAGGTCAGAGGAGACGTAAGCCGTGTCCAAGGAAAAGTTCGAGCGCACCAAGCCGCACGTGAATGTGGGGACGATTGGGCATGTGGATCATGGCAAGACGACGCTGACGGCGGCGCTGACCAAGGTGATGGCCGAGCAGAACGGGGGCTCGTTTGTGGCGTACG
>DATJSD010000041.1:0-14187 GCA_035504335.1 Steroidobacteraceae bacterium | reverse complement strand
GATGCAGGCACTGCTGCTGCTGAATGGACCGCAGTACGTCGAGGCCTATCGGATGATGGCGACCGAAGCCTTGCATTACAGCAGCGATCCGGACCAGCAGCTGACCCATATGTTCCGCCTGGCGCGCAGGCACTACCCGGATGCCGCGCAGATGGCGGCCATGCGCTCGTACTACGACCAGCAGCTGAAGATCTATCAGTCCGATCCAAAAGCGGCCGAGCAGCTGGTGCATGTGGGAGTGGAGCCGGTCGACAGCAGCGTGAACGTCGTCAAGATGGCCGCTCTGACCAACGTGACCTCGGTGGTAATGAATGCCCCTGACTCGTACTTCATTCAGTAGGAGTCACGCAGCGTAGCAGCAGGCGCGATGCCGCTGTGTAGCTAGGGAAAGCGCCCTGACCTGAAGCCCGCTCTCGGGCTTGCGTGGGGCGCTACGGCCATCACCGCGATCCTCACCGTCATTATGCAGCCGCTTTGGCGGGCGGTGGCTGATGGACGACTGGAATCCTCGACCTCCGCCGTATGAGCTGCCGAGCCCGAGCAGTATCATGGCAGGCATGGAAACCGCCGCCGTACCGGGTCAGGTTGAAGCAGCAGGCCAAGTTGAGGCACCAGCCAGCGGCACAATGACCGTGCGCGTGCTGCGGGCGGGTCTCGAGTCCCGGTTCGAGCAGGAGGACCACGTCGCCGTCGAGGGGCCGCTGGAATACATGCTGCAGCATCCCATGCTCGGCCCTGAGCCCATTTCCTTTGGGACGACGATGAGAACGCCCGGCGACGATGAGAATCTCGCCGTCGGTCTGTTGTATGGCGAGGGAATCGTCAATCAGGCCGGCGACATCGATGCGATAGAGTCGAGCACGCGCCGGCCAAACGTCGTCAACGTCCGGCTGCGTCCGGAGGTGCGTTTCGACCTTCCGCCACCGACGCGTCGATTTTCTGCAGGCTCGAGCTGTGGCGTCTGCGGCACGACCGGGCTGGATGCCGCTATCGCCAGAGCGGCCGCTACGCGCATCGCCGGGGGAGACGCTGTCGAACTACCGACTCTGCTGAGCCTGCCCCAGATAATGCGCGCGCGGCAATCGAAGTTCGGCGACACCGGTGGCGTCCACGCCGCCGCACTATTTGACTTTTCGGGCAACCTGCAGGATATCGCCGAGGATGTCGGGCGCCACAATGCGCTGGACAAGCTGGTGGGCAGAAATCTGCTGGCTGGACGCCTTCCGCTCAAAGAGAGCATCGTGCTGCTCAGTGGGCGCGCGAGCTTCGAGCTCGTGCAGAAGGCCCTGCGCGCCGGCGTCGCCGTGCTCGCCTCGATCGGCGCTCCCTCCAGTCTTGCGGTTAATCTGGCGCGCGCCTCGGGACTGACTCTGGCGGGCTTCCTGCGCCCGACGCAGTGTAACGTTTATTCGAACCTGCAGCGCCTGGGCGCCGCACGAAACTGACTGCGTCTGGACACTGCGGCGGTCCGCCATCGGTTCGTACTGCGTCTTTTCAACATTTTGAATCAACAAGATAATACACCAAGCATGACCGTCCAGGCTGCATCGCCCGGGCGTGAGTGCGGTTGCTCTGCAGCATGCAATATAATGGGGCGCGCACGCCATGGCGCAACCCGGAGATGCCGATACCCGCGGCATTTCGCGCCCACCCGGATGGCCCTGGCCCGCCGCCGGGCATGGCATGTCCGTTGCTTGCTGATAGTTGGTAGTTGAAACTTTGATTGGTGCATAGCGGACTATCGGTGTTTCAATGGTGGGCCCGGTATTTTCCGTGAAGGGTTGCTAGCAATGGCTGATGCATTGACGGCGGTGATGCGAGTCATCACGCGCTTTGCCTCCCGCAGCGAAGTGCTCTGATGGCCGAGCGCAAGCGCGTCAGCATTCCGATCCGTCCGGCGCCTGGTGAGGACCTGCCGATCGAAGAGCGCGCCGCGGTGCTCGACGCCGTCGAGCGGCACCGGGGGCTTGCCGGTGCATTACTGCCGGTGCTGCACGCGGTACAGGAGCGGCTCGGCTGGGTGCCTCCCAAGGCCGTGCCGCTGATCGCTTTCGAGATGAACCTGACGCGCGCAGAAGTGCACGGCGTGATCACCTTCTATCATTATTTCCGCCAGCATCCGCCGGGTCGGCATGTCATTCACCTGTGCCGGGCCGAGGCCTGTCAGGCCGTGGGCGCCGCGGCGCTCGAGGCACACGCCAAGCGCGCGCTGGGCATCGATTTTCACGGCACCAGCGCCGACGGTCGCTACTCGCTCGAGCCGGTCTACTGTTTGGGCAACTGCGCCACCGGGCCCTCGATGATGATCGACGGGCAGCTGCAGAGCCGCGTCACGTCCGAGCGCTTCGACGAGCTGGTGCGTGGCGGCGCCTCGGGCCCGGTCGCGGCGGGCGCCGCGGGCGTGGCGGGCATGGCCACCGGGCGATGAACCCATGAGCGCCAGCGCCGGCAGTGGCAGCACCAGCGCGAGCGGCAGCGTGTCCGTCGTGTACGTGCCGCGCGAGGCGACGGCGGTGTCCCTCGGCGCCGAAGCGGTCTCGCGCGCCATCGCCGGCGAGGCCGCTCGCCGCGGCGAGCGCGTGCAGCTGGTGCGCACCGGGTCGCGCGGATTGTTCTGGCTCGAGCCGCTGGTCGAGGTGCAGGGCGCTTCCGGTCGCATCGCCTACGGGCCGGTACAGACCGGGGATGTGGCGTCGCTGTTCGAGGCGGGATTTTTGCGGGGCGGTGCGCATCGGCTGCGCCTCGGGCCGCCCGAATCCATCCCGTACCTTGCGCGCCAGCAGCGCCTGACCTGCGCGCGGCTCGGGGTCATCGATCCGCTGAGCCTGGCGGACTACCGCGCGCACGAGGGCTATGCCGGGCTCGCGGCCGCCGCGGCGATGCCACCGGCCGAGATCGTCAAAACCGTCACTGACTCGGGACTGCGTGGGCGCGGCGGGGCGGCCTTCCCCACCGGCATCAAGTGGAAGACCGTGCTGGACACTCCCGGCGAACAGAAGTACATCGTCTGCAATGCCGACGAGGGCGACTCGGGCACCTTCTCCGACCGCCTGCTGATGGAGGGCGATCCGTTCTGTCTGATCGAGGGCATGACGATCGCGGGGCTCGCGGTCGGCGCCACGCGCGGCTACGTGTACCTGCGCTGGGAGTACCCGCAGGCCCACGAGACGCTGACGCGAGCGATCGCGCTCGCCCATGAGGCGGGCCTGCTGGGCACGGACGTCATGGGCACGGGCCGGGCTTTCGAGCTGGAAGTGCGGCTGGGCGCGGGCGCCTACATCTGCGGGGAGGAGACCTCGCTGCTCGAATCGCTGGAGGGTCGGCGCGGACAGATCCGCTACAAGCCGCCCCTGCCGGCCATCAAGGGCCTGTTCGGCTGTCCCACGGTGGTGAACAATGTCATCACGTTTGCGAGCGTGCCGATCATCCTGACGCGTGGCGCGGCGTTCTACCGCGACTTCGGCATGGGCCGCTCGCGCGGCAGCCTGCCGATCCAGCTGACCGGCAACATCGCGCGCGGCGGGCTGGTCGAGCGCGCCTTCGGCGTGACGCTGCGCGAGCTGCTGTACGACTATGGCGGGGGCACGCGCTCGGGCCGGCCGATCCGCGCCGTGCAGGTCGGCGGGCCGCTCGGGGCGTACTGGCCGGAGTCGAAGTTCGACACCCCGGTGGACTACGAGGCGTTCGCGCAGGGCGGTGGCATGCTCGGCCACGGCGGCATCGTGGTGTTCGATGACACGGTGGATATGGCGGCGCAGGCGCGCTACGCGATGGAGTTCTGCGCCATCGAGTCCTGCGGCAAGTGCACCCCCTGTCGGATCGGCTCGACGCGCGGGGTGGAGGTCATCGACCGGCTGGTGGCGGGTGAGCGTCGCGAGCTGCAGCACAGCCTGCTGCGTGATCTGTGCAATACCATGCTATACGGCTCGCTGTGCGCGCTGGGGGGGCTGATTCCCTACCCGGTGCTCTCGGCGCTGGATCATTTTCCGGAAGATTTCGCCAAGCCAGCCGCGCTCGCGGCGGCGGCTGGGAGTTGAGCCATGCAATCGATTGCGGAAGTGGACCTGGGTACGCCGGCTCGCCTGGCGGCGCGACTGGTGACGCTGACGATCGACGGCCGCGAGATCAGCGTGCCGGAGGGCACCTCGGTGATGCGCGCGGCCGCGCTGGCGGGCACTGCCGTGCCGAAGCTGTGCGCCACCGATCAGCTGGAGGCCTTCGGCTCCTGCCGCCTGTGCCTGGTGCAGATCGAGGGCGTGAAGGGCTTTCCCGCCTCGTGCACCACGCCGGTGACCCAGGGCATGCGCGTCACCACGCAGAACGATGCGCTCGCGCGGCTGCGCCGCGGGGTCATGGAGCTGTACATCTCCGACCATCCGCTCGATTGCCTGACCTGCCCGGCGAACGGTCACTGCGAGCTGCAGGACATGGCCGGAGCGGTGGGGCTGCGCGAGGTGCGCTACGGCTACGAGGGCGCGAACCACCTGCAGATCCCCAAGGACGAGTCCAACCCCTATTTCACCTTCGACCCGAGCAAGTGCATCGTCTGCTCGCGCTGCGTGCGCGCCTGCGACGAGCAGCAGGGAACCTGGGCGCTGACGATCCAGGCGCGCGGCTTCGACTCCAAGGTCTCCGCCGGTCAGGATGAGGCGTTCCTCGACTCCGAGTGCGTCTCCTGCGGCGCCTGTGTGCAGGCTTGCCCCACGGCAACGCTGTCGGAGAAGTCGCTGATCGACATCGGGCAGGCCGAGCACAGCGTCGTGACCACCTGCGCCTACTGCGGGGTGGGCTGCTCGTTCCGCGCGGAGATGCGCGGCGAGGAAGTGGTGCGCATGGTGCCGAACAAGGACGGGCACGCCAATCACGGCCACAGCTGCGTCAAGGGGCGCTTTGCGATCGGCTACGCCACGCACCCGGACCGCATCACCAGGCCGATGATCCGCGCCAGCATCGCCGATCCGTGGCGCGAGGTGTCCTGGGAGGAGGCGATCGGCTACGCCGCCTCCGAGCTCAAGCGCATCCAGGCGAAGTACGGACGAGACAGCATCGGGGCGATCACCTCCAGCCGCTGCAGCTGCGAGGAGACCTACCTGGTGCAGAAGCTGGTGCGCGCCGCCTTCGGCAACAACAACGTGGATACCTGTGCGCGTGTCTGTCACTCGCCCACCGGCTACGGGCTGAAGCAGACGCTCGGCGAGTCCGCCGGCACGCAGGACTTCGATTCGGTGATGTCCTGCGATGTCATCCTGGTGATCGGCGCGAACCCGACGGATGCGCACCCGGTGTTCGCCTCGCAGATGAAGCGCCGCCTGGCGCAGGGCGCCAGGCTCATCGTCGTGGACCCGCGCCGCATCGACCTGGTGCGCTCCCCGCACGTCCAGGCCGACTATCACCTGCAGCTCAAGCCCGGCACCAACGTGGCGATGCTCAACGCGCTGGCGCACGTCATCGTCACCGAGGGGCTCGTCAAGGAGGAGTTCGTGCGCGCGCGCTGCGAGCCGGAGGCGTTCGACAAGTGGCGCCGCTTCGTCGCCGAGGAGCGCAATTCCCCGGAGGCGATGCAGGCGGTCACCGGCGTGCCGGCCGCGAGCATACGCGGCGCCGCGCGTCTGTATGCCACCGGCGGCAATGCGGCGATCTACTACGGCCTGGGTGTCACCGAGCACAGCCAGGGCTCCACGGCGGTCATCGGCATCGCCAACCTCGCGATGGCCACCGGCAACATCGGCCGCGAGGGCGTGGGCGTCAATCCGCTGCGCGGCCAGAACAACGTGCAGGGCTCGTGTGACATGGGCTCCTTCCCGCACGAGTATCCCGGCTATCGGCACGTGTCCGATGCGGCCACGCGCGCGCTGTTCGAGCAGGACTGGCACGTGCCGCTGCGCCCCGATCCGGGGCTGCGCATTCCCAACATGTTCGAGGCGGCGCTCGACGGGGAGTTCAAGGCGCTGTACCTGCAGGGCGAGGACATCGCGCAGTCCGATCCGAACACGCAGCACGTCACCGCGGCCCTCACCAGCATGGAATGCATCATCGTGCAGGACCTGTTCCTGAACGAGACCGCGAAGTTCGCCCACGTGTTTCTGCCGGGCGCGACCTTCCTGGAGAAGGACGGCGTGTTCATCAACGCCGAGCGGCGCATCTCGCGCGTGCGCCAGGTGATGCGGCCCAAGGGCACCTACGCCGACTGGGAGGCCACGCAGCTGCTCTCCAATGCGCTCGGCTACCCGATGAACTACCGGCACCCCGCCGAGATCATGGACGAGATCGCGCGGCTGACCCCCACCTTCACGGGCGTCACCTACGAGAAGATCGATCGGCTGGGCAGCATCCAGTGGCCGTGCAACGCCGAGCACCCGGAGGGCACCCCGGTCATGCACGTGGACACCTTCGTGCGCGGCAAGGGCCGGTTCATCGTCACCGAGTACGTGCCCACCGAGGAGAAGGTCAACGCCCGCTATCCGCTGATCCTCACCACCGGCCGCATCCTCTCGCAGTACAACGTCGGTGCGCAGACGCGCCGCACGGCCAACGTCACCTGGCACGACGAGGACCGTATCGAGATTCATCCGCACGACGCGGAGGAGCGCGGCATCCGCGAGGACGACTGGGTCGGCGTGCAGAGCCGCGCCGGCGAGACGGTGTTGCGCGCGCGTGTCACTGCCCGCGTGCAGCCCGGGGTGGTCTACACCACCTTCCATTTCCCGGACTCCGGGGCGAACGTGATCACCACCGAGAACTCGGACTGGGCCACCAACTGTCCCGAGTACAAGGTCACGGCGGTGCAGGTGGTGCGCGTCAACCAGCCCTCCGAATGGCAGCGCCGCTATCAGGAGTTCGATCGGCGGCAGCGTGCGCTGCTGGCTCAGGCGCTCATCCAGGAGCAGGCCGAGCCGGCGGGCGCTCCCCGATGAGCGGGGAATCGAAGAGCATCGATCATCTGGTGAGGATGGCCAACGACATCGGCCACTTCTTCGCCAGCGAGCCGCAGCGCGCCGACGCGATCGCGGGCATCGCCGCTCACCTGCAGCGCGCGTGGGCGCCGCGCATGCTGCGGCAGATCGTCGCGTACGTGCAGCACGGCGGGGCAGGGCTGGATGAGCTGCCGCGCGCGGCGGTCGCGCTGCTGAAAGTGCCGCAGGTCCCGGCCGGCACGGGCCCGGTGAGCGCCGCCGCGGGCGGCACCGCCGCGGGCAGCACCGCCGCGAGCGCAGTCACCGCCAGCGCGGCCGCCGCGGGCCACTCCGGCGGCGCATCCGGCGCACAGCCGCGCTAGCCGCGGCGCGCGCAGCTTGCGGTTTCGCGCGAACCCATCATGAGCGAGATGACGCACGCGCCTGACGGATCGCACGCGGGTGACGACCCGGCGATCTTCGCTTTCGAGAGGGACTTCGCAGACTCGTTGCGCTGCATTCCGATGAGTGTGCGCCTGAAGCTGGACAGCGTGGGCATCAAGCTGTCGCTGAAGCATTGGAACCGCCTGCCCGCCGCCGAACGCAGCCGCCTCCTGCACCTGCCCTGTGAGGCCGCGGCGCAGCGCGAGGCGTTTCGCCAGGAGCTGATGCAGATGCTGCAGGGGCAGGCCGGGGCCCCTCCCCGGACGCTGCCCGTAGAGCCGCAGCCGCCCTGGGAGGAGCAGCACCAGGTCCCCGAGCAGCTGCAGGCCTACCTCGCGCAGCTGCAGCTGCCGGCCCTGTCGCTCGCCCAGTGGCGCGCGCTCAGGCCGGTGCAGCGCTTTGCACTGCTCAAGCTCAGCCGCCCGGCCCACGACAACGATAATTTCGTGCCGGCGCTGCGCGAGTTCGGCCTGCTGCCGGCGTAGCCGCGTCGCGCAGGCCGCTGACCGGCGGCCGGTCAGGGCGCGCGCCGCAGCGCCCGCCCGCACCCCCGCTACGCCCCGCTCACAACCCCGCTCAGCGTCGCTCCAGGCGCATCAGCAGCGGATCGCGCGTGCGCAGATTGATCAGCGCTTCGAGCGGCATCGGACGGCCCGGCTCGTAGCGCAGTCGGAAGCGGCGCACGAGCTTGTAGAGATGCACGCACATCTCGAACATCGCCAGCGATTCACCGACGCAATGCCGCGGACCGGCCGAGAAGGGGATGTAGGCGCCCTGCGGACGGCGCGCATCGCGCGCCAGCTCCGGGCGCTCGGGGCGGAACTGCTCCGGGTCGCTCCAGAACTGCGGGTGGCGATGAATCAGGTAGGGGCTGAGCAGCACATCGACCCCTGCGGGGATCGGGTAACCGGCCAGCACGTCCGGGCCGAGCGTGCGGCGCGATATCAGCCACACGGGCGGGTACAGGCGCAGCGTCTCGCTGAGCACGCTGCGCGTGTACGCCAGGGCCTCCGTGGCCGCAAGGTCCGGCAGCGGCTGCTCCGGCAGGGCATCGATCTCCGCCTGCAGCCGTGTCTCGGCCTGCGGATGCTGCGAGAGCAGATACCAGGCCGAGTTCAGCGTGCTCGCCGCGGTCTCGTGTCCGGCAATGATCAGCGTCATCACCTCATCGACCAGCTCACGCTCGCCCATGGGCGCCCCGCTGGCGCGGTCACGGGCCGCGACCAGCAGGCCGATGAAATCGGGCTGCTCGGGCGAGCCTGAGGCGCGGCGGCGCGCGGCCAGCTCGCTGACCCGTGCGCGCAGCTGGCGGAAGCGGTAGGCGAAGCTCAGGTCCCGCACCGGCTCGCGCGCGATGAGCTGAAAGGGGTTGCCTCCCGGCTCGCGTGACAGGCGGTCCAGGTCCTCGCCGAAGATGGCGCGCAGGATGACCTCCAGCGTCAGCTCGCTGGTGTCGTCGGTGACGTTGACGGCCTCGCCGCGCGCCGCCTGCCGCTCCCAGCGCTCGATCAGCCGCTCGTTGGCCGCCGCGACGATGCCGGCAAAGCGCGCGATCACCCGCCGATGAAACATCGGCTGCATCATGTAGCGCTGAGCGCGCCAGAAATCCCCCTCGCTGGTCACGAGCCCGTTGCCGGTCAGCACCTTCACGCGGTCCAGCCCGAATCCCTTGACGTAGTTGCCGGGATTGGCGAGCAGTACGCGCCGCGCATCGTCGGGATGGTGGATGACGTAGGCGTAGCGGCGCCGGCCCGGTGAGTACACGCGATAGATGTCACCGAGAGACGCGTGCAGCTCGCGCATGCGCTCGAGCGAGTCCTGCGCATCGCCGATGTCGAAGCTGAACTGCGGCTCGGGCGGAGTGCGTGCCGCCGACGGGGCGCTGTCGCTGCCTGACATGACCGGAGCCTCCCCGACTACGGCTTGCGTTCCACGAGGCGGCGCGCGAGTTTCTCGAGCTCCGTCAGATCGGTCTCTTCGAGCGGCACCTCGATCACGTCCGCCGGCAGGCCCGCTGCGGCGCCGGCGGACACTCCGGTGCCCATCGGGCGCGCCGGCGCCGGCGTCGTCGAGTCCGGGCGAGGGGCGCGTGGATGCGGCGCCGGGCCGCCGGCAGCCGGGCCGGCGCCTTGCCCGAGCGCGGCCCCGGCGCCAGTGCGTTGCCCATCCCGCGAGCCTTCCCGCCCGCCCGAGCGCCGCCAATCAGCCGTCGGTGGCGCTTCGCTCGGCCGCTGCCAGTCGCCGATCTGCTGCATCCAGCGCTGGTAGCGGCTGAAGCTCCACATGCCTTCCTCCGCGCCGGATTGCAGCACGGTCGCGAGGTGGCTGAAGTTGCCGGCGCGGATGGCGCCCCGCGCCCCGGAGCTGCCCAGCAGCAGCTCGCAGCGCGGCACCCGCAGCTGCCACTCGGGCAGGAAATCCAGCCGCTGACAGCAGACCCCCACGAGGCAGTCGGCCAGCTGCGCGCGCACGCTGCCCTGCAGCTCTGCCGGAAAGGACAGGCAGAGGCGACCGAGCGCCTCGCTGCAGGTGGCCGAGTGCATCGTGGCGAGCACCAGGTGTCCGGTCTCGGCCGCGGCGAGCGTCAGGCGCATCACCTCGGGGGTGCGCATCTCACCGATGACCAGCACGTCCGGATTCTCGCGCAGTGCGTCCACGATACCCTGCTCGTAGCTGGGGGAGTGTGCGGGAATCTCGCGCTGCCGGATGAAGCAGTGCCGATTGGTGAACAGGTACTCGAGCGGGCTCTCGAGCGTGACGATATGGCGGGCCTGCGAGGCGTTGAGCTCTTCGATCAGCGCCGCGAGCGTGGTGGATTTTCCCGAGCCGGTGGGCCCGGAGACGATGGCGAGGCCGCTCGGGGCCTGCACCAGCCGGCGCAGGTCCGGATGCAGGTTGCACGCGCGCAGGTCCTTGACGGAGGCCGTGAGCAGGCGGATGGCCGCGGCGATGCCGCGCACCGTGCGGAAGAAGCTCGCCCGACAGCGCCGCGTGCCCGCGGCCAGTGCCACGTCCGCGGAGCCGCGCTCGCGCAACTGCGCCCAGCCCTGTGGGCCGAGCAGATCCTGCGCCGCCTGCAGCAGCTGTGCCCCGCTCATGCCGGCGCCGAGCACCTGCAGCTCACCGCGCACCCGCACCAGCACCGGTGTGTCGCTCTCCAGATGCAGGTCGCTTGCTCCGAGCGCCTGCGCGCGAGCGAGCCATTCGTCCAGGATCATGCCGTTCACTCCTCCGCCTGCCGCGCTGCCCCATTGCGCCGCCCGCCCAAGCATGCTCGCGTGGACTCGCCCGGGAAAGACAGCACGAAGGATCAGCCCGCGGCGCAGATCCGGCGGGGACGGACCGTTGCTGCTTCGCAGCGTAAGTGCCCGCGCGGCGTTGACTAAAGAACCAGCGCTACCTAGAATCGCCGGCCTTTGTCGGTCGGGCCAAACGCCTGCCTGACCGCCAGGATAGCGATCTCGAGCGCCGGGCGTCCCCTCCGGGGACGACCCGGCGCGTCTCATCAGATGTGCCCTTCGAGCCCATGGCAGTGAAGTTGGAGCGTACATGGCCACTACCGGTCAGTTGATCCGTCAGCCCCGCCGCTCGCGGACGGAGAAGACCAAGGTTCCCGCGCTGGGCGCCTCACCGCAGAAACGCGGGGTGTGTACGCGCGTCTACACCACCACCCCGAAGAAGCCCAACTCGGCGCTGCGCAAGGTCGCGCGCGTGCGACTGACCAACGCCTACGAGGTCACCAGCTACATCGGCGGCGAGGGGCACAACCTGCAGGAGCATTCGGTCGTGCTGATCCGCGGCGGGCGAGTCAAAGACCTGCCCGGGGTGCGCTACCATACCGTGCGCGGTACGCTCGACTGCGCCGGGGTGGGCAACCGCAAGCAGGGCCGGTCCAAGTACGGCGCCAAGCGCCCCAAGCAGTAGGCCGGCCGGACCGCCGCACCCAACGAGGTATCGCACCATGTCGCGCCGCGCCGCGGCTCCGAGCCGCACGATTCTCCCGGACCCCAAGTTCAACAGCGAGATGCTGGCGAAGTTCATGAACGTCGTCATGCACAGCGGCAAGAAGTCGGCTGCCGAGCAGATTCTTTACGGGGCGATCGCGCGCATCAGCGAGAAGACCGGGCGGCAGGGCGCCGAGGCCATCGAGCTGCTGAGCCAGGCGCTGGACAACGTCAAGCCGGTGGTGGAGGTCAAGTCGCGGCGCGTCGGCGGCGCGACCTATCAGGTGCCGGTGGAGGTGCGCTCCAGCCGCCGCCAGACGCTGGCGATGCGCTGGGTGATCGAGGCGGCGCGCGAGCGCACCGAGAAATCGATGGCGATGCGTCTGGCGCACGAGCTGCTGGATGCGGCCGAAAACCGCGGTGCGGCGGTACGCAAGCGCGAGGACACGCACCGCATGGCCGAGGCCAACAAGGCGTTCGCCCACTATCGCTGGTGAGCGGGCCGCGGCGCGCCCCGGGCGGCGCGCGCCCGGTCGGCACCAGGCGAGCGCGCGCGGCGCAACCTCATTCGCAATACATCATCGACTGAGCTGATAAGGAGCAGGAGAGCAACGTGGCACGTGCGACGCCCATCGAGCGCTACCGGAACATCGGCATCTCGGCGCACATCGACGCCGGCAAGACCACGACGACCGAGCGCATCCTGTTCTACACCGGCGTGTCGCACAAGATCGGCGAGGTGCACGACGGCGCGGCGGTCATGGATTACATGGAACAGGAGCAGGAGCGCGGCATCACCATCACCTCCGCGGCCACCACCTGCTTCTGGAAGGGGATGGACAACAACTTCCCCGAGCACCGCATCAACATCATCGACACTCCCGGTCACGTGGACTTCACCATCGAGGTGGAGCGCTCGCTGCGCGTGCTGGACAGCGCGGTCGCGCTGTTCGACTCGGTCGCCGGGGTGCAGCCGCAGTCCGAGACGGTGTGGCGGCAGATGAACCGCTATGGCGTGCCGCGCATCGCCTTCGTCAACAAGATGGATCGCGCGGGAGCGAACTTCATGCGCTGCGTGGACATGATCCGCACGCGCCTGCGCGCCAATCCGGTGCCGATCCAGCTGCCGATCGGCGCGGAGGAGAAGTTCGACGGCGTCGTCGATCTGATCAAGATGAAGGCGATCTACTGGGACATGGAAACCCAGGGGATGAAGTTCGAGTATCGCGACATCCCCGCCGCAATGCTCGGCGCCTGCCAGGAGCAGCGCGCCAAGATGATCGAGGCGGCGGCCGAGGGCGATGAGGAGCTGGTGCACAAGTACCTCGAGGGCGAGCAGCTGTCCGACGAGGAGATCAAGCGTGGCCTGAAACTGCGCTCGCTGAAGAACGAAGTCGTCATCTGCATGTGCGGCTCGGCGTTCAAGAACAAGGGCGTGCAGGCGCTGCTGGACGCGGTCATCGAGTTCATGCCCTCGCCGGTGGAGGTGCCGGACACCAAGGGCCTCGACGAGCGGGGCAATCCGATCACCCGCAAGGCCGGCGACGATCAGCCCTTCGCCGCGCTCGCCTTCAAGATCCTGAACGACCCGTTCGTCGGCAACCTGACCTTCTTTCGCGTCTACTCCGGAGTGCTCAACTCCGGGGACACCGTGTACGTGCCGGCCAAGGACCGCAAGGAGCGCATCGGCCGGCTGCTGCAGATGCACGCCAACGAGCGCAACGAGATCAAGGAGGTGCGCGCCGGGGACATCGCGGCCGCGGTGGGCCTCAAGGATGTGATCACCGGGGATACGCTGTGCGACCCCGAGCACCTCATCATGCTGGAGAAGATGGTGATTCCGGTGCCGGTGATCCAGGTGGCGGTGGAGCCCAAGACCAAGGCGGACCAGGAGAAGATGGGCCAGGCGCTGCAGCGGCTGGCCAAGGAAGACCCGTCGTTCCGCGTGTCGACCGACGAGGAGAGCGGCCAGACGCTGATCGCCGGCATGGGCGAGCTGCACCTGGAGATCATCGTCGATCGCATGAAGCGCGAGTTCAAGGTGGAGGCCAATGTCGGCAAGCCCATGGTCGCCTACCGCGAGACCATCCGCGGCTCGGTCGAGTCCGAGGGCAAGCACGTCAAGCAGTCCGGCGGGCGCGGCCAGTACGGCCACGTGTGGCTGAAGATCGAGCCGAACGAGACCGGCAAGGGCGTGGATTTCGTCAACGGCATCGTCGGCGGCTCGGTGCCGCGCGAATTCATCCCCGCGGTCGAGAAGGGCGTGCGCGAGGCCTGCGAGACCGGCGTGGTCGCCGGCTACCCCGTCGTGGACGTGAAGGTCACGCTGTTCGACGGCTCCTATCACGACGTCGACTCGGACGAGATCTCGTTTCGCATGGCGGCGATCTTCGGCTTCAAGGACGGCTTCCGCCGCGCCAGGCCGGTGATCCTCGAGCCGATCATGAAGGTCGAGGTGGTCACCCCCGAGGACTACATGGGGGATGTGATCGGCGATCTGAACCGCCGCCGCGGTCAGATCATGAGCATGGACGACACGCCGGCCGGCAAGACCGTCACGGCGGAAGTGCCGCTGGCCGAGATGTTCCAGTACGCCACGACGGTGCGTTCCATGAGCCAGGGGCGCGCGACCTTCACCATGGAGTTCTCCAAGTACATGGAAGTGCCGGCGGCCATCGCCGAGGACATCATCAAGAAATGAGCGCCGGGGGGCAGCCCATGGCGGGTCAGTCATCGGACCAGGCAGCTTCGTAGAGGGTCAGGTATGTCCAAGGAAAAGTTCGAGCGCACCAAGCCGCACGTGAATGTGGGGACGATTGGGCATGTGGATCATGGCAAGACGACGCTGACGGCGGCGCTGACCAAGGTGATGGCCGAGCAGAACGGGGGCTCGTTTGTGGCGTACG
>DATJSD010000040.1:0-87180 GCA_035504335.1 Steroidobacteraceae bacterium | reverse complement strand
GGGGCCAGGGGGGTGGGGGGGGGGGGGGCGTGCGCGGTCACCTGGCCCGGCAGCACGCGTGCTATGCGCAACGTCTCCTCTCCCTCCCGAATCTCGATCTCGGCGATGCCCGACTCCTCGAGCAGCTCGATCATCTTTTTGATTTTTCGAATATCCATTCGATACTCCGATCCTCTCGCCCGACGAGGCAGGCGGGTCGATGTCGCATCGGCGCAACAGAAACGCCCACACTTTTCCCGCCCCGGGAGTCCCGCTCTACGCTCGAAATGTACCTAATTTGCGGCGATTTGCATAATTTTGGGGCCGAGCTGTGCCAATTTTGCAGGAAACTCGCCGATCCCGCCAGCCGGGGCGCCGCCGTGGCAAGTCAGGGCCCTCGCAGGACTGAATGACCGGGTGAGGGAGCAGGGCCGGGCGGCTGGTGTACCGCCGAGGAGAGCTCGGCGCAGGGACCGCCGGCTCGGTCAGCCGCCGGACTGTGCCGTCTGCTTGGCGCGCTGCACGGCCAGTTGCCGCAGCTCCGCGGCGATCGCGGCTCGCGCTTGGGGCAGCGTTTCGCGCCCCTGTGTGACCTGCTCGACCTGCGCGACGATGAAACGGGCCTCGGCCGGATGCAGCTCGCCGACCTTCACCGCGACGATCCGGCCCTTCGCATCGGCAAATACCGAGAAGGGCAGCACCGGCTCGATGCCGAAGCGCGCCACCGCGGCGCTGCCCTCGTCCTCTCCCACCAGCAGCGGATAGCCCACGCGCGTGGTGCGCAGGTACTGCTGCACGGCCGCGCGGGAATCCACGGCGATACCCACGACCTGCAGCCCCGCCGGACGATACTGCGTCCACAGCTGCTGCAGCAGCGGCATCTCGCGACGGCAGGGGTCACACCAGGTCGCCCAGAAATTGACGATGAGCGGATGGCCGAGAAAGTCGCGCAGCGAGCGCTCCGTGCCGCTCAGGTCCGGCATGCGCACGTCGGGCAGGCTCTCTGGTACGGCCGGCGCCTTGGCGCTCGGCTCCGACGCACCGCTGGCCGCGGCGGGCGTCTGCGCTGCCGGCGCATTGATCAGCGCGATCAGGCTCGCGCGATGCGTGATTCGAAAGCCGATGTAGCCCGCGAGAATGCCGCACAGGACGAGCAGCGAGAGGGTAACCGTGGTGCGTTTGGTGCGTTGAAGCGATCGCATGCGCTGACTGGCTCACCCGGTGGGGCTGCGGCGGGTCCGACGCCGAGCGCCGGTGAGCCGCCACGCACCGCGCACCCCGGCGCGCCGCCGTCCCGACGGCGGCACTCCTGTGCGGCAAGCATAGCCTGCGCGGCAGGCATAGCGCCAACCGCGGCTCTGCCGCCCACCGTGCAGGGTCGTCGAAGGCCGCGGCCGATGACAGCGAGCGGCGCGTCAGCCCGTGGGAGTCAGCGCCCGATGCAGCAGCGCCGTGAAACGGCCTGCGTTCATATAGCCGACCACACGGAATCTGCGCAGCTCGCGACCGTGGCTGTCGTAAAAGGCGATGGTCGGTGGGCCGAAGATCTGGAAGCGATGCAGGAGCGCCTGGTCATCGGCGTTGTTCGCGGTGACGTCGGCTCGCAGCAGACGTACGCTGCCCAGTGCTGCGCGCACGCCCGGATCGGTAAACGTCGAGTGCTGCATCTCCTTGCAGGACGTGCACCAGTCGGCGTAGAAGTCGAGCATCACCGGCTGGTCGTGTGCAGCGGCCTGGCGCACCTCTCGGTCGAGCTGCGCGACCGAGGAGATGCTGTGGAAGGTCAGCGCCTCGGCTGCGCTGTCACGCGACAGCGGCGCGAGCGGATCCTGCGCACCGAGGCCGGTGCCGGCAGCCAGGGCGGCTGCATACAGACCGGCCGCCAGGGCGGCGGCCAGCGCGCCGACGCGCACCGTGCGCAGCGCACCGGGCATGCGCGACAGGTTCCACAGCACCACGGTGGCGGCGAGCGCCGGCACCACGAACAGCAGCAGCGTGGCGCGCGCAGGCACAACCCGCGTCAGCATCCAGGCGGCAACCCCGAGCATCAGCACGCCGAAGATGCGCTTGACGGCGTCCATCCACGGGCCGGCCTTGGGCAGCCAGCGTCCCGCCGAGGTCCCGACGACCAGCAGGGGTGCGCCCATGCCCAGAGCCATCACGAACAGTGCCGCCGAGCCGCGTGCGATCGCGCCGCTCTGTCCGATGACCGCCAGCGTCGCCACCAGCGGCGGCGCCACGCAGGTCGTGACGATCAGGGCCGAGAGCGCCCCCATGACGGCGACCCCGCCGAAGTGCCCGCCGCGCTGGCGGTTACTGGCTGCGGCCAGTCGCGTCTGCAGGAACCCCGGCATCTGCACGGTGTACAGGCCGAACATCGACAGCGCCATCGCGGCAAACAGCGCGGCGAACAGCAGGATGATCCAGGGCTGCTGGAACGCCGCCTGGACCTGGCGCCCGGCCGCAGCGCAGATCGCTCCGGTGGCCGTATAGGTCACGGCCATGCCGAGGACATACGTCAGCGACAAGGCGAATGCGCGCGCGCTGCTCAGCCGTTGACCCGCGCCGGCAATCAGGCCCGACAGGATGGGCACCATCGGCAGGCAGCACGGCGTGAAGGCGAGCAGCAGCCCGAGCCCCCAGAAGGTGACCAGGACACCGAACAGATTGCCGCTGCGAATGAGATTGGCGAGCCGGTCCTGCTCGGAGATGTAGCCGCGCGATGCCGCCGAGGCGGTTGCGGATGGCGCGAACGTGGAGGCGGTGGACGCGGCAGAGGCGCCGGAGGCCCCGGATGCGGCCGAGGCACTGCCGGGGGCCCCGGCGGAGCCGGCCGCGCTGCCGCCGGCAGCGGGCGGCAGGGTCACCGACACCGTGCGGGTGATCGGTGGGTAGCACAATCCCGCCTCGGCACAGCCCTGGTAGGTCACCTGCACGGCGACCGCCGCCGCGCCGGGAGCCGGATGCACCACCGGCACCGTGACGACGAGCTGCTGGTGATAGATCACCTGTTTGCCGAAGTATTGATCGTTTTTGATCTGCCCCTGCGGAAACAGCGGTGCGCCCAGTTGCGCGGCCGGTGCGGGGCTGACCACCTTGATGCGA
Organism: Steroidobacteraceae bacterium; assembly: GCA_035504335.1. GTDB lineage: Bacteria > Pseudomonadota > Gammaproteobacteria > Steroidobacterales > Steroidobacteraceae > FEN-1191. The sequence goes on along the minus strand of DATJSD010000040.1, from coordinate 84,096 downwards.
TCGCGATACAGGTAATAGCCCGGGGCGATGAGCCAGGTCAGCCGTACTTGGCTCGCGCCATCGGGCGCGGCGCTGAATTGGAACGCGCGTCCGGGCGGCAGAAAGTCATCGCCCGAATCAGCGCCGCTGTGCAGCTGATCGAGCAGCGAGTTCAGCTGGGTGCTCGCCGCGGCGGTGCTGGAGGCCGCATCGGCGGCGCCGGCCTGGGCGGTGCCGGCCGGCAGGGTGGCCGCCAGCAGCGCAGCCAGCAGTCCCGCGGCCAGCCCGGCCTGCAGGCCGTGCCGGTGGCCGCCGCCGCAGTCAGGGCCTGCGGAATGGGGGCCTGCGCAGCGAGGGTCTGCGGAGTGAGGGCCGGTACGGTGCAGAGCGGAGCGCGTCATTTCCTTCACCAGGTGGCGATACGCAGACCCTATCCTCTCAGAAATCGGCCCGCAATGGCCGTGAGGGCGGCCACAGCCCGCGGCGGCCGTGCCCCAGAGGGGTGGGCCGAGGGGCGCCCGAGGGGTGCCCTAGGGGTGCCCTAGGGGCGCCCGAGGGTGCTCGGGACGTCTGCGGGCTTGAAATTTCAGCGTCGATGCCTATCATTAGCAGCCAAGCAGTTTGAGTGCTAACAGCCGCGCAGGCAGTCCCATGGGTCATCAGGGCTGTGGTGCGGGGGTCAGGCGAGTTTAACTTAAAGAACCCAGGGTAAGTAAGGAGTGAAGTCCATGAAGATTCGTCCTCTTCATGATCGTGTGATCGTCAAGCGCCTCGAGGAAGAGCGCACGTCGCCCGGCGGCATCGTGATCCCTGATACGGCGGCCGAGAAGCCGGTGCAGGGCAAGGTCGTCGCGGTCGGCAAGGGCAAGATCCTCGAGGACGGCCAGATCCGTCCGGTCGATGTCAAGGTCGGCGACAAGATCCTCTTCGGCAAATACAGCGGAACCGAGGTCAAGGTCGAAGGCGAAGACCTCGTCGTGATGCGCGAGGAAGACATCATGGCGATCATCGAGAAATAGGAATTTCCCAAGAGTTTCGAGGGATTACGACAATGGCAGCGAAAGAAGTCCGATTCAGTGACGATGCCCGGCAACGCATGTTCCGGGGCGTCAACATCCTGGCGAACGCCGTGAAGGCGACGCTCGGCCCCAAGGGCCGCAATGCCGTGCTCGAGAAGAGCTTCGGCGCTCCCACCGTGACGAAGGACGGTGTGTCGGTCGCGAAGGAAGTGGAGCTGAAGGATAAGTTCGAGAACATGGGCGCGCAGATGGTCAAGGAGGTCGCGTCCAACACCTCCGATGAGGCCGGCGACGGCACCACCACCGCCACGGTGCTCGCGCAGGCGATCATCCGCGAGGGGCTGAAGGCGGTCTCCTCGGGGCGCAATCCGATGGACGTGAAGCGCGGCATCGACAAGGCCGTCACGGCGGCCACGGAGGAGCTGAAGAAGATCAGTAAGCCCTGCAAGGACAGCAAGGCGATCGCCCAGGTGGGCACGATCTCCGCCAACGCGGACGAGAGCATCGGCAAGACGATCGCCGATGCGATGGAGAAGGTCGGCAAGGAAGGGGTCATCACGGTGGAGGAGGGCTCGGGCCTGGAGAACGAGCTCGAGGTGGTCGAGGGCATGCAGTTCGACCGCGGCTATCTCTCACCGTACTTCATCAACAACCAGGCGAATCAGACCTCCGAGCTGGAGAAGCCGTACGTGCTGCTGGTCGACAAGAAGATCAGCAATATCCGCGAGCTGCTGCCGGTCCTGGAGGGCGTCGCCAAGGCCGGCCGGCCGCTGCTGGCGGTGGCCGAGGACGTCGAGGGCGAGGCGCTCGCGACGCTGGTGGTGAACAACATCCGCGGCATCCTCAAGGTCGCGGCCGTCAAGGCCCCGGGCTTCGGTGATCGCCGCAAGGCGATGCTGCAGGACATCGCGGTGCTGACGGGCGGCACGGTGATCTCCGATGAGGTCGGTCTGTCGCTGGAGAAGGCGACGCTCAACGATCTGGGCGAGGCGAAGAAGATCGTCGTGGAGAAGGAGAACACCACGATCATCGACGGCGCCGGCAAGCCCGCCGACATCAAGGGGCGTGTCGAGTCGATCCGCCAGCAGATCGAGGAGGCGACCTCGGACTACGACAAGGAAAAGCTGCAGGAGCGCGTGGCCAAGCTCTCGGGCGGTGTGGCGGTCATCAAGGTGGGCGCCGCGACCGAGATCGAGATGAAGGAGAAGAAGGCGCGCGTCGAGGATGCGCTGCACGCGACCCGTGCGGCGGTCGAGGAGGGCGTGGTTCCGGGCGGTGGAGTTGCGCTGATCCGCGCACAGAAGGCGCTCGATAAGCTCGAGGGTCTCAACGAGGATCAGACGGTCGGCATCGCCATCCTGCGCCGCTCGATCGAGGAGCCGCTGCGGCAGATCGTGGAGAACGCGGGCGAAGATGCCGCGGTGGTGCTCAACCGTGTCAGGGACGGCAAGGGCAGCTTCGGCTACAACGCCGCCACCGGCGATTTCGGCGATCTGATCGAGGCGGGCATCCTGGACCCGACCAAGGTCACGCGCCTGGCGCTGCAGAACTCGGCGTCGGTCGCGGGGCTGCTGCTCACCACCGAGGTGATGGTCGCGGAGGCTCCGAAGGAGGAGCACGAGCACGCGGGCATGCCACCGGGCGGCATGGGCGGCGGGATGGATATGTAACGCTCGACCAGCGAGCAGGCGCGATGCCATCGCGCCGTGGCAACCCGCAGCGGCCACACGGCTGCTGCCACACGGGCCGGGGAGATCCCCCGGCCCGTGCGTTTTGGGCGGCGCGATCCGCGCCGCGCGCGATCACGCCCGATGGCTGGTTTCATTTGAAACCTTCTACTCGGGGCGCGCGCTGAGTATAGTGGCTGGAAGACAAGGCCCGAAGGCAAGGCAGGGCCCGGGAACGATTCGCGCATGTCCGCATCCTCCAGGAGCTCGCTGCAGGTGCCGCCGCGCTCGCGCGCGCGCCCGGCGCCGCGCTTGCCGGCGGGCTCGCCGCCACGCTCGCCGGCGCCAGGGCAGGCGGCGCGCCGGCTGCGGCTGGAGGACTATCTGCCCTACCGGCTGTCGGTGGCCGCCAATGCCGTGTCGCAGCTGATCGCGCGCGCGTACGTCGATCGCTTCGGGCTGAGTGTGCCGCAGTGGCGCCTGATGGCGGTGCTCGGGGAGGAGAGCCCGCTGACCCAGCAGGCGCTGTGCGGGCGCACCGTGATGGACAAGGTGACGGTGATGCGCGCGGCGCGCGGACTCACGCGGCGCAGGCTCCTCAAGCGCCAGGCCAACGCCGAGGACGGCCGCTCGCACCGGCTGTCCCTCACCGCCGCCGGCGCGCGCATGTACGCCGAGGTCACACCGCTGGCGCTCGAGTACGAGTCGCTGCTGCTGCGGGATCTGGCGCCCCTGGAGGTGCGCAAGCTCGATCAGTGGCTGCGGCGGCTGCAGCAGGCGGCCGCCGCGCTCACGCGCGCGAGCGCGGCGCGGGCCGGCTCGTGAGCAGGCCGGCATGATCTCGAAGATCTATGTGAGCGCCGCGGCCGCCCTGGCGGACATCGTGCACGACGGCATGAGCGTGATGTCGGGCGGATTCGGCCTCTGCGGCATCCCCCAGGATCTGATCGGCGCGCTGCGCGACAGCGGGGTCAAGGGCCTGACCGTGATCTCCAACAACGCCGGGGTGGATGACGCGGGCCTCGGGCTGCTGCTCGCGACCCACCAGATCCGCAAGATGGTGTCTTCCTACGTGGGTGAAAACGAGGAGTTCGAGCGCCAGTACCTCGACGGGGAACTGGAGATCGAGTTCAACCCGCAGGGCACGCTGGCCGAGCGCGTGCGGGCGGGCGGGGCCGGCATCTTCGGCTTCTATACGCGCACCGGCGCCGGTACGTTGGTGGCGCAGGGCAAGGAGACCCGGGTGGTGAACGGCGCGACCTACGTGCTGGAGACCGGGCTGACCGCGGATGTGTCGCTGGTACACGCCTGGAGGGGCGATGGCGAGGGCAATTTGATTTACCGCAAGACCGCGCGCAACTTCAATCCGGTCATGGCGACCGCGGGGCGCATCACGGTGGCCGAGGTCGAGCAGCTCGTGCCGGTCGGCGAGCTCGATCCGGATCAGATCCACACACCGGGCATTTACGTGCAGCGCATCGTGCAGGCGCTGCCCGGCCGCAAGCGCATCGAGCGGCGCACGCTGCGCCCGCGCCCCTGAGTGCCATGGCCTGGTCGCGCGAGCAGCTGGCGGAGCGTGCGGCGCAGGAGCTGCGCGACGGCTACTATGTCAATCTCGGCATCGGCATCCCGACACTGGTGGCCAACTACATCCCGCCGGGGATGACCGTGGTGCTGCAGTCCGAGAACGGCATGCTCGGCATGGGACCCTTTCCGTATGAAGGAGAGGAGGACGCGGACCTGATCAACGCCGGCAAGCAGACCATCAGCGAGCTACCGATGTCCTCGTATTTCTCCTCGGCCGACAGCTTCGCGATGATCCGCGGCGGACACATCGATTTATCGGTGCTCGGCGGCATGGAGGTGTCCGAGCGCGGGGATCTGGCCAACTGGATGGTGCCTGGAAAGATGGTCAAGGGCATGGGCGGAGCGATGGATCTGGTCGCGGGCGTGCGGCGCGTGATCGTCGTCATGGAGCACGTGGCGCGCGACGGCTCCCCGAAGTTCAAGCCGCGCTGCGAGCTGCCGTTGACGGGCGCGCAGGTGGTGGATCTGTTGATCACGACGCTCGCGGTGTTCAGCCGCGCGGACCGGCAGGCGCCGTTCGAGCTGATCGAGCTGGCCCCGGGGGTGAGCGAGGCCGAGGTGCGCGCGCGCACCTCGGCGCAGTATCGCTCGGCGCTGCGGGCATGAGCATCAGGAGCGGCATGAGCGGCACGGGCGGCACGGGCAGTACGGGCGGCAGGGGCGGCACGGGCCCGGGCGCAGCCGTCCTGATCACGGCGGCTCGGCGCACGCCGATCGGCGCCTTTCAGGGGGCGCTTGCCGCTGCGACGGCGAGCGAGCTGGGCGCCGCCGCCGTGCGCGCGGCGCTGGCGGACAGTCGCGCCGGTGCCGGGCAGATCGACGAGGTCATTCTGGGCTGTGTGCTGTCGGCCGGTCTGGGTCAGGCGCCCGCGCGACAGGCCGCGCTCGCCGCCGGGCTCGCGCCCGGCGTGCCGGTGAGCACGCTCAACAAGGTGTGCGGCTCGGGAATGAAGGCGATCATGCTGGGCGCGGACGCCATCCGCGCCGGATCGGCGCGCAGCGTGATCGCCGGTGGCTTCGAGTCCATGAGCAATGCCCCCTACCTGCTGCCCAAGGCGCGGCAGGGCTATCGCATGGGCCATGGGCAGCTGCTGGATCACATGCTCTACGACGGACTGCAGAACCCGGCCGACGGCGCCCTGATGGGCCACTTCGCGGACGTCACGGCGCGGCAGTACGGGTTCTCGCGCGCCGAGCAGGACGCTTTCGCCACCGAGTCGGTGAGCCGCGCGCTGGCCGCCTGCCTGAGCGGGGCGTTTCGCGATGAGATCACACCCGTGAGCGTGCGAGCGCGCGGGCGGGAGCTGCGCATCGAGCAGGACGAGACGCCGTTCAAATGCGATCCGGCCAAGATCGCCACGCTCAAGCCGGCGTTCGATGCCGACGGCACCGTGACCGCCGCGAGCTCCTCATCGATCGCCGATGGAGCGGCGGCGCTGGTGCTGATGGCCGAGGGCGCGGCACGCGAGCTGGGAGTCGCGCCGCTCGGGCGGCTGGTCGCACAGGCGGGCTTCGCACAGGCACCCGAATGGTTCACGACCGCGCCGGCGGGAGCGGTGCGGCGCGTGCTGGAGCGGGCCGGCTGGGGCGTGGCCGATGTCGACGTGTTCGAGATCAACGAGGCGTTCGCGGTCGTGACGATGGCGGCGATGCGCGATCTGGGCCTCGATCCGGCGCGCGTCAATGTGCACGGCGGCGCCTGCGCCCTCGGTCATCCGATCGGCGCGAGCGGGGCGCGCATCGTCGTGACGCTGCTGCATGCGCTGCGGCGCCGTGGCGCGCGGCGCGGCGTGGCCGCCCTGTGCATCGGCGGCGGGGAGGCGACGGCCGTGGCGATCGAGACGCTGTAGCAGGGCCTCGCCCAGGGGTTTACCGGAACGCCGTGAACACATGAGCGACGACACTCCCATCCGCGACGTTGCCGATACCGCCTTCATGGTTGCCGCCTTCCGGGCGCGGGAAGGCGAGCGGCCGGACGCCCTGTTTCATGATCCGCTCTCCGGGAAGCTCGCCGGGGAGCGCGGCCGCAGGATCCTGGAGGCCATGGCCGCCGGCCGCGGCGGCAGGCGCCATGCCGGCGCGGCGATGCGCACCGGTGCGATGACCTGGTTCATGGCGATTCGCACGCGAGTGATCGATGAGATGATCCTCGCGGCCATCGCGGAGGGCGCCGATGCGATCGTCAATCTCGGCGCGGGACTGGACACGCGGCCCTATCGGCTCGAGCTGCCCGCATCGCTGGTGTGGATCGAGGCGGACCTGCCGGGCATGATCGACTACAAGGAGGAGCGGCTGGCGCAGGAGCGGCCGCGATGCCGCCTGGAACGCGTGCGACTGGATCTGCGCGAGCGCGCGGCGCGCAGCGAGCTGCTGAGCGCGCTCGGTACGCGCTTTCGCGAGGTGCTGGTGCTCACCGAAGGGGTGATCCCCTACCTGACGGCGGAGGATGTGGGACGACTCGCCGAGGATCTGCGCGCGCAACCGTCCTGCCGGCGCTGGATTGCAGAGTACCTGTCGCCGCGCGTGATGGGCTACCGGCGCCGCGCGATGCGCGCGACGCGGGTATGGATGCGCAACGCGCCGTTTCTGTTCGATCCGCAGGATTTTTTCGGCTTCTTCCGCGCATACGGCTGGCGCCCGCGGGTGGTGCGCTCGATGTGGGAGGAGGCCCAGCGGCTCGGGCGGCGGCCGCAGCTGCCCTGGTTCGTGCGCGCGGCCATCCGGCTGCGCCGGGTGCTGCTGTCGCGGCGGGCGCGCGAACGGCTCAGCCGCGGCCTGGCGTACGTGCTGTTTGAGCCCGCGATCGGCCCCGACGGAGAATCCCCAGGGGGCACTGCGTAGAAGCGCGGCGCGGCAGCGGGGGATAAGCTACTCCGCGTCGCTCTGCCCGGCCGGCGCGGCGCGCTGGAAGGCGTCCAGCGTCATGCAGTGCGCGTAGATGCGGCGCAGAGTGGGCCAGCGCTCGAGCGGGCAGTCGAGCCGCAGCGCGTTGAAGATCTGCGGAACCAGGCAGCAGTCGGCCAGCGTCGGCGCATCCCCGTGGCAGCAGGCACCGCTCGGCGCATCCGCCTGCAGCATGCGCTCGACGGCCGTCAGGCCCAGGGTGACCCAGTGACGCGACCACTCGCGCCGCCGCGCCGCATCGACGTCGAGCGCCTGCAAATGGCGCATCACCCGGAGATTGGCCAGCGGGTGGATATCGGCGGCGATGGCGAGGGCCAGAGCGCGCACGCGGGCGCGGGCGGCGGGCTCTGCCGGCAGCAGCGCCGGAACGGGATGGCGCTCTTCCAGATACTCGATGATCGCCAGGGACTGCGTCAGCACCAGGCCGCTGTCCTCCAGCACCGGTACGAGCTCGGCGGGATTCAGCGCGGCGAACGCCGGTGCATGCTGCTCGCCGCCGCCGCGCAGCAGATGCACCGGCAGCGCCTCGAAGGGCAGGCCCTTGAGGTGCAGGGCGATGCGCACCCGATAGGCGGCGGAGCTGCGAAAGTAGGTGTACAGGCGCAGCATGGGGCCGCTCAGGGCCGCGCCGGGAGCAGCTCTGCCGCCGCCTCGCCGAAGCCGATGCGCGCGGCGCCCGGCCGCTCGCACCAGGCGCGCAGGATCACGCGGTCACCGTCCTGCAGATAGCGGCGCACTTCCCCATCGGAGAGCGTGAGCGGCTGCCGGCCGCCCTCGGTCAGCTCGAGCAGGCAGCCGGCCTGCGCGAGCTGCGGGCCCGACAGCGTGCCGGTGGCGAGCAAGTCCCCCGGACGCAGATTGCAGCCGTTGAGCGAGTGGTGCGCGACCAGCTGCGCGATGCTCCAGTAGCCGTCGTGGAAGTTACTGGCGGAGAGCCGCTCGGGCGCGCGAGCCGCGCGGCGCATGGCTTCGGTGTGCAGCCACGCCTCGAGCCGGATGTCGATGCTGCCGGCGCGCCGCAGGGCCGGGGAGTCCAGGTACGGCAGCGGCTGCGGATCGCTCGCGGGGCGCGTCCACGGGAGCCGGAAGGGCTCGAGCGCCTCGAGCGTGACGATCCAGGGGGAGATCGTGGTCGCGAAGCTCTTGGCCTGAAACGGTCCGAGCGGCTGCGACTCCCAGGCCTGCAGGTCGCGCGCCGACCAGTCGTTGAGCAGGCACAGACCGAACACATGCGCCTCCGCCTCATCCAGCGCGATGCGCTCCGCGAGCTCGTTGCCCGGTCCGATGAAGGCGCCGAGCTCCAGCTCGTAGTCGATCCGCTGGCTCGGGCCCACCACGGGGGCCTCGGCGCCGGCCGGCAGCATCTGTCCGAGAGGGCGCCTGACCGGCTGGCCGGAGATCACGATGGAGGAGCTGCGCCCGTGGTAGCCGATCGGTATCCAGCGATAGTTCGGCAGCAGCGGCCGCTCGGGTCGAAACAGCCGGCCGGTGCGCGTGGCATGATGGATCGACGCATAGAAGTCGCTGTAATCCCCGATGCGTGCGGGCAGCGCCAGCTCGGCCTCGGCGAGGGGCACGAGGCAGGCCTCGAGCGCACGCTGGCGCGCCGAGCCCTGCGCGAGCGCGCGTGACAGCGCCAGCCGCAGCGCCGACCAGACCGCCGGGCCGGCGGCCATCAGCGCGTTCAAGGTGCTCTCCTCGACCGTCGCGAGCGCGCGGGCCAGCAGCGGCGAGGGCGGCTCGTCGCCCGCTCGCGGGGTGGGGCGGGTGAGGGCTGCGCTGCGCAGCACCGCCGCCAGGTCGAGGATCTGATCGCCGACGGCCACCCCGGCGCGCCACGCCTCGCCGCTGCCGGCGCGGCGGAAGATGCCGAACGGCAGGTTCTGGATCGGGAAGTCGCCGTCGGGACGATTGGCGCTGCTCACCCAGCTGCGGCGCTGCGGGTCGTGCGTTTCGTTGGGCATCGGACGGATCGATGGGTCAGCCGCGGTCGCGTCGCTCAGCGCACGCGGCTCAGCGCCGCCGTGGATCGAAGTGCCGCTCGAGCCCGCGCCAGCAGCTCGCGTAATCCTTCTGCAGCAGCGGCGAGCGCAGGGCGGCCTGGGTGGGACGGATGACCAGGCGCGTTTCGAACATGAAGGCCATGGTATCGACCAGGCGCTCGGGCTGGCGCGTATCCTCGCGGCTCGCGGCCTCGAAGCTCGCGGCATCCGGGCCGTGCCCTGCCATGCAGTTGTGCAGCGATGCGCCGCCCGGCTCGAAGCCTTCCGCCTTGGCGTCGTAGCTGCCCTGAACGATGCCCATGAATTCGCTGGCGATGTTGCGGTGGAACCAGGGCGGTCGGAAGGTATGCTCGGCCACGCGCCAGCGGGGCGGAAAGATCACCAGATCCACGCCGTCGATGCCCGGCGTGTCGGTGACGGACTGCAGCACCAGCTGGATCGACGGGTCGGGATGGTCGTAGCTGACCGAGCCCATCGTATTGAAGCGGCGCAGGTCGTACCGGTACGGGACGTGGTTGCCACGCCACGCGACCACGTCGAACGGTGAGTGCTCCAGGCGCGTGCACCAGCATCGGCCGAGGAATCTGGCGATCAGCTCGTGCGGCTCGTTTCGCTCCTCGTACCACGCCCGCGGTACCTCGAAGTCGCGCTCGCACGCGAGGCCGTTGGAGCCGATCGGCCCGAGCTCCGGCAGGCGGAAAGGTGTGCCGAAATTCTCGCACAGGTAGCCGCGCGCCTCGCCGTCCGGCAGCTCCACGCGGAAGCGCAGCCCGCGTGGAATCACCGCGATCTGCAGCGGCTCGATCAGCAGCCGGCCGAGCTCGGTGACCAGCAGCAGCCGCCCGAGCTGGGGCACGAGCAGCAGCTCCCCGTCGGCGTCGTACAGCACGCGCGTCGCCATCGAGCGATTGGCCGCGTACAGGTGCACCGCGGCGCCACTCTGCGATGCCGGATCACCATTGCCGCCGATCGTCAGCAGCCCCTCGATGAAGTCGGTCGGCGCCGCGGGAATCGGTGGGGGATCCCAGCGCAGCGGGTCCGGGGGCGGGGCAGAGAGGAATTCGCTGTCCCACTGGCCCTGCGGCCAGGGCGTGGAGGCCGACGGCTGGGCGCTCGGCCGTATCCGGTAGAGCCAGGAGTGACGGTTGAATGCGCGGGGCGCCGTGAAGGCGGTGCCCGAAAGCTGTTCGGCATACAGGCCGTAGGGACAGCGCTGCGGGGAGTTCTGCGCAGGCAGCGCCCCCGGCAGCGCCTCGCTGGCGAAGAGATTGCCAAAGCCGCGCTGATACTCGAGCGCGGCGAGTGCCGCGGGTGCTGCAGGCGCGGCGGGCCCGGCGGGTGCGGCAGGCGCGGCGGCCGCCACGGCATCGGCACGCGGCTGGTCATTCATGATCGGGGCGCCGGGCGCGAGCCGCCGCGGGGGCGGATTTCTCCAGCGACAGCACTCCGCGGCGCACCTGGTCGAGCTCGAGCGACTCGAACAGCGCCTGGAAGTTGCCCTCGCCGAAGCCCTCGTTGCCGTTGCGCTGGATGATCTCGAAGAAGCACGGACCGATGACGTGCTGCGTGAAGATCTGCAGCAGCAGGCCCTGGCCGCGCGCCGGGGCACCGTCGATCAGAATGCGGCGCTCGCGCAGGCGCGCCAGATCCTGGCCGTGTCCGGCCACGCGCGCGTCCACCGTCTCATAGTAGCTCTCGGGCGTATCCTGGAACTGCACCCCGCGTGCGCGCATGCGGTCCACGCTCGCATAGATATCATCGGTGCCGAGAGCGACGTGCTGGATGCCCTCGCCGCGGTAGTCGTGCAGATATTCCTCGATCTGCGAGTGCTCGTCCTGGCTCTCGTTGAGCGGAATGCGGATCTTGCCGTCCGGGCTGGTCATGGCGCGGGACAGCAGCCCCGTCGCCCTTCCCTCGATATCGAAGTAGCGGATCTCCCGGAAGTTGAACACGCGCTCGTAAAACTCCGCCCACTGCTGCATGTGGCCGCGTTCCACGTTGTGGGTGAGATGATCGATGTAGGTGAGCCCGGCGCCGCCGGCGGCTTGCCGCTCGGCCGCGCCGGGAATCGGCACGAAGTCGATGTCATAGATCGACAACCCGTCGTAGCGGTCCACGAGGTAGAGGTAGGAGCCGCCGATGCCCTCGATCGCCGGGATGTTCAGCTCGCTCGGGCCTGCCGAGGCGCGCACCTCGCGTGCGCCGCGCCGTAGCGCGAGCCGCAGCGCCTGCGCGGCATCGCGCACGCGAAAGGCCATGGCGTTGATCGACGGGCCATGCGCGCCGCGGAACGCGGCGGCCTGTCCGCGCGGTTCCATGTTCAGGATGAAGTTGATGCTGCCCTGCTGGTAGCGCAGCACGTTCTTGGAGCGATGACGGGCGACCGCGGTGAAGCCCATGCTCTCGAACAGACGGCTGAGCGTCTGCGGCTCCCGGCTGGTGTATTCGACGAACTCGAAGCCGTCGGTGCCGAGCGGGTTGTCATAGAGGTCCTGACCCATGGATCCTCCCGCGGCGCGGGCATGGCGCAGCACCGCAGCCCGGATATTATACCGTAAATAGTTTCATTTGTAACTAAGTGGCGGTCACCGGCCGGCCGTCGACCAGCCGCCGGCCAGCCAGCGCCCGAGGCGGACCCGCCACCGCTCGTCGCAAGGCGCGGTGGCTGCGCCGCCGTGCCCGCTACGATTCCCGGATCCGATCCGCAGCACGCGAGCTGGCGGTGCATGCACGCGCCAGGCGCGCACATTCGCGTGCATGCGCGCGCGCGCATGCACTGTCGCGGAGCGCGCAGCAGCGGGACTGCACCGCGCTGTCGCGGACCACCGACGTCGGTCGTTGCCTCGCGGTGTGATGGACGGCACACTTTTTCGCGCCGAACGATGCGGCGTGGCGTGCCTCTGGGGCGGAATAAAGTCATGTAAATTAATGTGTTACAGGCGATCCGCGGCGCGTTTGCCGGCCGCATTCAGCGCTGCAGCCGGGTAATGTACAGGTAACAAATGGTTCACTTTACAAACGAAAATTCTGGGGTATATTTGTCGTCAGGGTGAGGCGGACGCCAGTCCGTTGAACCCCGAAAGTCGCGGAAGCAAGACCCCCCCGTTTCCGCGCATCACCTGAAGCCCCGCTCTGCGGGGCTTTTTTTTGGTGGCGTCAGCGGGCGCTACCGTGACGGACGCGCTTCGCGGTACCGTCGCCGCACGTCACCGTGACGTCCGTCACACATGGACAGCGGACACGACAGTCTGGAGGCATTGCGCGAGCGGGCGCCGGCGGCGCTCGCGGCGCTGGAGCGCGGCGGCGGTCCGCTGGCCGAGTCGCTGGCGGCGGTGCTCGGCGCCAGCGACTTCGTGGCCGACGCGCTCGCGCGCGACCCGTCACTCGCCCCGGCGCTGATGGCGCGGGCGGCTCAGCGGCTGGCCGGCGCCGCCCTGCCGGCGCCGCAGTTGCCGGTGCCACAGTTGCCGGTGCCGCAGTTGGCGGTGCCGCAGCTGCCCGCGCCACAGCCGGGAGTGCCGCAGCCGGCTGCCCCACAGCCACCGGCCTCTGCGCAGGACCCGGCCGAGGAGGCGCGCTTCATGGGGGAGCTGCGCCGCTGGCGGCGCGCGGAGTATGCGCGCATCGCATGGCGCGACCTCGCGGGATGGGCGGGGCTCGACGAGACCCTGCAGGCGCTGTCGGACGCCGCGGATACGGCGCTGCGGCTTGCACAGGATTTCGCGCTGCGCGCTCTGGTGGCGCGTCACGGACGGCCGGTGTCGCAGGCGGGCGAGCCGCAAGAGCTGCTGATCGTAGCGATGGGCAAGCTCGGCGGCCGGGAGCTGAATTTTTCCTCGGACGTGGATCTGGTGCTGCTGTACCCGCAGGCGGGCGAGACCGACGGTACCGGCTACGAGCGGGGGGCGGGCCTGCGTCTGAGCAACCAGGAGTTCTTCACGCGTGTGGCGCAGCGGATCGTGAAGCTGCTGGCGCTGCCGACCGAGGACGGATTCGTGTGTCGGGTGGACCTGCGGCTGCGGCCGTTCGGCGATAGCGGCCCCGTCGTGACCAGCGCCGCGGCGCTGGAGGATTACCTGCAGATCCACGGGCGCGACTGGGAGCGCTATGCGTGGGTGAAGGCGCGCGCCGTGACCGGCCAGGCGGCGTGGCCGGAGCTGTTCCGCGGCGCCGTGCAGCCGTTCGTGTATCGGCGCTACCTGGACTTCGGCGTGCTCGAATCCCTGCGCGAGATGAAGGGGCTGATCGAGCGCGAGGTGCAGCGGCGGGATCTGGCGGACGATATCAAGCTCGGCGACGGCGGCATCCGTGAAGTGGAGTTCATCGTGCAGTCCTTCCAGCTCATCCGTGGCGGACAGGACCGGCGGCTGCAGCACACCGGTCTGCGCCAGGTGCTGCCGCTGCTGGCGGGCGCAAAGCTGCTGCCGGCCGCGGCGGTCGCCGAGCTGGACGGCGCTTACGTATTCCTCCGGCGGCTGGAGAACCGGCTGCAGATGCGCGCCGACCAGCAGGTGCATCGGCTGCCGCTGGGGGAGGCCGAGCGCCACCGGCTGGCGTTGAGCATGGGTGAGAGCTCCTGGGCGGCACTGCATGAGCGGCTCCAGGCGCACCGCGCGCGCGTCGCCGCGCACTTTCGCGCCGTGGCGTTCGGCGGGGGCGCGCGGCGCCGGGGAGCCGATCCGGCGCCCGAGCCGCTGCCGCTGCCGCTACCGCTGCCGCTGCCGATGCCGGTGCCGCTGGGCGAAGCCCAGGCACAGGCGCAGGCGCAGCCGCTCACGCAGCGCCTGCGTGCGCTCGGCTTTGCGGATGCGGATGCGGAGGCCGCCGCGCGTCGCCTGCAGGAGTTTCAGCGAGCCGTGATGCTGCGGCGACTGGATGAGGCGGGCAGCCGCCGGCTGCAGGCGCTGCTGCCGGTGCTGGTGGCGGAGGCGGCCGGCACCCCCGATGCGCTCGGCACGCTGCGGCGCCTGCTGGCGGTGCTGGAGGCGATCGGCGCGCGCTCGGCGTACTTCGCGCTGCTGCTGCACGATGACACGCCCCGGCGACGCCTGGTGGAGCTGGCCTCGCACGGCGAGCTGCTCGCCGCGCAGATCGCCGCCCACCCGCTGCTGCTGGACGAGCTGATCGACCAGCAGCTGCTGGAGCGCCCGCCGGATCGCGCGGCGCTGGCCGCGGATCTCGCCGAGCGCATGGCGGGCGCGGACCCGAACGACGAGGAGCAGCTGCTCGAGCGGCTGCGGCAGTTCCAGCGCGCGGCGATATTCCGGCTCGCGGTCGCGGATCTGCTCGCGCGCCTGCCGGTCATGCAGGTCAGCGACCGGCTCACGGATGTCGCCGAGCTGATCGTCGAGCGCGCGTTCGCGCTCGCCTGGGAGCATGTGACCGCGCGGCTCGGCACACCGATGTGTGCAGAGGGTGCGCAGCGCCGGGCGGTGCAGATCGCCGTGATCGGTTACGGTAAGCTCGGCGGCCTGGAGCTCGGCTACGCCTCCGATCTGGATGTCGTGTTCGTTCACGATTCCAGCGGCGCACGGCAGCAGACCGAAGGGGCGCGCCCGGTCGACAACCAGGTGTTCTTCGTGCGCTTCGCACAGCGGCTGGTGCATCTGCTGACCGTGCACTCGCCGGCCGGGCGGCTCTATGAGGTGGACATGCGCCTGCGGCCGAGCGGCCGGGCGGGGCTGCTGATCACCGGTATCGAGGCGTTCGGCGAGTATCAGCGGCACGACGCCTGGACCTTCGAACACCAGGCGCTGCTGCACGCGCGCGCGGTGGCGGGGGCGGCGCCGCTGCGCGAGCGCTTCGAGGCGCTGCGGCTGCAGATCCTCGCGCACCACGTGCGCCGTGAGCGGCTGCGCCAGGACGTGTGCCGGATGCGCGCGCGCATGCGCCGGGAGCTGTCGCGCGCCGCGGCCGGTGAGTTCGATCTCAAGCAGGATCCGGGCGGCATCGCCGATATCGAGTTTCTCGCGCAGTACTGGGCGCTGCGCTGGGCCGAGCGGTACCCGCCGCTCGTGCACTTCTCCGATACGATCCGCCAGCTCGAGTCGGTGGCTTCCGCCGACCTGGTGCCACAGGCCACGATCGACACGCTGACGCGCGCCTACCGCGCCTATCGCGGCTGCCTGCACCACCGCGCGCTGGACGGGCTCGGGGGCGTCATCAGCGCGACACAGTTCACGGCCGAGCGCGCCGCGGTCATCGAGATCTGGAACCGCCACATGGAAGAGGGCAGCGCCTGAGCGCCGCGGATGGGGCGGCGGATGGCCGCGCCGATCGGTCAGCCGCGCGAGCCCTCGCCGGCGGCGCGCTGGCGCGCCGTCGGGTCGGCCGGATGCATGATGGCGTGGGTGCGCGAGGTCTCGTTGGTGCCGGCCTCGTACACCTCGACGCGGTTGCGGCCGCGGTTCTTGGCGCGGTAGAGCGCGGCGTCGGCGGCGCGCTGCAGGGCGTCCAGACTCGACAGCCGCCGGCTGAGTGGGGCGACGCCGAAGCTCGCGGTGACGGCGCGCCGCTCGGCGCCGGCGGTCAGATGGCTCTGCAGGTGCGCTCGCAGCCGCTCGGCCAGGTGCGCGGCCTGATCGCGCGTGACGGGCAGCACCAGCATGAACTCCTCGCCACCGGTGCGGCCGAGCAGATCGCTGGGCCTGACGAGCTGCCGTGTGAGGCTCACGAGCTGACAGAGCACGCGATCGCCTTCGGCGTGCCCGAAGTCATCGTTGATGTCTTTGAAGTGATCCAGATCGAAGCTCACCAGCGACAGCGGTGAGGCCTCCCGCACGGCGCGCTCGATCGCGCGCTGCACGAGGGGCAGCAGGCCGCGCCGGTTGTAGACGCCGGTGAGCGCATCGGTGGTGGCCAGGTGCTCGGCGTGGCGCCGGGCCTCCTCCAGCTCGCGCGTGCGCTCCTCGACGCTGCGCTCGAGCTCCTGCTGGCGGCTCTCGAGCGCCTGGCGCGTGGCGCCCTCGGCGCGCCGCGTCGCCAGCTGCAGCGCGCGGATGCGGTCGGCGAGCGCCAGGGAGAACAGCAGTGCCTGCAGCGCCCCGCCGAAGGTGATGCCGTTACGCCCGGCGCTGCTGAAGGGCAGGATGCCGGCGACGGTCAGCCCGGTCGCGAGCAGGCCCGCGGCGGCGAACAGCTGCGCCACGAGGAAGAATCTGGCCTGCGGGTGTCCGCGCGCCAGGCACACGGCGCCGGCGAGCGTGCCGAACAGCGGCACGATGAACACCAGCGTGAAGCACAGCGGGTATCCCCAGCCGGCGGGCGCGAGCCAGGGGGACAGCGCGGCGAGGCCGGCGATCACGGCGGCGCCCAGCAGCAGCCGGTCGAGCCAGGGGATCGCCGCCGTCTCGAGCAGCGCGCGCGAGAACAGTATGTTCAGCAGGAACCCGCAGCCCGCGAACAGCGGCAGCCCCTGGATGCCGAGCCACACGAGGTTCGGGTAGAGCATCCAGGGGCCAAAGCCGTTCACCACGGTACAGGCGGCGTAGCCGAGCGGCAGCAGCAGCACGTAGTATGTGTAGGCACGCTGGCGCAGCGACAGGCAGATGAACAGATTGTAGAAGAACAGCGCGATGAAGACGCCGGCGTACACGCCGTTGAGCAGCAGGCTGCGCCGAGCGGCACTCTCGACGTCCGCGCCGCTCTCGAACTGGATCGGTACCAGCAGCGCCCCCGAGCGGCTGGCGACGCGCAGGTAGAGCTCGTAGCGCGTCCCCGGCTCGACCTGGAAGGGCAGCAGCGGGTGGCTGCCGGGTGCCACGTGCTGGCGGTTGGCGATCAGATCCCCGGCGCGCACGCTCTCGCGCAGCACCCCGCCCGAGAATACGTACAGCCGCACGTCATCGAGCGTGGGCTGCGCGATGCTCAGGTACGCGGTGGTGGGGTCGTGGGCGCGGCTCTGGAGCGTCAGATGCAGCCAGTAGGCGGCGCGACTGAAGCCGAAGTTGGCGGTGCCGCCGCGCACCGGGATGAAATGCGCGCCCGGGGCGGTCACGGCCGGCAGGTCGAGCCGGCCGCCGGGGTCCGCCAGGTAGCCGACCTGACCATCGCCGCTGACGGCCGCATCGGATCGATAGCTCACCGGGGCGGCGCTGGCGCTCCCCGGTGCCGCGAGACTCAGCAGCGCCGCTGCGCCCAGCCACAGCACCAGCAGCACACCGGCACGCAGCGGCGTAGCGCGACGAAATCGATGCAAGCGACCATCCTCGCTCCGGCCCGTTCAGTCTGCGGCCCGTCCAGTCTGCGGCCCGCCCGGCCTGCGGCCCGGCCGGCCCGTCCGGTTGTCCGACCGACCGTGCGACCGTGTCCGGGGCCCGCGCCGCAGCCATCCGGAGGGGCCGCGGCAGCCGGATCATGCGGGGGCTGCGGCGGCGTTGCATCAGCACCGCTATAATTCTGTGCATGACGTCACGCGCCGAACAGCGGACCGCCAGTGCCCAGAGCCAGTACACCGTGACCGCGCGGGATCTGCCGCTGTCCTGCCCCATGCCGGACATGACGCTGTGGAACGCGCACCCGCGCGTCTACCTGCCGATCGAGGCCACCGGCTTCGCCAAGTGCCCCTACTGCGGGGCCGAGTACACGCTGCAGCGCTGAGGGCCGAAGCTGACGCCTCGCCGCGGCGGGGCAGGCCGCGGCGCTCGGGCACTCGTCGGCGCAGGGGGAGCGCAGCGCTTACGGCCGGGGCGACGGATAGGGCTGGTAGGATTTCTCTTCGATGATAGGTGAGCCGAGCAGCACGTTGAGGCGTCTTTTGATCGCGGCGCGCTCGTCGTTGCGCAGATAGACGGCGCGCGCCAGCTCGATGAACTCGGCGTCGAAGCGCCGCTGTGCCTCGTGCGCGCGAATGCGATCCTCGATATCCCACAGCGCGGCGTTGACCGCTTCCAGCGCGGCCAGCTCGGCGGCGAGCGGCGGCGCGGGTGCGGCCACGTCGGCAGCGGAGTCGGCGGCGCCGGTGGTGGTGGCGGCGGTGGTGGTGGCGGTGGTGGTAGCGGCCGATGCGCCGTAGCTGCGCTGCCAGGTGGCTTCCAGCAGCGCCAGCTCGCGCCGCACGTTCAGCAGCTTGTCCGGCTCGGCGATGCGGCGGGCCTTGATGCGCAGGATGCTGATCTTGTCGAGCAGCTCACCGGCCGAGATTGGAACCAGGATGTCCCGCATGCGCGGCTATGGTAGCAGGGGCGACGGGCACGCCACGGCACGCCACGGCGCGACCGGCGCGACCGGCGCGACCGGCGCGAGGATCGATGGTGATACACTGGGTTGGAGGCGGTCGTGAGATTCGGTAGACGGAAAACCTTGCAGTGGCCGACCGGCGCGGAGGTGCGGCGGAAGGATCTGCCGGGCGGGGCGATGCTGTACGACTCCGAGCGCGCCGGCAACGCGGAAGGGTGCTGGTTCGATCCGGCGTGGTGGCGAGGCCGCGGGGAGGTGCGCGCCGGGGACGAGGGGCGCGGCGGCGCACTGTTCATCGACGCGGACGGGCGGCGCCTGGTGCTGCGCCATTACCGCCGCGGTGGCTGGGTCGCACGCCTGTCCGCCGATCGTTACTGGTGGCTGGATGAGAACTCGACACGCGGCTTCGCCGAGTGGCACCTGCTGTACCTGATGCGCAGGGCGGGGCTGCCGGTGCCGCAGCCGATCGCGGCGTGCTACCGCCGCACCGGCCGGCATACCTACCGCGCGGCTCTGTTGAGCGAACGGATCGATGGGGTGCGCTCGCTGGCCGCGCGGCTGGCCGAGGCGCCGCTGGCGCTGAGCGGCTGGATCGCGGTCGGCCGCTGCCTGCGGCGCTTTCACGAGGACGGCGTCTATCACGCGGACCTGAACGCACACAACGTGCTGCTGGACCCGCAGTGGAATGTGTGGCTGGTGGATTTCGATCGCGCGTATCTGCGCCGCCCCGGTCTGTGGTGCGACGCCAACCTCGTGCGGCTGCGCCGCTCGGTGGAGAAGATCACCGCCGCCCTGCCGGCCGAGCATTTCTCGGACGCCGACTGGGCCTCGATGCTCGACGCCTACTTCAGCGCCATGCCCTCGGCCCCGGCTCCGGCCGCATCCTGACGGTCGGCCCGACGGCCCGACGGCCCGACAGCCCCGTGCGCCGGCTCTACTCGCTGCTGCTGTACGCCGCCCTGCCGTTTGTCGCCCTGAGCGGCGCGCTGCGCCGATCGCCGAGCCGCCCCGGCACGCCGGGGTGGCGCGAGCGGCTGGGTTTCGGTCCGAGCGGCGGCGGCGGTGGGATCTGGGTGCACGCCGCCTCGGTGGGCGAGGTGCAGGCGGCGGCGGTGCTGCTGGAGGCGCTGCAGGCGCGCGATCCGCCGCCCGACGTGACGCTCTCCTGCGGCACGGCCACCGGCTACGCACGCGCCCGCGCGCTGCTGCCCGGCGCGGATGTGCGCTACGCGCCCTACGATCTGCCGCGCGCGCAGCGGCGCTGGCTCAGCCGCCTGCGCCCGCGGCTGCTGGTGCTGATCGAGACGGAGCTGTGGCCCAATCTGCTGCATGAAGCGCGGCGCGTGGGCGTCCCCACGCTGATCGGCAGCGCCCGCGTCTCGGAGCGCAGCGCGCGCTGGTACGCCCGCCTGCCGGGCCTGCTGCGCGGCCCGCTGCGCACGAACGTCTGGGTGGGCGCGCAGACGCCGCAGGATGCCGCGCGCTTCCGCGCGCTGGGGGTGCCCGGCGAACGCGTCAGCGTGATGGGTAATCTGAAGTTCGATCGCACACCGGCGGCGCAGCTGCAGGCGCGCGGCGCGGCGCTGCGCGCGCGCTTTGCGGCCGCGCGCCCGCTCTGGACGGCCGGCAGCACCCACGCGGGCGAGGAGGCGATGGTGCTGCAGGCGCATCGGCAGCTGTGCCGCGATCTGCCCGAGGCGCTGCTGGTGCTGGCCCCGCGCCACCCGCAGCGCTTCGAGGAGGTCGAGGCGGCGCTGGCGGCCGGCGGCTGGCGCTACCTGCGCCGCTCGAGTACCACGGTCGCGGCCGCTGCGAGCTCCGGGGCGTCGGAGCCGTCCTGCCAGGTGCTGCTGCTGGATACGCTCGGAGAGCTGGTGGACTTCTATGCCGCCGCCGACGTGGCGTTCGTCGGCGGCAGCCTCGTGCCGGTCGGCGGGCACAATTTGCTCGAGCCCGCTTCCCTCGGCGTGCCGGTGCTCTCCGGACCCCACCAGTTCAGCTCTCCCGACAGCGCGCGCATTCTGGGACAGAGCGGCGCGCTGCGGATCGTCAGGGATGCGCGGGAGCTGGCGGCGGCGGTGGCGAGGCTGCTGAGCGATCCGGCGGCGCGCCGCCGGCAGGGGGACAGCGCGCGCGCCGCCATCGAGGCGCATCGTGGCGCGGTGGCGCGGCTCGTGGAGCTGCTGGACGGGCTCGGTGCGCCGGCGGCCGGCACCGCGACGGGCCACACCGTGGGCCTGGCCCGCGGTGAGGGCTGAGCTGCGCGCAGGTCGGGTCAGTAGCTCGGCAGGCTCGGGTCGACGTCCTCGATCCAGGCGTCGATGCCGCCGGTCAGGTTGGTGACGTTCCGGAAGCCGGAGGATTGCAGGAACTCGGCCGCGCGGCGGCTGCGACCGCCGGACTTGCACAGGGCCACGATCGGCTCGTCGGCGGACAGCTCCTGCAGGCGGCGCGGCAGCTGCGCCAGCGGAATGTGCGTGCTGCCGGGCAGGGACACGATGGCGTACTCCCAGGGCTCGCGCACGTCCAGCAGGCGCACGGCGTCGCCGGCGTCGAGGCGGCGCTTGAGCTCTTCGGCGGATACTTCAGTGACTGGCATCTTCAGAACCCGAACGCCTCCGGGCGCGGCGCGTGCTCCAGGGGCTCGATGACCGTCTCGAACAGCACCTCGCGGGTGAAGTCGCGCGCGCTGGCGCGACGGATCAGGCACGCCTGCTGGGGCTCGGTGGCGCCGATCACCGCGAACAGCCGCCCGCCCGGCCGCAGCGCGCGCTCGAAGCGCGGCTCGTGGAGCGGCAGCGAGGCGGTGAGCACCACGACGTCGTAGGCCGACTCCTCGGCGAGCTGCATGGCATCGGCGCAAAGCACCTCGACGGCGGGGACGGCGGGGACGGCGGGCGGCGTCGCGCCGCCCGCCGCGCCGGAGGCGCCGGAAACGCTCGCTGCGCCGGACACGCCGCACACGGCTCGCAGGTTGGCTTCGGCGAACGTGGCGAGCGGCGCGTGCAGCTCCAGGCTGCGCACCCGAGCGCCGAGGCGCGCCAGACAGGCCGATACGTAGCCCGAGCCGGTGCCGACCTCCAGCACCCGCTCGTGCGCTTGCACCTGCAGGGCCTGCAGCAGCCGACCGACGATCATGGGGCGCAGCATGCGCTTGCCGCAGGGTAGCGGGATCTCGCAATCCGCGTAGGCGAGCTCGCGCCACGACGCCGGCACGAAGCGCTCGCGCGGCACCTCGCGCAGCACCCCGAGAATGCGCTCGTCCAGCACGTCCCAGGCGCGCACCTGCTGCTCGACCATCTGCTCGCGCGCATCGACGACATCGAGCGACGCATCGAGCGACCCAGCGACCGACTCAACGACCGGCGCATCGACCGACCCAGCGACCGACCTATCGACCGACATTGAACTTAATCCTCTCGCTCCGGGAGCGCGCCACGTTAAGGGTTTTCGCCGCGTCTGCCAAGAGTGCGCCGGGCCCGCCGGCGGTGCTGGCCCCGGCGGCTGCGGCCGGTCTCCTGCGCGCTCGCTGCCCACGCGCGCGGCGAGCGCGTGCCGCTGCCCCGATATGGTGAAATGACGCAGGCGCGCACCAATACTTCGTTATGCTGTGCCGGCGGGCGATGGCGGAGCTTGGCCCTCCTCCCAAGGAAAGCATCGCTTGAAAGAACGATTCTGATGACGATCCTAGGCCTGCTTTCCCTCGCGCTGGGCATCGTTGCGGTGGTACTGCTGCTATGGCTGCTGCTGCAGCGACGGACCATCGTGGCCCTGCAGGACGTCTCCCAGCAGGTCCAGCACGCGGCCATCGGTGGTGCGCTGAAGGAGTCCGCGGAGCTGCGCACGGATCGGCCGGAGCTCGCCGCGCTGGTGACCGCCGTCAATCATCTGCTGTCGCGCGCGGCGAGCGCGGCCGAGCGCGTGCCGAGCACCGGCGCGCCGATCGCCGCGCTGGGGGATCGGGTGCACGAGGCCGTGCTGATCCACGGCACGACCATCCGGTACGCCAATGCACAGTTCGCGCAGCTGGCCGGCTGGCGTCCCGAGGAGCTGATCGGCCGGCGGCTCGCCGACCTGGTGCCGCAGGAATACGCCGAGCTGGTGGCCGCCAACATCCGCCGTCGCCTGGCCGGCGAGGCGGCCGCCGAGCGCTACGAGGTGGACATGGGGTCCCCGAGCGGCAGCAGCGTGCGCCTCGAGCTGTCGACCTGGCCGATCGAGCACGAGGGCGAGCACGCGCTGCTGATCGTGGGCGTGGAGGTGCTGCCCACGCAGAACGTCGCGCAGCCGCAGGAGGGCGAGGGACGTGTGCGCGCGCAGCTCACGCTCGAATGCCTGTCCGAGGCCCTGCTCACCACCGACGTGCACGGCGGCATCGAATATCTGAACCCGGCCGCCGAGCGCGTGCTCGGGGTGACGGCGGCCGACGCGGTCGGCAAGCCGCTGCAGGAGGTGGCGCGCGTCGTCGAGGAAGCCGACCAGAAGCTGCTGTCCGAGCCGGTGCGGCAGGCCCTGTCCAGCGGCACCGCGCTCAGTCTCGGGCGGCGGGCGCTGCTGATCTGCTCACCCTCGGGCGGAGAGCATCTGGTGGAGCTGTCGGCCGCGCCGATCCGCCTGGGCACCGGAGAGACCACCGGGGCCGTGGTGCTGCTGCACGACGTGACGGAGAGTCGCGGGCTCGCGCGGCAGATGTCCTATCAGGCGGCGCACGACGCACTGACGGGTCTGGTGAACCGCCGCGAGTTCGAGCGGCGGCTGCAGGCGGCGCTCGAGGTCGCGCACCGCGGCGACAGCTCGCACGTGCTGTGCTACCTGGACCTGGACCGCTTCAAGGCGATCAACGACAGCGCCGGGCATCTGGCGGGCGATGCGATGCTGCGCGAGACGGCCAAGATCCTGCGCGGCGCGGTGCGCGACTCGGACACCGTGGCGCGTCTCGGTGGAGACGAATTCGGCATGCTGCTGGTCGGCTGCCCTCTGGAGAAGGCCCAGCAGATCGCCGCGGACGTGCACCGCGCGGTGAGTGACTTCCGCTTCGTGTGGAAGGACAGGATCTTCGATGTGGGCGTGAGCCTCGGCCTGGTGGAGATCGCGCGCGACAGCGCCAGCATGGAGGAGGCGCTCGCGGCCGCCGACTCCGCCTGCTACGTGGCCAAGCGCCAGGGCGGCCACGTCGCGGTCTACTCGGCGCGCGACGAGGCGCTGGCCCGCCAGAGCGGGGAGATTCACTGGCTGCAGACGCTGCAGGGCGCGCTGCGCGACAGCCGCTTCGAGCTGTACTGCCAACCGATCGTGCCGGCGTACTCGGCCAACGACGAGGGACCGGCGATGGAGGTGCTGGTACGGCTGCGCGCCGACAACGGCGAGCAGCTGCCGCCGATCGAATTCGTGCGCGCCGCCGAGCGCTACCGGCTCATGGGACTGGTGGATCGCTGGGTGGTGCAGACCACGCTCACGGCGCTGGGGCGCGGCGCCATCGCGCTTGCGGCCAAGCGCAGCGTGGCCATCAACATCTCCGCGCAGACCCTCGCGGACGCGCAGTTCCCGGAGTTCGTGGTCGATTGCTTCGATTCCACCGGAGCGAACCCCGCGCAGGTGTGCTTCGAGATCGCCGAGGCGGCCGCGATCGCCAACCTCGACCAGGCACGCCGCTTCGTCGGGGTGCTGCACGGCATGGGCTGCCGCTTCGCGCTCGACAATTTCGGCAGCGGGCTCGGCTCCTTCGCCAATCTGCGCAACCTCGCGATCGATTACCTGAAGATCGACGGCTCGTTCTTCAAGAACCTGGCGCGCGACAGCGTCAACCAGGCGATGGTCTCGGTCATGATCCGTCTGGCGCGCACCTTGAATTTCAAGGTGATCGCCGAGCGCGTCGAGGACGCCGGCGTGCTGGACGCCGCGCGCCGCATGGGTGTGGATTATCTGCAGGGCTACGCGATCGGACGGCCGACGAAGCTGGCGATGGCGGCGTAGCGCAGCAACGCACCTGCAAACGTTGCGTTGCCCGAATCCGGCAGGGTGGGGGACACGTCGAGCGTGTACGTCAAACGTACGCGCTCGACGTGTCCCCCACCCTGCCGGTTCCGTCGCAGCGTCCGAGTGCGTTCCTGCGCTACAGCAGCGGCACCAGCAGCAGTGCGACGATGTTGATGATCTTGATCAGCGGATTGATCGCGGGGCCCGCGGTGTCCTTGTAGGGATCCCCGACGGTATCGCCGGTCACCGCGGCCTTGTGGGTCTCCGACCCCTTGCCGCCGAAGTGGCCTTCCTCGATGTATTTTTTCGCGTTGTCCCAGGCGCCGCCGCCGGTACACATGGAGATGGCGACAAATAATCCCGTCACGATCGTGCCGATCAGCAGTCCCCCGAGTGCGCGCACTCCGGCGCCGGGCCCGAGCATGGCGTTGAGTGCGAACGCGCTGATGATCGGCACCAGGATCGGGATCAGCGAGGGGATGATCATCTCGCGGATCGCCGCGCGCGTGAGCAGGTCCACCGCGCGCGAGTAGTCGGGCTTGGCGGTACCCTCCATGATGCCCTTGATCTCGCGGAACTGGCGGCGCACCTCATTGACCACCGAGCCGGCGGCGCGGCCGACGGCCTCCATGGCCATCGCGCCGAACAGGTAGGGCACCAGCCCCCCGATGAACAGCCCGATGATCACCGCCGGATCGGACAGCGAGAAGCTGGCCGCGGGGCGGTGGGTGGCGGCCAGGTGCACGCCGAGGTTGTTGGTGTAGTCGGCGAACAGCACCAGGGCGGCCAGTCCCGCCGAGCCGATCGCGTACCCCTTGGTGACCGCCTTGGTGGTGTTGCCGACCGCATCGAGCGGATCGGTGATGTCGCGCACCGAGTCGGGCAGCTCGGCCATCTCGGCGATGCCGCCGGCGTTGTCGGTGATCGGTCCATAGGCATCCAGCGCGACGATCATGCCGCACATCGACAGCATGGCCGTGGCGGCCACGGCGATGCCGTACACGCCCGAGAGCGCGTAGGCGCCCCAGATCGCCAGACACACGGCGATCACGGGCAGCGCCGTGGACTTCATGCTCACGCCCAGACCCGCGATGATGTTGGTGGCATGTCCGGTCTGCGAGGCCGCGGCGATGCGCCGCACCGGCGCGAACTCGGTGGCGGTGTAGTACTCGGTGATGACGATCATCGCGCCGGTGAGGGCGAGCCCGATCAGCGCGCAACCGAAGGTGGGCACGAGGCGGTCGGGCAGAAGGGCCTGCGTGATGAACCAGAAGGCGATCGCCGACAGCGCGGCCGAGACGATCACGCCCTTGTAGAGCGCGGCCATGATCTTGCCACCGGCGCCCACGCGCACGAAGAAGGTGCCGATGATGGAGGAGAGGATGGAGGCGGCGCCGAGCGCGAGCGGGTAGACCAGCGCCGCGGTGCCCTCGTTCTTCAGCATCAGCCCGCCGAGCAGCATGGTCGCGACGATGGTCACGGCGTAGGTCTCGAACAGGTCCGCCGCCATGCCGGCGCAGTCCCCGACGTTGTCGCCGACGGTGTCGGCGATCACGCCCGGATTGCGCGGGTCAGCCTCGGGGATGCCGGCCTCGCCCTTGCCGACGAGATCGGAGCCGACGTCCGCCCCCTTGGTGAAGATGCCGCCGCCCAGGCGCGCGAAGATCGAGATCAGCGAGCCGCCGAAGGCGAGCCCGACCAGCGCATGCAGCGCCTCGTCCTCGGGCAGGAGTCTGCGCAGCACCACATAGTAGATCGTGACGCCCAGCAGCCCCAGTCCCACCACCAGCATGCCGGTGATGGCGCCGCCGCGAAACGCGACGGAAAGCGCCGCGTTCAGCCCGCCGGTGGCCGCCTGCGCGGTGCGCACGTTGGCGCGCACCGAGATGTTCATGCCGATGTAGCCGGCCGCGCCGGACAGGATGGCGCCGAGCCCGAAGCCGCCGGCCGTCTCCCAGTTCAGGCCCAGCCCCAGCACGATGAACAGCACCACCCCGACGATCGCGATGGTGCTGTATTGGCGATTCAGGTAGGCCTTGGCGCCCGCCTGGATCGCCGCGGCGATCTCCTGCATGCGCGCATTGCCGGCCGGCAGTCCCAGGATCGAGACCGTGGAAATCGCTCCGTAGAGCACCGCAATGATCCCGGCAGCCATCGCCACCCACAGCCAGTTCGCGGCAACCATGCAGAAAAGACCTCCCTACCTCGACGAGCATTGGATGGGTGGCGACAGCCGCGGCCCGGCACCGGGTTCTGCGCCGGGGCCTCGGGTCGATCGGCAAACAGCCGCGAAATATAGCACAGGGCATCGATCGGCAAGCCGAGCGCCGCCGCCGTCCGAGCGCCGCGCCGTCCGAGCGCCGCGCCGTTCGAGCGCCGCCGCCGTGGCGCTAGACCTTGAAATCCGTCTTCAGCCGCCGCCGCACCGCCACGCCCCGGATGCGCACGTACGCCGGCAGCCCGCCGCGATACGGCGGGTAATCCTCGCCGGCAATGAGCGGCTGCAGGTACCGACGGCAGGCCGCGGTGATGCCGAATCCGTCGGCGCTGATGAATTCGCGTGGCACCGTTCGCTCCACGTTGGCGACATCCGCCAGCGCTACCGGCACGACCCGCCAGCGATAGGGCCGGGAGCTGATCCGTCGGATGGCGGGCATCACCGCATTCATGCCCTGCAGGGCATAGTGCACGGCCGCCTTGCCGACGGCGTAGGCCTGCTCGACATCGATCCTGGAGGCGATGTGGCGCGCGGAGCGCTGCAGGTAGTCGGCCACGGCCCAGTGGTACTTGTAACCGAGCGACTGGCGCACCAGATTGGCCACGACCGGGCCGACGCCGCCCAGCTGCGTATGCCCGAAGGCGTCGGTCGTGCCGGCGTCGGCCAGGAACCTGCCGTCCGCATAGCGTGCGCCCTCGGACACGACGATGACGCAGTAGCCGTACTGCTCGACGCATTGCCTGACGCGCTCGAGCAGCCGGGACGTCTCGACCGGGATCTCGGGGAACAGGATGACGTGCGGCGGATCGGCGGGGCCGAGGCCGGCGAGGCCCGCGGCGGCCGCGATCCAGCCGGCGTGCCGGCCCATGACCTCCAGCACGAACACCTTGGTGGAGGTCCGCGCCATGGAAGCGACGTCCAGGGCCCCCTCGAGCGTGCTGACCGCGATGTACTTGGCGACCGAGCCGAAGCCGGGGCAGCAGTCGGTCAGAGGCAGGTCGTTGTCGACGGTCTTGGGGATGCCGATGCAGCTGAGCGGATAGTTCAGCGCGGCGCCGAGCTGCGAGATCTTCAGCGCGGTATCCATCGAATCGTTGCCGCCGTTGTAGAAGAAGTAGCCGATGTCGTGCGCGCGAAAGACCTCGATGAGCCGCTCGTACTCGGCACGGTTCTGCTCGAGGCTCTTGAGCTTGTAGCGCGCCGAGCCGAAGGCCCCGGCCGGCGTGTGGCGCAGCGCGCGGATGGCCGCCGGGCTCTCGCTCGACAGATCGATGAGATTCTCGGTGAGCGCCCCGAGGATGCCATCGCGGCCCGCGTACAGCCGCCCGATGCGCCCGCGCGCTCGCGCGGCGGTCTCGATCACCCCGCAGGCCGAGGCATTGATCACCGCCGAGACGCCCCCGGACTGGGCGTACAGGGCGTTGCGGGTGGCGGGCCGAGGCGTCGCGCGGGTCGCCCGGGCGGCGGGTCGAGGCGTCGCGCGGGTCGCAGGGCGCGCAGGGCGAGGCGCCGCGCGCCGGCGCGAAGCGGAGCGCTTGGAGGGGGAAGCGGCCATGGCCGCGGCAGCATACCTCAAGGCTCGCGGCGTCGCGGCGGGTGCACGCCGGCGGCACGCCCGCAGCCGGCCCCGTGAGAGGCTTGCCGCAGTTTGACCTGCAGCGGCCCGGCCGGTACTGTTTTCCGATGCGGATCGTGCTGATGGGTGCACCAGGATCGGGCAAAGGCACCCAGGCCCAACGCCTGGTCGAGCGTCTTGCCATTCCCCAGATCTCCACCGGCGACCTGTTGCGCGACGCCGTCGCGCGCGGCACCGGCTATGGGCTGCGCGCCAAGGCGGCCATGGACGCGGGCGGGCTGGTGGCCGACGAGATCGTACTGGGCATCATTCGCGAGCGGCTCGGGCAGAGCGACACGGCGCGCGGCTTCATCCTGGACGGGTTTCCGCGCAACCTCGCGCAGGCGCGGGCTCTGGCGACGATGCTGGAGGCAATCGGCAAGCCGCTGGACGCGGTGGTGCTGTTCGAGGTGGATTACGCCGAGATCGTGCGGCGCATCTCCGGCCGCCGCACCTGCCAGCGCTGCGGCCGGGTCTTCAACGTGCATACGAATCCGCCCGGCAGCCCCCCGCACTGCGATCAGTGCGATGACCATCCTGCGCTGGTGCAGCGACGCGATGACGAGGAGGCGACGGTGCAGCGGCGCCTGCAGGTCTACGAGGAGCAGACCCGCCCGCTGGCCGAGCATTACGCCGCGCAGGGGCTGCTGCGCGTGGTTCAGGCGGACGCTCCCGTCGATGAGGTCACCGCGCGTCTGATCGCGGTGCTGCGTCCGCCCGGCGCTAGAGCGCGCCCAGCAGCCGCTCACCAATGACGGCGCGGCGCCAGCCGGTGAGCGGCCCGGCCTGCTGCTCGCCTGCGACCAGACGCTCCATGTCGCGCCGTGTGGCCAGCACCTCCGGGGCGATGCCGAGCTCACGGCCCGTCTGCTGAGTCAGTTGCGCCAGACGCCGGACCGTTTCCATCTCGGCCGGCGCCGGCCGGCGCCGCTGGGGTGGGGGCGGCAGCCGGGCGGGCAGCGCGAGCGAGGCGATCAGGGCGAGGATGTCGGAGCCACTGTGCCGGCGGATGCCCTGGGGCAGCTCGGCTACGCCGGCGAGCTGCGCGGGGCTGCGCGGCACCGTGAGCACGATGTCGCGCAGTGCGGCGTCGGGCAGGATCCAGTTGCGCGGACGGTCGGCGTCGATCGCGCGCCGCTCACGCCAGGCGCCGAGCGCGCGCGCAAGCGTGCGGCGCGGCTCGTCCAGCTCGCTCAATCCCTTGACGCGGCGCCAGGCCTGCTCCGGGTCCACCTGGAAGGAGTTGCCGGCCGGCAGCTGCGCCATCTCTTCCTCGAACCAGCTCCAGCGCCCGAGCTGCTCGAGCCGCAGCGTCAGCTGCTCGGCCAGCGGCGGCAGGTAGCGCACATCGTCGAGCGCATAGGCGACCTGCGCCGCGGTCAGCGGGCGGCGCGACCAGTCGGTGCGCGTCTGCGACTTGTGCAGCTGCGCGCCCAGCAGCCGGCTGGTGAGCTCCGCGTAACCGATCTGCGCGGGCAGTCCCGCCAGCGCGGCGGCCACCTGGGTGTCGAACAGCGCAGCGACGGCGCCGACCGCCGGCCAGAGCACCTCCAGATCCTGACGCGCCGCATGCAGGATCTTGCGCGTGAGCGGCGAGCCCATGACCGGGCGCAACTCATCCAGCCGCGTGAGCGCCAGGGTGTCCACGCAGCGCGCCTGGGCCGCGTAGCTCAGCTGCAGCAGGCACAGCTGCGCAAAGTAGGTGCGCTCGCGCATGAACTCGGTGTCCAGGCCGAGCTCGCGCTGACCGGCCAGCTCGCGACACACCTGCGCAAACTCGCCCGGCTCGCTGATAATCCCCGGCATGCCACCCGACGGGCTTGCTGACACCGTTGCCGACATGTTCGCGGATGCCCCCTGTTCGGCCGACGAGGCGCCCTGTGCCTGCCGGGCACCGGACCGCCGGGCCCCGGCCTCGAATCCGCGCCGGCGCGGATCGCGGGGCTAGCGGCATGGCACAGGCGCCGGTGCGCTCGGGCCTGCTGAAGCTCGCGCGCCTGTACGTCGATATCGCACTGTGGCGCCGCGGGCCGCAGGACCTGCCGACCGTCGGCATTCTACTGCCTCTGACCATCGGCGCTTACGTATTGATCAGCGTCGGATGCGGCGAGGCACTGCCGGCGCTGCGCGACGGCTGGGTCCCGCTGGTGCTCGCCGACACCGCCTTCATCGCGCTGTGGTACTGGCTGCTGCTGGCGCTCGCGCGGCGCCGCGCGCGCTATCTGCAGACCGCGGCGGCGCTGTTCGGCTTGCAGACCGTGCTCGCCGCGCCCAGTATCGTGTCCGAATGGCTCCTGGAGCGTTTCGCGCACGATGCATCGTGGCTGGCCGTCGCCTACGTCGGGGCTCTGGCGGTATTCGTGTGGACCGTGGCGGCGATCGGTCACGTGCTGCGCTCGGCGCTCGAGCGCTCCCTCGGCCTGTGCGTGGTCCTGGCGCTGCTGCAGATGCTGGCCGAGGAGCTGGTGCTGCTGCCGCTGTTCGAGCCGCATCACTGAGTCCTCCCCGGTGCATCCCGCACGCCCCCTGACGCATCACTGACGGTCGCGCGCGCATGCATATCCACATCCTCGGGATCTGCGGCACCTTCATGGGGGGCGTCGCGGCGCTGGCGCGCGCCGCCGGGCACCGTGTCTCCGGGTCGGACCGCAACGTCTATCCGCCGATGAGTACGCAGCTGGCCGCCCTGGGCATCGAGCTGCACGAAGGGTATGACGCCGCACAGCTCGCCCCCCGGCCGGACCTGCTGGTGGTCGGCAACGTCATGACGCGCGGCATGCCGGTGATCGAGGCGATGCTCGATCGTGACCTGCCGTACGCGTCCGGGCCCGCGTGGCTCGCCGATGAGCTGCTGCGCGAGCGCTGGGTGCTGGCGGTGGCCGGCACGCACGGCAAGACCACCACCAGCAGCCTGCTCGCCTGGATCCTCGAGGACGCCGACCGTCAGCCGGGCTTCCTCATCGGCGGGGTGCCGGAGAATTTCGGCGTCAGCGCGCGTCTGGGCGGCTCGCGGCTGTTCGTGATCGAGGCGGACGAGTACGACACCGCCTTCTTCGACAAGCGCGCCAAATTCGTGCACTACCGGCCGCGCACGCTGGTGCTGAACAACCTCGAGTACGACCACGCCGACATCTACCCGGACCTGGCCGCGATCGAGCGCCAGTTTCAGCACGTGGTGCGCATCGTGCCCGCCAGCGGCCGCATCCTCTGCCGCGCCGGCGACGCGAGTCTGCAGCGCGTGCTGGCGGCGGGTTGCTGGACGCCCGTGGAGCGCTTCGGCGGCGGCGCAGGCGCCAGCGCGGGCGGCGGCGCAGGCGGCGGCGCGAGCGGCAGCGGTGGCGCTAACGGCGGCGGCGCGAGCGGCAGCGGTGGCGCTAACGGCGGCAGCGCGGGCGGCTCGGCCGCATCCGCCGCGGCGAGCGCGCCGGATTGGAGCGTGCGCGCAGAAGCGGACAGCGACTTCTCGCGCTTCGAGGTGCTGCATGCGGGCCACAGCGTGGGGGAGCTGCGCTGGGAGCTGATGGGTGCGCACAACGCCGACAATGCGCTCGCGGCGATCGCCGCTGCCCACCACGCCGGGGTGCCTCCCGAACGGGCGCTCACGGCGCTCGGCCGTTTCCGCGGCGTCGCGCGGCGCATGCAGCTGCGGGGCGAGCAGGCCGGGGTGCGCGTCTACGACGATTTCGCCCACCATCCCACCGCGATCGCGACGACCCTGCAGGGCCTGCGCCGCCGGGTCGGTGGCGCGCGCATCGTGGCGGTGCTCGAGCCGCGCTCGGCCACGATGCGCCTCGGGGTGCACCGGGCCACGCTCGCGGCGGCTCTCACGGCGGCCGATGCGATCTGGCTGTACGCGCCCGCGGACCTCGGCTGGGACGTGCGGGCCGCGATCGCGCCGCTCGGCGCGCGCGCGCGCGTCGTCGCGGATCTGGACGAGCTGCTGGCCGCGCTGTGCGCCGATCTGGTCGCCGGCGATCAGGTGCTCGTCATGAGCAACGGCGGCTTCGGCGCCCTGCCCACGCGATTGCTGCAGGCGCTGGCGGCGCGCGCGCACATTCCGAGCGTCGGGCCGGGTACGCGCACGCGAGCCGCGGAGGCGCACGAGACGCGCGGCGCGCACGGCGGCTGAAGGGCGCGTCGG
Organism: Steroidobacteraceae bacterium; assembly: GCA_035504335.1. Lineage (GTDB taxonomy): Bacteria > Pseudomonadota > Gammaproteobacteria > Steroidobacterales > Steroidobacteraceae > FEN-1191. Next base: position 51,810 of record DATJSD010000040.1, on the reverse strand, counting down.
GGGTCACGGCCGGGGCTCATGCAGGATATCGCGCTGTTCCCGCTGCAGAGTGTGCTGCTGCCCGGCGGACTGCTGCCGCTGCGCATCTTCGAGCCGCGCTACCTGGATCTGATCGGGCGCTGCCTGCGGCACAACGAGATCTTCGGCGTGGTTTTGATCCGCACCGGTGGCGAGACCGACAGCCACGTCAGCACCGAGCCGCTCGGTACCTCGGCGCGCATCATCGACTTTCAGTCCATGCCCGATGGAGTGCTGGGCGTGCTGTGCCGGGGAGAGCGCCGCTTTCGAATCTGCGAGCGCAGCCAGCAGTCCGACGGCTTGAACCGCGCGAGCGTCGAATGGCTGCCCGAGATCGCCCCGGCCCCCGTGCCGCCGCAGTTCCAGCCGCTGGTGCAGCTGCTGCGCCAGGGACTCGCCAGCCTGACCCATTCGCAGCGCTTTCTCGAGCCGCATTACGAGGATGCGGGCTGGGTCAGCTACCGGCTCGGGGAGATGCTGCCGCTCGAGCCGGCGCAGCTGCAGCGGCTGCTGCAGCTGGATGATCCGAGCGCGCGCCTGCAGGCGCTCGTGCCGCTGATCGAGGGCACCGAGACCGGCTGAGAGCGCGGGGCGGGACCCTCAGGCGCAGGCGCTGCCGATGACGGCCGTGCGCGAGACGGCGCTGACCTGCTCGACCCACACCACCTCGGTGTCCAGCGTGCCATCGGCATGCAGGGTCAGCTGCCGGTACGCGGGCGGGCGGCTGTCGAGCGCAAACTCGTTCGACAGCGGCAGGAACTGCACGCAGGTGGACGGCGTGCCGAGCAGCCGCACGCCGCGGCGCCGCTCATCGAAGCACTGGTGCACGTGTCCCCAGCTGAGCACGCGCACCCGCCCGTGCCCGTACGTATCGAGCACCTCCAGCAGCTGTGCGCCGTTCTCGATGCCGAGCGCGTCGATCCAGCGGCTCGCCATCCCGACCGGCTGGTGATGCACGCAGACCATGACGTAACGCTCCGAGTCCTCGAGCGCCTGCCGCAGCCGCAGCAGCTCCGCGTCCGCCAGGCGCCCACTGGTGCGCCCGGGCACGCAGCTGTCCAGCAGCACGAGGCGCCAGCTGCCGAGGTCCACATGGCCGCCGACCTGGAAGGGCGGCCGCGCCAGCGCCGCGCGCAGCCGCGCCGGATCGTCGTGATTGCCGGGAATGCAGTACACCGGCTTGCCCAGCTCGCCCAACAGGCGCGCGAAGTGCGCGTAGCCCTCGGGCTCGTCGTTGACGATGTCCCCGGTGCACAGCACGGCATCGGTGCCACGGCGGCGCGCCAGGGCGTGCCCGAGCACGCGCTGCAGGCACTCGAGCGTCGGCACGCCGCGCAGCCTGCCGTGCGGATCAGCGAACAGGTGCGGGTCGGAAATCTGCAGCAGCCGTACGTCGGAGTTCATGATGTGCATGGTACACGTGCTCCCGGGCGCCCCGAGTGAACCCGATCAAGCGCCGCGGCGTGGGTGAAATGGCGGAGGTGACGCAGCACGCAGAATCCATCGGGCACGGTGGCAGATGTTAAACCTGCTCACAGTCTCGCGCCGGCCGCCCGCGGGCGCTGTCGGAGATCGCCGACGTTCGCATGAACTGACGTTCATTTGAGCCGTGCTTCACACACCGGGTCCGCCGCGCGCGTCCAAAGCGGGGCATCGCGATGCGACGCAGGCGGCGCGCTGGCACGCGGCGGTGCGCCACGGCGCCCGCGCCCTCGGTGCCCGCGCCCGCGGCGTCCGCGCCCACGGCGCCGATCCGGGTTTTCCCGCGCATTGCCCGCCGGCCGTCGGCTGGTAGACAATGCGCGCCCCCGAATGTCGAGCGCGCTGGGAGTGCCCCGTGCCTATGCCGACGCGACGAGAGCTGGCCAACGTTCTTCGGGTGCTCGCGATGGATGCGGTTCAGCAGGCCAATTCCGGGCACCCGGGTGCGCCCATGGGCATGGCGGACATCGCCGAGGTGCTGTGGAGCGACTTCCTCAAGCACAATCCGGCCAATCCGCGCTGGTGGGACCGCGATCGCTTCATCCTGTCCAACGGCCACGCCTGCATGCTGCTCTACGCGCTGCTGCACCTGACGGGCTACCCGGTGTCGATGGACGAGATCCGCAACTTCCGCCAGCTCGGCTGCCGCCTGGCCGGTCATCCCGAGCACAATCTGGACATCGGCATCGAGACCACCTCCGGGCCGCTCGGACAGGGACTGGCGAACTCGGTCGGGTTCGCACTGGCCGAGAAGATGCTGGCCGCGCAGTTCAACCGCCCCGGGCTGCCGATCGTCGATCATTACACCTACGTCTTCATGGGCGACGGCTGTCTGATGGAGGGCGTCTCGCACGAGGCCTGCTCGCTCGCCGGCACGCTCAAGCTCGGCAAGCTGATCGGCTTCTACGACAACAACGGCATCTCCATCGACGGGCGCGTCGAGGGCTGGTTCGCCGACGATACGCCCAAGCGCTTCGAGGCCTACGGCTGGCACGTGCAGAGCGTGGACGGCATGGACGATGAGGCCGTCGCGGCCGCGATCCGTGCGGCACAGGCCGAGACCGAGCGCCCCTCGATCATCTGCTGCAAGACCGTCATCGGCTGGGGAGCGCCGAACAAGGCCGGCACCAAGGAGGCGCACGGCGAGCCGCTCGGAGTCCAGGAGGTGGCGGCCGCGCGCCAGCGTCTGGGCTGGACGGCGCCACCCTTCGAGGTGCCGCAGCCGCTGCGCGCCGCGTGGAACCACGAGCAGGCCGGGCGCGCCGCCGAGGCGGGCTGGCAGGAGCTGTTCGCGCGCTACCAGCGCGCCTATCCGCAGCTCGCCGCGGAGTTCGCGCGGCGCATGCAGTCGCAGCTGCCGGGGGACTGGCAGGCCAGCACGCAGGCGGCGCTGGCCGCCGCACGGGCGGCCTCCGGTCTGCAGGCCACGCGCAAGTCCTCGAGAGAGGCACTCGATGTGCTGGCCCCGCGCCTGCCCGAGCTGTTCGGTGGGTCGGCCGATCTCACCACCTCCAACGAGACCTGGCATGCCGGGGCGCGTACCCTCACGGCCGAGGACGCCACCGGTAACTACCTGCATTACGGAGTGCGCGAGTTTGGCATGACGGCCGCCCTGAGCGGTCTGGCGCTGCACGGGGGCTTCATTCCCTACGGCGGCACCTTCCTGACCTTCTCGGACTACGCGCGCAACGCCGTGCGCATGGCCGCGCTGATGCGCCAGCGCGTGATCCTGGTCTACAGCCACGACTCCATCGGCCTGGGCGAGGATGGGCCCACGCATCAGCCCATCGAGCACCTGAACAGCCTGCGGCTCGTGCCCAACCTCACGCTGTGGCGGCCCGCCGACGCGCTGGAGACGGCGGTCGCCTGGTGCGAGGCGATCGAGCACACGAGCGGCCCGAGCGCGCTGGTGCTGACGCGCCAGGGGCTGCCGCAGCTGCCGCGCGATGTCCCCGCGGCCGAGGCCATCCGTCGCGGCGGCTACGTGCTCGCCGACTGCAGCGGCACCCCCGAGGCCATCGTGATCGCCACCGGCTCGGAGGTGTCCATCGCGCTGCAGGCCGTGCGCGATGCGCAGGCCCGCGGCCGGCGCGTGCGGCTGGTGTCGATGCCCTGCACCCAGCGCTTTGACGCACAGGAGCGCGACTACCGGGATGCGGTGCTGCCCCCGGCGGTCGGCGCGCGTCTGGCGGTCGAGGCCGGCTCGACCGGACTGTGGTCGCGCTACGTGGGGCTGCGCGGCCGCGTCATCGGGATCGATCACTACGGAGCCTCGGGCAAGGCCCCGGAGCTGTTCAAGAAGTTCGGTTTCACGGCCGAGCACGTCCAGGCCGTCATCGAGGAGCTCGTCGCGGGCCCGTAGCGTCGCCGTCGCGTGCATCGCATGAGTATCAGCAGGAGCAGAACAGGAGCAGGAGCAGGACATGACACTCAAGGTGGCCATCAATGGCTACGGCCGCATCGGCCGCAACATCCTGCGCGCCTTGTATGAGGGCAGGGCGCGCTCGCAGCTGCAGATCGTCGCGATCAACGACCTCGGGGATGCGCAGATCAACGCCCACCTGACGCGCTACGACAGCGTGCACGGCCGCTTCGGCCACGAAGTGAGCGTCGACGGCGACGCGCTGATCGTTGCCGGGGACCGCATCCAGGTGCTCGCCGAGCGCGATCCGGCCAAGCTGCCGTGGCGGCGTCTGGGAGTGCAGATGGTGCTCGAGTGCACGGGACTGTTCACCAGCAAAGCCAAGGCGGGTCAGCATCTGGCTGCCGGCGCGGACAAGGTGCTGATCTCCGCACCCGGTGGCGAGGACGTGGACGCGACCGTCGTCTACGGCGTCAACCACGCGGTGCTGCGCGCCGGGCACACGGTGGTGTCCAACGCCTCGTGCACGACCAACTGTCTGGCCCCGGTGGCGAAGCTGCTGAACGATCGCATCGGCATCCTGGCCGGTCTGATGACCACGGTGCATTCCTACACCAACGATCAGGTGCTCATCGACGTGTATCACAAGGATCTGCGACGCGCGCGTTCGGCGACGCAGTCGATGATCCCCACCAAGACCGGAGCGGCCGCCGCGGTCGGGCTGGTGCTGCCGGAGCTCGCGGGCAAGCTCGACGGCTTTGCCATCCGGGTGCCGACCGTCAACGTGTCGCTGGTGGATCTGAGCTTCACGGCGGCGCGCGCTACGAGCGTGGAGGAGATCCACGATCTGATGCGGGCGGCCGCGGCCGAAGGCCCGCTCGCCGGGGTGCTCAGCTACGTGGACGCGCCGCTGGTGTCGATCGACTACAACCACGACCCGCACTCCAGCATCTTCGACGGCTCCATGACCAAGGTCATCGGCGGCAATCTGGTGAAGGTATGCGCGTGGTACGACAACGAGTGGGGATTCTCCAACCGCATGCTCGATACGGCGAGCGCCTGGTCGCGCGCGCCGCGCTAGAGGTGCCCGCGGGGCGCCGGCCTGCCGGGGCGCCACGCCCGGTGCGCCGCCATCGACGTCCATGAGGAGGTATCGCTCATGAAACTGCTGCGCATGGCCGACTTGGATCTGCGGGGCAAGCGCGTGCTGATTCGCGAGGATCTGAACGTGCCGGTCGAGGCGGGCGTCGTCAGCAGCGATGCGCGCATCCGCGCGGCCGTGCCGACGCTGCGCATGGCGCTGGATCAGGGGGCGCGGGTGCTGGTGCTCTCGCACCTCGGCCGCCCGGAAGAGGGCCGGCCCGAGGCGCAGTTCTCCCTCGCGCCGGTGGCCGCGCGGCTCTCGGAGCTGCTCGGCAGGCCGGTGCCGCTGGTCACGCAGTGGCTCGGTGGGGTCGAGTGCGCGGCCGGTTCGGCCGTGCTGTGCGAGAACGTGCGCTTCAACGTCGGGGAGAAGCGCGACGATGAAGCCCTCGCGCGGCGCATGGCGGGGTTGTGTGATGTGTTCGTGATGGACGCATTCGCGACCGCGCATCGCGCCGAGGCGAGCACCCACGGGGTGGCCAGGTTCGCGCCGCTGGCCTGCGCCGGCCCGCTGCTGGTCGCCGAGCTCGAGGCGCTCGAGCGCGCTCTCGCGCACCCGCAGCGCCCGATGGTCGCGGTCGTCGGCGGCTCCAAGGTCTCCACCAAGCTCACGGTGCTCGAGGCGCTGCTCGACAAGGTCGACAAGCTGATCGTCGGCGGGGGCATCGCCAACACCTTCCTGGCCGCCAGCGGCATCAAGGTCGGCCGCTCGCTCTACGAGCGCGACATGCTGGACATGGCCGGCAAGCTCTCGGCGCGCGCCAGGGCGCGCGATGCCGAGATTCCGCTGCCGGTCGACGTGGTGGTGGCGCGTGAGCGCGCCGCCACGGCGCACGCGGATGTGCGCCCGGTCGCGCGCGTGGCCGCCGACGAGATGATCCTGGACATCGGCCCGGACACCGCGGAGCTGTTCTGCGGGCTGCTCGAGTCGGCTGCGACCATCCTCTGGAACGGCCCGCTCGGGGTGTTCGAGTTCGACCAGTTCGGCGAAGGCACGCGCGCCATCGCCGGGGCGATCGCCCGCAGCCGGGCGTTCTCGCTGGCGGGCGGAGGCGATACGCTCGCCGCGATCGAGAAATACGGTGTCGAGGATGGCATCTCATACATTTCCACGGGCGGCGGTGCGTTTCTGGAGTTCGTCGAGGGCAAACCCCTGCCCGCGGTGACGGCCCTGGAGCAGCGCGCCGCCGGGGCCAGCGTCGGTGCCGGGACGCACGGCGCGTCGGCTGCCTAGCGCCGCGGCCTCATGGATACGCAGCGCAGAACCAAGATCGTCGCCACGCTCGGACCGGCCACCGATGAGCCGGGGGTCATCGCCGGCATGGTCGGGGCGGGGCTGGACGTCGCACGGCTGAACTTCTCGCACGGCACGCCCGAGGAGCTGCGCCGGCGCGTGGAGACACTGCGTCAGGCGGCGCGCGACGCCGGCCGCTACGTCGGCATTCTCGCCGACCTCGCCGGCCCCAAGATCCGCATCGAGAGCTTTCGCGAGGGACGGGTGCTGCTCGCCGAGGGTGCGCCGTTCGCGCTCGACACCGCGCTCGACCCGCACGCGGGCACGCAGCAGGAGGTCGGCTGCGCCTATGCCAATCTGCCCGCGGACGTGCACGCCGGCGACACGCTGCTGCTGTCGGACGGACAGATCGTGCTCGAGGTCGAGAAGGTGTCCGGCTCGCGCATCGGCTGCGTGGTGCGCTCCGGCGGAGAGCTCTCCAACCGCAAGGGTGTCAACCGCCAGGGGGGCGGCATCTCCGCTCCGGCGCTGACCGAGAAGGACCTGCAGGACATCCGGCTCGCCGCCGAGCTGGGCATCGATTACCTCGCGGTCTCGTTCGCGCGCGACGCCGACGACATGCGCCGCGCGCAGTCGGAGCTGCGCCGCTGGCGCGGTGAGGCGCGCGTGGTGGCCAAGATCGAGCGGCACGAGGCGCTCGACAACCTCTCGGGGATCCTGTCGGTCAGCGATGCCGTGATGGTCGCGCGCGGGGATCTGGGCGTGGAGATGGGCTATGCGGAGCTGACCGGACTGCAGAAGACCATCATCCACCAGTCCCTGGCGCGCAATCGCGTGGTGATCACCGCCACGCAGATGATGGAATCGATGATCCAGAGTCCCATCCCGACCCGCGCCGAGGTCAGCGACGTGGCCAACGCGGTGCTCGACGGGACCGATGCGGTGATGCTGTCGGCGGAGACCGCGGCGGGGCGCTATCCGGTGAAGGCGGTGCAGGCCATGTCCGACGTGATCCGCGGCGCCGAGAAGTACCAGCTCGGCACGCGCCGCGGCATGGTGCGCGCCGAAGAGCAGTTCGGCAACACGGAAGAGGCCATCGCGCGCGCCGTGATGTACACCGCCAATCACATGCACGTGCGTGCGGTGGTGGCGTTGACCGAATCGGGCATGACCCCGCTGTGGATGTCGCGCATCCGCTCGGACATGCCCATCTACGCATTCACGCGCCACGAGAGCACGCGCCGCCGCGTGACGCTGTATCGCGGTGTGTATGCGGTGCCCTTCGACATCGTGCACGAAGACACACGCACCCTCTACGGCTCGATCTTCGAGCGGCTGCTCGCGCTCGGTCTGGTGGATCTGAACGATCTCGTGATCCTCACCAAGGGCGAGCTGTCGGGTGTTTCGGGGGGCACCAACTCGATGCAGATCCTGCGGGTCATCCAGCACTGAAGGCGCCGTCGCGCGCTGCACCCGCGTCTGCCGGGCGCGCCGCGGCGCCCGATGAGAAAAGAGACGCCGGTATATCCGGCGTTAAGCCCGAGTTGGCTATGATGCGCGCATGCCATCCGACACATCGCGGGGACGCGCTCCCATCGGTGAAACGGTGGGTCTGGTGCTGCCGGGGGGCGGGGCGCGCGCCGCGTATCAGGTGGGCGCGCTGAAGGCCATCGCCGAGATCCTGCCGAGCGCGGGCAACCCGTTCCCGGTCATCGTCGGCACCTCGGCCGGTGCCGTGGCCGCCGCCGTGGTGGCGGCGGGCGCATTTCGCTGGCGGCGCGCCATCGGCGCGCTGGAGCAGGTGTGGGCCGATTTTCACGTCCCGCACGTGTTCAAGGTCGACCCGCTCACCACGCTGCGCTCCGGCCTGCACTGGATCTTCTCGCTGATGTCCGGCGGGCTGCTGCTGCGCCCGCCGGAGGCGCTGTTCGACAACGCGCCGCTGCGCGCGCTGCTCAACCGCAGCATCGATTGGCGCAATTTGCAGCGCAGCATCGAACGCCGCGACCTGCGGGCGCTCGCGCTGTGCGCGACCAATTACTCCACGGCCTCCTCGGTGGCGTTCTTCCAGGGCGCCAGCGACATCGCCGGCTGGGTGCGCCAGCAGCGCGTCGGCCGACCGACCCAGCTGACGCTCGATCACCTCATGGCGAGTCTCGGGGTGCCCTTCCTGTTCCCGCCGGTGCAGCTGGCCGACGGTTTCTACGGCGACGGCGCGCAGCGCCAGCTCTGGCCACTCAGTCCCGCCATCCACCTGGGCGCCGACCGGCTGCTCGTGATCGGCGTGCGCGCGCAGCAGGAGGCGGGTGTGAGCGCGCCGCGCTCGCACGGCGGCGCCTTGCAGCCGCCCACCCCCGGTCAGCTGTTCGGCTACATGCTCGATACGCTGTTCATGGACCAGATCTACGCCAATATCGAGCACGTTCAGCAGCTCAACCAGGTCGTGGAAGTCGCCCCCAGCGCCGTGCCGGGCATGCACAAGGTCGCCACCATGGTCATCGCGCCGAGCGTCGACCTGGGCGATATCGCCGCCTGGCACACGCAGAGCCTGCCGCGCAGCCTGCGGGCGCTGCTGCACGTGGCCGGGGCCCGTGGCAGCGCCGGCGCGCAGCTGGCCAGCTACCTGCTGTTCGAGGCCGGCTACACGCGCGAGCTGATCGAGCTGGGCTACCGGGACGCGCTGCGGCGGCGCGATGATCTGCAGGCCTTCCTCGGGGGCTCGCCCCTGGCGTCCACCACGCTGGTGCCGGCGCTGCACCTGATCTCCCGAGACGAGGAGCCGCTGGGCATCGGCCGTTGACCCGGGGGCCGAGCCCCGGGACGGCCGCGAGACGGGTGCGCGACGGTTGCGGGACGGCTGCGCGACGGTTGCGGGACAGCTGCGGGACAGCAAAGCGGGACGGACTGGCGCTCGGGGGAAGGCGCTGCGAGAATGTCGGATCGCTCCGGCGGAGCTGAAGGAATCGTGGAAGACGAGATCAAGAAAGCCGCCCTCGATTACCATCGGCTGCCCATTCCCGGCAAGATCTCCCTCACGCCCACCAAGGCGCTGGTCAACCAGCGCGACCTGTCGCTGGCGTACTCGCCGGGGGTCGCGTACGCGAGCCTGGCGATCCGCGACGATCCGCTCGAAGCCGCCAATCTCACCTCGCGTGCCAATCTGGTGGCGGTCATCACCAACGGTACGGCGGTGCTCGGGCTGGGCAACATCGGCGCGCTCGCCGGCAAGCCGGTCATGGAAGGCAAGGGGTGCCTGTTCAAGAAGTTCGCCGGCATCGATGTGTTCGACATCGAGATCAACGAGTCGGATCCGGACAAGCTGGTGCAGGTGATCGCGGCGCTGGAGCCCACCTTCGGCGGCATCAATCTGGAGGACATCAAGGCGCCGGAGTGCTTCTACGTGGAGCGCCAGCTGCGCGAGCGGATGAAGATCCCGGTGTTCCACGACGATCAGCACGGCACCGCGATCATCGTCTCCGCCGCGGTGCTGAATGGGCTGAAGGTGGTCGGCAAGCAGATCGGCAAGGTCAAGGTGGCGGTGTCGGGCGCGGGCGCCGCGGCGATCGCCTGCCTGGATCTGCTGGTGGCGCTCGGGCTGAACCGGCAGAACGTATTCGTCTGCGACAGCACCTGCGTGCTGCACGAGGGGCGGGCCAATCTCGATCCGGCCAAGCGCCGCTACGCACAGCCGACCGGCGCACGCACGCTGGAGGACATCGTCGCCGACGCGGACATCTTCCTGGGCCTGTCGGTGCGCGATCTGCTCAAGCCGCACATGCTCGCGCGCATGGCCGCGCGCCCGCTGGTGCTGGCGCTGGCCAATCCCGATCCGGAGATCCGCCCGGAGCTGGCCAGGCAGACGCGGTCCGACTGCATCGTGTGCACCGGCCGCTCCGATTATCCGAACCAGGTGAACAATTCGCTGTGCTTCCCGTTCCTGTTCCGCGGTGCGCTGGACGTCGGGGCGACGACGGTCAACGAGGCGATGATGCTCGCCTGCGTGCAGGCGCTCGCCGAGCTCGCGCAGGCCGAGCAGTCCGACATCGTCGCCGCCGCCTACGGCGGGGATGGCGGGCTGTCCTTCGGCGCGGACTTCCTGATCCCGCGCGCCTTCGATCCGCGGCTGATCACGCGCATCGCCCCCGCCGTCGCGCAGGCGGCAATGGACAGCGGCGTCGCGACGCGGCCGATCCCGGACATGAGCGCCTACCGTCGCCGGCTGACGCAGTTCGTGTACCAGTCGGCCTCGGTCATGCAGCCCGCGTTCGTCGCGGCCAAGCGCAAGCCCAAGCGCGTGGTGTTCTGCGAGGCCGAGGAGCCGCGCGTGCTGCAGGCCGTGCAGGTGGTGGCCGACGAGGGTCTGGCCCACCCCATCCTCATCGGACGCACCGAGGTCATCGGCGCGCGCATCGAGAAGCTCGGTCTGCGCCTGAAGCTGGGCCAGAACTGCGAAGGGGTGAACATCCTGAGTGATCCGCGCTTCCGCGACTGCTGGAGCGAATATCATCGCCTCACCTGCCGTCAGGGCGTCTCCAAGGCGCTCGCGCAGGAGCAGATGCGCAGCCGCCCGACGCTGATCGGCGCGATGCTGGTGCGGCGCAACGAGGCCGATGCGATGCTCTGCGGCACCGTCGGGGACTACCACGATCATCTGGAGTACATCCGCCGCGTGATCGGGCTGCGCGAGGGCGTCAGCAGCTTCGCGGCCATGAATCTGCTGGTGCTGCCGGATCGGCAGCTGTTCGTCTGCGACACACACGTCAACGAGGACCCGACCGCGGCGCAGATCGCCGAGATGACGCTGCTGGCGGCCGAGCAGGTGCGACACTTCGGCATGACCCCGAGCGTCGCGCTGCTGTCGCACTCGAGCTTCGGCAGCGCCAATGGACCGAGTGCGCGCAAGATGCGCGAAGCGCTCGAGCTGATCATCGCCCGCGCGCCGAACCTCGCGGTGGACGGGGAGATGCGGGCCGACACCGCACTGTCACAGGTGATCCGTCAGCACGAGTTCCCCGACTCGCGCCTGCGCAGCAATGCGAACCTGCTGATCATGCCCAACGTCGATGCGGCCAACATCACCTTCAACGCGCTGCGCATCGCCGCGGGCGGGGCGGCGGGCAGCATCGCCACGGTCGGCGGCATCCTGCTCGGCGCCGAGCGGCCGGTGCACATCATGACCCCCTCGGCCACCGTGCGGCGCATCGTGGACATGACCGCCTTCGCGGTGGCCGAAGCGGGTGCGCAGCGGCGTGTGCGCCCGGCCAGCTATTCCCTGCCCGACGCCGGCATCTCCACCGCGGGATAGACCGCGGGATACGGACCGGGCGGTCACGGGACAGCTCAGCGGGCGGGAGGTGCGCGTGGGGCTGGTCTACTCCACTGGAATCGGCCGCATCTGCCCGGGCTGTCGTCGCCCCGCGGCCGAATGCGTCTGCCGCACGGCGGACGGCCGTCCGGCCGGGGCGCGCGCCGCGGCCGGCGTCGTGCGCGTGAGCCGCCAGACGCAGGGCCGCGGTGGCCGCGCCGTGAGCGTGATCAGCGGGCTCGAGCTCTCGCCCGCGCAGCTCGAGCGGCTGGCGGGCGAGCTCAAGCGCCGCTGCGGCAGCGGCGGCACCGTGCGCGACGGCAGCATCGAGATCCAGGGGGAGCATCGCGATACCCTGGTGGCGGAGCTGGCGCGGCGCGGCATCGTCGCCAAGCGCGCCGGCGGGTAGCCCCGCTCACCGGTTCGGCAGCACATCCGGTGTAGATAGGGTGACCCTTCAGGCGAATACATCAGACGTATTCGACTGAAGGGTCACCCTATCTACGCGGGATAACCGGCCGCTCAGCCTGCCTTGGCCGGCTCGCGCGGCCTGCCGAGCGCGCGCAGGCCCCGGCTGGTGTCCGGCAGCGCCGAGTGGCGCACGCTGACCTGCGGCCAGCGCGCGGCGGCGCGCATCGCCAGCCGCTCGGCGATGTACACCGAGCGATGCTGGCCACCGGTGCAGCCGATCGCCACCGTCAGGTAGCGTCGATTGGCGGCCTGGTGCTCGGGAATGCGCGCATCGACGAACTGCGCCACCTCGTCGATGTAACGCGCGACGCCCGCCTGTGCCTCCAGAAAATGCACCACCGGCTCGTCGCGCCCGGTCAGCGGCCGCAGCGCCGGCTCCCAGTAGGGATTGGGCAGCGAGCGGGCATCGAAGACGAAGTCGGCGTCGCCGGGGATGCCGTCCTTGAAGCCGAACGACTCGAACAGGATGGACATGCGCTCGCGCGCGTGCTTGCCGAGGCGCCGACCGATGAGCGCGCGCAGCTCGTGAACGCTCAGCCGCGAGGTATCCAGCACGAGATCCGCGGCGTTGATCAGCGGCTCGAGCAGCCGTCGCTCCAGCGCGATGGCCTCGCGCAGGTCCTGGCGCTCGCGGCTGAGCGGGTGCTTGCGGCGCGTCTCGGCGAAGCGGCGCAGCAGCTCCTCATCGTCGGCCACGAGGAACACCAGCTCGCAGTGGATGCCGCTGCGCTTGAGGTCGGCGATCAGCGCCGGCACGGTGGCGATGTCGGTGTCGGGCGCGCGCGCATCGATGCCGATGGCGGTGCGCTCGTAGATGTTCGAGCCGCTGCGCACGGTGTGCGAGATGAAGCTCTGCAGCAGCGCCGCGGGAATGTTGTCGATGCAGTAGAAGTCCAGGTCCTCGAGCACGTGCAGCGCCACGCTCTTGCCCGAGCCGGACAGGCCGCTGAGGAAGATCAGGCGCATGCGTCGCGGCTAGAGTCGTGCGCTCTTCTGCGCCTGCCCGGCACGATGGTCGGCGCGCTTTTCCTTGTGCTTGCGCACACGCCGCTCGAGCTTGTCGGCGAGCGCATCGATCGCCGCGTACATGTCAGCGTCGCTGCTCTGCGCGTGGATGCTCTCGCCGCGCACGCGCACGGTGGCTTCGGCCTTGTGCTGCAGCTTGTCCACGGTCAGCACGATATGAGTATCGATCACGTCGTCGAAGTGACACAGCACGCGCGCGAGCCGGCGCTCTACATAGCTGCCGAGGGCCGCGGTGATTTCGATGTGGTGACCGCTGATACTCATTTGCATGATGGTGTCTCCTCGGCAGTTGTGGAAGCGGCGGGTGGTGGCGGTGCTCACCTGCCGTTGGCGCGGCGGCGTTCATTGGAAGGGGCCACCCCCATGGTCTCGCGGTACTTGGCCACCGTGCGTCGCGCCACCAGGATGCCTTCGGCCGAGAGGATCTCGGCGATGCGGCTGTCGCTGAGCGGGGCGGACGGGTCCTCTTCGCGGATCAGTTTGCGGATCTTCGCGCGGATCGCGGTCGAGGAGGTGCCCGAGCCGTCGCTGCCCTCGACCTGACTGGAGAAGAAGTAGCGCAGCTCGAACACCCCGCGCGGGGTGTGCATGTACTTGCCCGAGGTGACGCGCGACACGGTGGACTCGTGCATGCTGATGGCGTCGGCGATGTCGCGCAGGATCATCGGCCGCATGTACTCCTCGCCGCGATCGAGAAAGTCGGTCTGCCGCTCGACGATCGAGCGCGCGACCTTGGTGAGCGTGTCGTTGCGGATCTCCAGGCTCTTGAGCAGCCAGCGCGCCTCCTGCAGCTGCGCGCGCATGCTGGCATGACTGGCGCTGCGGCCGACCAGGCTGGCGTAGGACTGATTCAGACGCACGCGCGGCAGCGTCGCGGCGTTGATCTCGACCGACCAGCCGCGCGGCGTGCGCCGCACGAACACGTCGGGAACCACGTACTCGGCCGAGCTGCCGCTGATCTGCGAGCCTGGGCGGGGGTTGCAGCTGCGCACCAGGCCCACGGCGATCTCCAGATCGCCGTCGGAGGCCTTCAGCTCGCGGCGCAGCGGGGTCAGCTCGTGCTCGGCCAGCAGCGACAGGTGCTCGCGGGCGATCGCCCTGGCGGCCGCGAGCCCCGGAGTGGCGGGGGCGAGCTGATCCAGTTGCAGCAGCAGGCACTCGCTGAGCGAGCGGGCCCCGACGCCGGCGGGATCGAAGGTCTGCACGATGCGCAGCAGCCGCTCGACCTCCTCCACGGGCGGGTCGAGCTCGGGCTTGAGGCTCGCGCCGATGACGTCCAGCGGCTCGGACAGATAGCCATCGTCGTTGATCGCATCGATGACGGCGCGGCCGATGGCGAGCTCGCGCGGCTCGAGCCGCGCCAGCTCGAGCTGCCAGAGCAGATGATCGCGCAGCGATTGGCCGCTCGAGTCGGCGAACTCCTGTTGCCGCTCGTCATCGCCGCTGCTCCAGGGGTTGTCGGTGGCGCCCACGGATTGCTCGGTCCAGCTCTCGTCCACGACCTCGACGGTCGACTCCGCGGGCGGTGCGGCCGTCTCGGGAGCGGTCTCGGTGACCGGCAGGTCCTCATAGGCGGCGCTCTCGGTATCCTCGTCCTGCTCGAGCATGACGTTGGATTCGAGCAGCTCGCGGATATGCGCCTGCAGCTCGATGGTCGGCAGCTGCAACAGCCGGATCGCCTGCTGCAGCTGGGGAGTCATCGTCAGCTGCTGTCCGAGCTTCAGCTGTAGGGTGGGCTTGAGCATGAAACGTGCCTGCCACGGCCGGCAGGAAACTGCAGTTTGAACCTAACTAATTGAAAATAAAGAACTGTCGGTTCGCCATGTGCCGTCACAGGCGGAACGATTGACCCAAGTACACCTCACGGACTTGGGGGTTGGCAAGGACCTGCTCTGCGGAACCGGAGGCGATCACCATGCCGCGGTCCACGATGTAGGCGCGGCCGCACACCCCGAGCGTCTCGCGCACATTATGGTCGGTGATCAGCACCCCGATGCCGCGCGCGGCCAGCTCGCGGATGATGCGCTGGATATCGAGCACCGAGAGCGGGTCGACGCCGGCGAACGGCTCGTCGAGCAACATGAAGCGCGGCTCGGCTGCGAGGGCGCGAGCGATCTCCACGCGCCGCCGCTCGCCGCCCGACAGCGAGATGCCACGCGTGTTACGTACGTGCGAGACGCGCAGCTCCTCGAGCAGCTCCTCGAGGCGCTCTTCGCGCGCCGCGCGGTCCATGTCGGGGCGCAGCTCGAGGATCGCCAGGATATTGTCGGCGACCGAGAGCTTGCGGAACACCGAAGCTTCCTGCGGCAGGTAGCCGATGCCCAGACGCGCACGCTGATCGATCGACAGGGAGGTGAGGTCGCGATCATCGAGCATGATCGTGCCGCCGTCGGCCGCGATCAGCCCGACGATCATGTAGAAGGCGGTGGTCTTGCCCGCGCCATTCGGCCCGAGCAGCCCGACCACCTCCCCGGTATTGATCTCCAGCGACAGCTCACGCACCACCTGGCGCTGCCGGTAGCTCTTGGTCAGCGCCAGCGCCGCCAGACGGGTCACGGCTTGGCCGCTCCCGCACCGCCGCCCGTGGAGGTGCGGGGCGGTACGGTGGCCGCCGCGGGCGCGGGAGGACGTGGGGCCCGGGCGCCGGCTTCGCCGCCACCCTGCTCGCCACCTGCCGCGGTGCTGCAGCCGCTGGCCGTCCCCGGATGGGTGTTGCGGATCGTGCCGTGCACCGGCGCCCCGCTCGCCACGACGGTCTGCGTGCCGATGTTGTAGCTGACCTGCTGGCTGATGATGTCGTTACAGCCATCGGTGAACCAGCTGTCGCCGCTGAACAGCACCTGATCGGCGGTCATGTCGTAGGTGATGGCATCGGCGTGGCCGTGCACCGTGAGGCTGGCGAGGCTGGACTTCGTTGCTGCCGGCGCCGGCGTTGGCGTTGGTGTTGGCGATTGCGCCGGCGTTGGCCTCGATGTGGGTGTTGACGCTGACGTTGGCCGTGGCCCCGACGCTGATGTTGGCGTTGGCGGTGCCGCCGGCGCCGGCTGCGCGCTGCTCGCGGTCTCGAGGGGGTTGTTCGCCAGGCGCTGGAAGAGCGCCGGCGTGCCCTGCGCCTTGATCCAGGCGATGCCGCCGTCGGTGAGCTGCACCGTGGCCGTATTCGCACGCAGCTGCCCGTCGGCCGTATCGGCGTGCACGTTGCCGGTAAAGACCCACTGACTGCTTGCACCGATGTCCGGACCGCCATCCTCGACGGCCTTGTCGGCCGTGATGTGCGAGATGCCGCGTGCCGTATCCACGATATCGGGGTTGAGCATCACCATGTGGGTGTGCGTGCGGGTATTCATGTAGGTCACGGCGGGCACCTGGGGCGTGCGCGGGTCCGGGCTCGCCCAATAGCACAGCGGCAGTTCGCAGGCGGGTGGCTGCGCCACGGGGAACAGTGCGGTGGCCTCCGATACCGAGTCATTCGCCGCCGAGCCTGCGGGCGCAGGGCGGGTCACGGCCGGGGATGGCAGCGCGGGGGCCTGTCCCGCGGGCGGCGGGGTTGCCGGATTGCCCGCACGGATCGGCGCAGCCGTCGGAGTTGGACCCGGCGCCGACGCTGGGGCCGCCGCGGGGGCCGCCGCGGGGGCTGGCACGGCGTTCGAAGCCGCCTCGCTGCCGAAGGCCCGCTGAATGCCGGGGCCGCCCGCGCTCAGGAGCACTCCGGCGGCCAGCGCGAGGATGGGGCGACACCAGGGGAGGATCAGGCTGGCGGGCGTGGCGATCATCAGTGCATCAGCACGCCGCTGACATCGCGGAAGAGCTCGAACTGGCCGCTCTTCAGGTTGGCGCGCATGCCGCGCCCCGTGAGCAGATCGCCGCCCTGCTCGACATGCACGACCGCGGAAGTGGTCGCAAGCTGCTGCTGCATGTCCACGTGCAGCGTGCTCGTGTCGAAGCGCACCAGCTGCGAGGAGTCCTGAGGCACCCCTTCGGCGTGCACCGAGCCGCTGAGATCGGCGGATTGTGCGCTTTGCGGCAGCTGTCCCTGCAGAGCCGTGAGCACCCAGGGATTACCGCCCGCCGGCGTGTAGTGCAGGATCGGGTCGGTCAGGAAGATCGTGCCGCTGGCGACCGGTTGGGAGATGTGGCTCGAATCCAGGCGGTAAAGCGGGCGTCCGTCGTCGCCGGTCTGGATGATCTGCGCGCCGATGGCCACCAGCCCCGGCTCCGGCGCGGCCGTCTGCGCGGCGGAGGCCTCGGTCTCCCCACTGCCGCTGGTGCGCTGCAGGTAGGACAGCAGCGCCGCCAGGGCGCAGACCGCGAGGATCAGGAAGATCAGCCGGGCGACCACAGCGTGCTCCGGCCGCGTCCGCTGCCTCGCGCTGCTCGCGTCGCCCGAGCCCGCGAGCCCGGAGCCCGCGAGCCCGGCGGCCGCGAGCCCGGGGCCCGCTCACGCGCCGCGAGCAGCCAGTCGCACACCTCGCGCACGGCTCCCGCTCCTCCCGGAGCGCGCGTGCGCCGGTGTGCCACGGCGCGAGCGCTCGGATGCGCATCGGCCACCGCGACGGCCAGACCCGCCTGTGCCAGCACCGGCACGTCGGTCACATCATCGCCGATGCAGGCACAGGCCTCGGCGGGCACGCCCAGCTGTCCCGCGAGGCTGACAAACTCCACTGCCTTGTCCGCCACCCCTTGGCGCAGATGCCTGATCCCGAGCTCCTCGCAGCGCCGCCGCGTCGCCTCGGACTGCCGACCGGAGATCACCACCACGGCTACCCCGGCGGCCAGCAACGCCTTGATGCCGTGCCCGTCGCGCACGTGAAAGCTCTTGCACAGCTCCCCTTCGGGGCCGAAGTACAGCCGCCCGTCGGTCAGCACCCCGTCCACGTCCAGCACCAGCAGTCGGATGCTGGCGAGCGGTGCTCCGGGCCGCGCCGGCCGCTGCGCCGGCATCAGACCACTCCCGCGCGCATCAGGTCGTGCACGTTGAGCGCACCGAGGAGGCGCCGCTGCGCATCGGTGACCAGCAGCGCCGTGATGCGGTGTCGCTCCATGAGCTGCGCGGCCGCGCTGGCCAGCTCGCGCGGCCCGATGACGCGCCCGCCCGGGGTCATCACCTGGCCCATGGTGGTGCCGTGCACGTCGATGCGCCGGTCGAGCGCGCGGCGCAGATCCCCGTCCGTGAACACCCCGATGACGCGCTGCTGCTCGTCGAGCACCGCCGTCATGCCGAGACCTTTGCGCGTCATCTCCAGCAGCCCGTCGGCGAGCGCAGCCTGCGGTCCGATGCGCGGCAGCGCCTCGCCGCGACGCATGACCTCCTCCACGTGCAACAGCAGGCGGCGACCCAGATGGCCGCCCGGATGCGAGCGCGCAAAGTCGTCGGCCGAAAAGCCGCGCGCCTCGAGCAGGGCGACGGCCAGCGCATCGCCCATGACCAGGGCCGCGGTGGTGCTCGCGGTGGGCGCAAGATTGAGCGGGCAGGCCTCCTGGGTCACGCCGACGTTCAGGTGCACATCGGCGGCGCGGGCCAGCGTGGAGTCGGGGTTGCCCGTCATGGCGATCAGCGGCACCGCCAGACGCTTGACGTAGGGCAGCAGCGCGAGCACCTCGGCGGTCTCCCCGGAGTTGGACAGCGCCAGCAGCACATCGGTGCGCGTCAGCATGCCGATGTCGCCGTGTCCGGCCTCTCCGGGATGTAGAAAGAACGCGGGGGTTCCCGTGCTCGACAGCGTCGCGGCGAGCTTGCGTGCCACGTGTCCGGACTTGCCCATGCCGGTGACCACGGTGCGGCCGGTGCAGGCCAGGCACAGGTGGCAGGCCGCCGCGAAGCGGCCATCGAGGCGCTCCTGCAGCGCCGCGAGTGCCTGGATCTCGATGCCGAAGGTGCGGCGCGCCGCGCCCAGCAGGGTGCCCTCGGGGGCCAGGCCGGGCCCGGCATCGTTCATCACATCGCTCGTCACATCGTTCATCACGGTTTCGCAAACCAACATGATAGCGCCTGCAGGAGCCCACGCGTTGACGGCGGCCGGCGGGAGGCGGCCCCGGCCTGCGGCAGCCTAGCATCCCGATGCCGTAAGATGGCGTGCATGAACGCACAGCAAGTGGCGGAGCTGATCCGCCAGTCCCTGCCGCAGGCGCGCATCGAGGTGCGCTCCGACGACGACACCCACTTCGCCGCGACGCTGGTCAGCGCGGCCTTCGAGGGTCTGCGCCCCCTGGCACGCCATCAGCTGGTGTACCGCGCGCTCGGCGAGCGTGTCGGGCGCGAGATCCACGCACTGTCCATCGAGGCCTTCACCCCGGCCGAGTGGTCCGCGCGGCATGCGGCGGGCGCCTCCCCCGGGGGCCCCGACGGCGGACGCGACCGTGGATAAGCTGCAGATCACCGGCGGCATCGCGCTGGAGGGGGAGGTACGCATCTCGGGGGCGAAGAACGCGACGCTGCCGATCCTGGCCGGCGCGCTGCTGGCCGAGGGACCGGTGACGATCGGCAACGTGCCGCATCTGCAGGACGTGACCACGACGATCGAGCTGCTCGGGCGCATGGGCGTGACGGTCACCCTCGATGAGCAGATGCGCATCGAGGTGGACGCGAGCACCATCCGCGAGTGCTTCGCACCCTACGACCTGGTCAAGACCATGCGCGCCTCCATCCTGGTGCTCGGACCTCTGCTGGCGCGCTTCGGCCGCGCGGACGTGTCGTTGCCGGGCGGCTGCGCCATCGGCGCCCGCCCGGTGAACATCCACGTGGCGGGACTGCAGGCGCTCGGGGCGAGCATCCACATCGAGGGCGGCTATATCCGCGCGCGCGCCGAGCGGCTGCGCGGCACGCGCCTGGTGCTCGACACCGTCACCGTGACCGGCACCGAGAATCTCATGATGGCGGCGACGCTCGCCGAAGGCACGACGGTCATCGAGAACGCCGCCCGCGAGCCCGAGGTGGTGGATCTGGCGCTGTTTCTCAACCGCATGGGTGCGCGCATCAGCGGGGCCGGCACCGACCGTGTCGCGATCGAAGGCGTGCGACAGTTGCGCGGCGTGCATTACGACGTGCTGCCCGATCGCATCGAGGGCGGCACCTACCTGGTGGCCGGGGCCATCACCGCCGGTTGGGTGCGCATCAAGAACGCCCGTCCCGAGCATCTGGAGGCGGTCATCGTCAAGCTGCGCGAGGCGGGCGCGGCGGTCGCCTGCGGTGACAGCTGGATCGAGGTGGACATGCGCGGCCGCCGGCCGCGCGCCATCGATGTACGCACCGCCCCCTACCCGGCGTTCCCGACCGACATGCAGGCGCAGTTCGCGGCGCTCGACGCCGTGGCCGAAGGCGTCGGTACCGTCGTCGAGACCATCTTCGAGAACCGTTTCATGCACATGCTCGAGATGCGGCGCATGGGCGCGGAGATCCGCCTGGAGGGCAACACGGCCATCATCCACGGCGTGCCGCGCCTCACGGCCGCCCCGGTGATGGCGACGGACCTGCGTGCCTCGGCGAGCCTGGTGCTCGCGGGCCTGATCGCCGAGGGTCAGACCGAGATCGAGCGCATCTACCACATCGACCGCGGCTACGAGACCATCGAGGAGAAGCTCGCGCAGCTCGGGGCGCGCATCCGCCGCGTGCCGAACTGACGGTCCGTCATCCCGTCCGGGGCACCGGTCCGCCGGCCATGCGCTCAGCGCGCCGGCATCTCGCTCGGACGCTCGGCGATGCGCAGTGTGGCCTCGATCGGGGTGCGGCCGCGGATCAGCTGCAGCCTGACGCTGCTGCCGGGTTGCCGCGAGGCGATGTCGGACAGGGCCTGCTGCGAGTTCTGGATCGGCTTGCCGTCGATCGCCACGACGATATCCCCGATGTGCAGCCCGGCTTGCACGGCCGGGCTGCCGCGGACCATGTATTGGATGACCACGCCGCCGCGCGCCAGTCCGAGCTGCTGGGCCTGCTCATCGTCGAAATCCTCGGGCAGGATGCCGACCCAGCCGCGGATCACACGGCCGTGCGCGAGGATCGCCTGCATCACGCCGCGCACCAGGTTCACCGGGATCGCAAAGCCGATACCTTCCACGTTCATGTTGCCGACGTTGTTGAGCACCGCGGTGTTGATGCCGATCAGCTCGCCACGCACGTCGATCAGCGCGCCGCCGGAATTGCCGGCGTTGATGGCCGCATCGGTCTGGATGAAGTTCTCGAACGTCGGCACGCCGAGCGATTTGCGCTCGGTGGCGCTGACGATGCCGTGCGTGACGGTTTGCCCGAGGCCGAGCGGATCACCGATCGCCAGCACCGGGTCGCCGACCTGCAGCGTGTCGGAGCGCCCGAGCGGCATCACCGGCAGATTCTTCAGCTTGATCTGCAGCAGCGCCAGGTCGGTGTCCGGATCGCGCCCCACGACGGTCGCGGGGCTGACCCGGCCGTCGGCGAGGTACACCATGATCGAGTCGGCGTCGTCGATGACGTGATTGTTGGTGACCACGTGACCCGCCGCGTCCACGATCACCCCGGACCCGAGCGCACTCAGCATGCGCTGGCGGTAGAAGGGCTGCAGATCGCCGAACAGCTGATCGACGATGGAGGGCTGTATCTGCTCGGTGATCAGCCGTCGCGTGGAGATGTTGACGACGGCCGGTGCGGCGCGCCGCACCGCGGCAGCGTACGAGCCGCTATTGTCGGGCATCGCGGCCGCCGCGGCCGCCTGCGCCCCGCCGCCCGCGGCCGACAGGTCATCGGCCTGCGCCCCGCCGCCGCGCACGTCACGCACGGCGGACCCGCCGTCCGGTTGCGCCCCCGCGCCGACGGGCAGCGGACGCTCCAGCAGCTGCGGATGGATGAAGACGATGACGAATGCCAGCGCCAGACCGCCGATGATGCTGCCGGCGACGAACAGCGCCGCGCGGCCTAGAAAACCGTATGCTTTCATGGACGGGGCAAGTCCCGAGCAATGCTCAGATGATCTGCAACCGCGGCCGGTACGCCCGGACGTTTGTGTATAATGCGACACTTCCTGACGTTTACGTAGCGTCCTCGAGCGAGCGCGGCACGGACCAGGCGCTCGCCAGGCGGCGGTGCGTATGAGAGAGGAACATGAACGAAGCTGCCGTAATGCCCGCCGCCGGCGCGCCCGAAGGAATCGACGCGACCCGCAGGAAGTTCCTCACCCTCGCCACCGGCGCCACCGCCGCGGTGGGAGTGATCTGCGCCGCGGTGCCGTTCGTGGAGTCCTGGAATCCCTCGGAGCGCGCCCGCGCGCTCGGCGCGCCGGTCGAGGTGGACCTCTCCAAGATGGAGGTCGGGCAGCTGATCACCGCGATGTGGCGGCAGCAGGTGATCTACATCGTGCGCCGCCCGCAGAATCTGGTGGATGCGCTGTCCAGGAACGACGCCGAGTTGAAGGATCCTCATTCGGACGACTCCGATCAGCCCGATTACGCCAAGAATGAGATGCGCTCGCGCACCGCGGAGTTCCTGGTGACCATCGGTTATTGCACCCATTTGGGCTGTCTGCCCAAGGCGTTCTTCGATCCGGGTGACCCGCTGCTGGGAGCGGACTGGCCCGGCGGCTTTCGCTGTCCCTGCCACGGCTCGCGCTACGACATGGCCGGCCGCGTGTTCGACGGCTCGCCGGCCCCGGCCAACCTGGTCGTGCCCCCCTACAGCTACCGTACCCCGACCGCGCTCGTCATCGGCACGGACAACGGCTCGACGCAGGGGAGCGCCTGATGGCCGACGTATCGGACCACGTATCGGACCACGTGTCGGACCACAAATACGATCAGGATCGCAGCGTGGCCGTCGCACAGGGCGGATTGTGGGCCTGGATCAACAAGCGCTTTCCGGCCGAGAGCTTCATCCGCAGCCAGGCGCTCGAGTACTACGCGCCCAAGAATTTCAACTTCTGGTACTTCTTCGGCTTCATCGCCCTCGTGGTGCTGGTCATTCAGCTGTTGACGGGCATCTTTCTGACGATGTTCTACAAGCCCGGGGCGGCCACGGCGTTCCAGTCGGTCAACTTCATCATGCGGGAGGTCGACTTCGGCTGGCTGATCCGCTACATCCATTCCACCGGGGCCTCGGCGTTCTTCGTGGTCATCTATCTGCACATCTACCGCGGCATGCTGTACGGCTCGTACAAGGCCCCGCGCGAGCTGCTGTGGCTGTTCGGCATGATCATCTATCTGGCGCTCATGGGCGAGGCGTTCATGGGCTACGTGCTGCCCTGGGGCAACATGTCGTACTGGGCGGCGCAGGTGATCATCAACATCTTCGGCACCGTGCCGCTCATCGGTGGCGGGCTGGTGCAGTGGATTCGCGGCGATTACGGCGTGTCCGACGCCACGCTCAACCGGTTCTTCGCGCTGCACGTGGTGGCGATTCCGCTGATCCTGCTGCTGCTGGTGGTGCTGCACCTCGTGGCGCTGCGCCACTCGGGATCGAACAATCCCGACGGCGTCGAGATCAAGGCGCACAAGGACGCCGCCGGCAAGCCGCTCGACGGCATCCCGTTCCATCCCTACTACACCGTGAAGGACCTGGTCGGCATCTGCGCGTTCCTGACGGTGTTCGCACTGGTGGTGTTCGAGATGCCGACCTTCAACGGGCTGTTCCTCGAGCCGGCCAACTTCACGCCCGCCGACCCGGTGTCCACCCCGGCGGACATCGTGCCGGCGTGGTACTTCACGCCGTATTACGCGATCCTGCGCTCCTTTCCGAACAAGGGCATCGGCGCGCTGGCGCTGCTGCTGGCGGTGGTGGCGTATTTCTTCCTGCCGTGGCTGGACCGCTCGCCGGTGAAATCGATCCGTTATCGCGGCTGGATCTTCAAGCTGTTCCTGGGCATCTTCACGGTGTCGTTTCTCGCGCTGATGTACCTGGGCAGACAGTCGGTCACGCCCAGCGTCGTGGAGATCTCGCGGGTATTCCTGGGAGGCTACTTCGCCTTCTTCGTCCTGATGCCCTTCTACTCGCGCATCGATCCGGTCAAGCCGGTCCCCGACAGGGTCAGGTTCCATGCCCATGAGTAAGCCGTCGTTGAGGTCGCCCACGCTGCTGCTGGCGGTGCTCGCGCTGCCGCTGGCGGCCGCCCCGCTGGCGGCGCGCGCGGCCGAGGCCGCCGCTGCCACCGCGCCGGTGGACTGGCAGGCCTGGACCGCGGACAACAACGTCGCCGACCTCGCCTCGCTGCAGCGGGGCGCGCGCGATTTCATGAACTACTGTCAGGGCTGCCATTCGCTGCAGTACGAGCGCTATCAGCGCATGGCGACCGACCTGCGCATCCCGGATGCGGTGCTGGACGCCAACCTGGTGCCACCGGGCGGCAACCACCTGGATTACATCATCTCGCCGATGCCCGCCGCCGACGCGGAGGCGTGGTTCGGCAAGGCGCCGCCCGATCTGTCGGACATCACGCGCTACCTGGGCACCGATTTCGTCTATAGGTACCTGAAGACCTTCTACCAGGATTCCACCAGTCCCACCCACAGCAACAATCTGGCCGACCCGAATGTGGCGATGCCCGACGTGCTGTCCGACCTCGAGGGAGTCAAGGACGCGGTGTTTCGCCCCGTCAGGCTGCCGGATGGCACCACCGAGCAGGAGTTCGACCACTTCGTGACCGTCTCCTCCGGCAACATGACGCCCGACCAGTTCGACCAGTTCGTGCGCGATACCGTCAACTTCCTCGATTACGTCGGCGAGCCGGCGCAGGTCGAGCGACGCAGGCTCGGCTACTGGGTCGTGCTGTTTCTGCTGGCGCTCACGGGGTTCGCCTGGTTGCTGAAGAAGGAATACTGGAAAGACGTGCATTGAGCAGAATCTCCGTCGCCGGAGCGGTCCGGGCCGCGAGGCCCGTGCCGGGACCGGTGCCCCCGCCAGAGGAGGGCTGATGCATGACTCGTCGCTCGGTCATGACGCTGTTCTCGGCCCCGGAAGAGCCGCACAGTCATCGCACGCGCATCGTGCTGGCCGAGAAGGGCGTCGAGATCGATGTCATCGATGTGGTGCCGGGCCGCTATCCGGAGGATCTGCTCGATCTGAATCCCTACCACAGCCTGCCCACGCTGGTGGACCGGGATCTGGTGCTGTACGACTCGCGCGTCATCCTCGAGTACCTGGACGAGCGCTTTCCGCATCCGCCGCTGATGCCGGTGGATCCGATCCTGCGGGCGCAGTTTCGGCTGGCGCTGTACCGCATCGAGCGCGACTGGTATGGGCTCGCCCAGCAGATCGACGAGGATCACGACCGCAAGCACGTGGCGCGCGACCGCAAGATCCTGCGTGACGCCATCCTGCAGAGCGCCGAAGTGTTCAAGGTCAAACCGTACTTTCTGAGCGACGAATTCTCGCTGGTGGATGCCAGCATCGCACCCATTCTCTGGCGGCTGCGCCGCTACGAGATCGATCTGCCACCGCAGGCGCAGGCGCTGGCGCGCTACGCGAGCAACCTGTTCGCGCGTGGCTCGTTCCGCGCGAGCCTGTCGGACGCGGAGCGCAGGATGAGGGGTGAGTGATGGCGTCCCGCGACGCCGGCGCGGGCGAGCGGGCGGCGGTACCACGCCGGCCGTACCTGCTGCGCGCGATGCATGAGTGGATCAGCGACAGCGGCTACACGCCGCACGTGATCGTCGATGCGCAGCAGGCGGGGGTGGAGGTGCCGGCGGCCTACGTGAAGGACGGCAAGATCGTGCTGAACCTGTCGGCCTCGGCCACTCAGCGCCTGCAGCTGAAGAACGACGTGGTGCAGTTCGATGCGCGCTTCGCCGGAGTGGTCCACCACGTCAGGGTGCCGATCCAGTCGATCCTCGGAATCTACGCGCGCGAGACCGGCGAGGGCATGATCTTCTCCGAGAGCGAGCGCGACGAGCCGCCGCCGCCGCCGGCCGCCGCCTCCGCGGCCGGTGGCACCAAGCGCCGCGCCAAACTGACCGTCGTCAAGTAGCGTCGGGCAGGCGCTGCCCCCGCTGCCCCCGCTGCCTCACATCACCGCCTGCAGCCACTCGATGGGTGCGGATGCCCCGCGGGTCAGCAGCGCGTCGAAGCGCACGTTCAGCCGCGCGAGCGAGGGATGGCGCGCGAGCAGGTGCCGCGCGGCGAACAGCAGGCGGCGGCGCTTGGCGGCGGTGATGCTGTGCGCGGCGCCCCCGAAGGCGCTGCTGGATCGAAGGCGCACCTCGGCGATGACCAGCAGCCTCCCACGGCGCGCCACGAGGTCGAGCTCCCCGCCGCGGCAGCGGTAATTACGCACCAGGATCCGAAAGCCGGCCTGCTGCAGCAGCCGCGCGGCGCGCAGCTCGGCGAGCAGGCCGCGGCGCCGCCGCTCGCTCGCGGCCCCCGGATAGGGCGCCATCGTGGTGGCGGACATGGCGCGTGCAGTGTGCGGCCGGCAAGCGGGCGCGGCAGCCGCAAAAAGCCGCGCGTTCGCCTGAAAATGCACGTGGTGATGCCGTTGGCGGGGCTGAACGTGGGCTGATGCCGGCAGGCCAGTGCGCAGGCGGAGTGGTTCGCTTCGAGGTCCTTGGGGCCCGACCCAGTCAGCCGCGCGGCGCGAGCGCGGCTTGCGGGGCGGCCGGGTTCGGCGCGCCGCCGGGCTCGGGCGGTGCGCTGGCGGCCAGCGGTCGGGGATCCCCGCGGGCATCCACGCGCACCCAGATCAGGTCGCGCTGCACGCGCCGCTGGGCATCGAAGTGCAACTGACCGGTGAGGCCGTCGATCTGCACGGTGGCCGGATTGCTGCCGGGGGCCGACATCGCGAGCATCAGCTGACAGGCGTCGTAGCCGAATGCGAACAGGCGATTGCGCCAGTCGGCGCGATTGCCCCAGGCGTCCCCGATGCTGCTGCGCAGGTCCGCCACCGCGCCCTGGGCATCGACCATCCAGGGCATATCGGGATACATCAGGCCGGCGATGTCCTGGTTGGCATCGAGTCCCTCGGGCTCGTAGGCCCGGGAGATCGAATAGCTGGGGATGTCCGCGGCGTAGTAGTAGCGCAGCTGCGGCTCGATCAGCCGCGCGTTGATCTCGTCATAGGGGATGATGAATACGAACTGGATGTCGCCGCGATGGCGCGGCTCGAAGTTCAACTTGGTCCCGAGGGCGCGCTCGAGGCGCTCGTGGCGCGCCTCGCTGTCATCGATGCGCAAGACGCTGCTCAGCTCATCGCCGTAGTCGTGCGCCGCCGGGTCGTAGGTGACCTGGGCGATCACGCTGCCGCCCCCGAGCGTGAGCTCGCGCTCGAACGCGGTCGCGACACGCATTCCCCAGGGATTGCGCGGCACGACGATGATGCCGTGCTGCCGGCCGTCCGCGAGGACGCGCCGCGCGACCATGCGCGCCTCATCGTAGGGTGAGAGCGCAAACTGGTACAGATCCGCGGGAGCCGCCTGGCCGTCGGGCAGAAGGTTCAGCGCAAGCAGCGGGATCGGCTCGGGGCCGAGGTTCGCCACCGCCGCCACCGCGTCAGACAGCAGCGGGCCGACGATGAAGGTGCTGCCGTCGGCGCGCGCCTGCATGAGCGCCCGCGCGGCCGGGATCGCCGCGGTGTCGTACAGACGCAGCGGCGGTCGGCTCGCGGCGGGCAACTGGTAGAGAGCGCTCAGGAAGCCGTCGCGCACGGTCGCCCCGTCGGCCGCGTTCGGTCCGCTCAACGGCAGCAGCAGCGCGAGGCGGCTGCCCGGCGCGGTGCTGCCGAGCGGGGTGGGAAAGGCCTGCGCGAGGATCGCGACGCCCGGATGGTCCGGATAGCGCGCGCGCCAGCGGGCCGCGAGCGCGGCGCTGTTGAGCGAGGTGGCGCCCGGGCGCACCGCGGTGGCGCCGAGCTCGAGCCAGCCGCGCACGAGCACATCGCTCTGCCGGCCGGGCGCGAGGCTCACGCCGCGCGCACGCGCCTGCAGCAGACCCGCGAGCAGCTGCGAGCGCAGCTGCAGCCGCTGCGCAGTGCCGGGGGTGTAGGGCTCGCAGGATGCTTCAGCGCGGATGCCCTCGACGGGACGATCGTCCGCCAGGGCGATGCGCATGCGCAGCGAGTAATACTGCAGGGCCGCCGCCGGCGCGCTCGCAGCCGGTAACGCGCTGATCTCGCTCCACGCCGCCTGCGGGCGCTGCAATCCGAGGAACGCCTCGGCGTCGAGCAGCGCACGCTCGTACGCCTGCGCACTGCCCGGCGGCGCATGGATCGCCGCCAGATCGCGGGCCGCGTCGGCGGGGCGGGTGGCGGCCAGCCATTCGCGCGCGGCCGACAACAGCAGCTCGACGCGCGCGTCCGGGGCGCTGCTGGCGGCCAGGGCCTCGTAGCTGCCGGCGGCCTGCGCGTGCTCGCCGCGCCGCGACAGCTCGGCTGCGCTCTGCCGCTGCGGCGCGAGCGGTGCGACCTGGGGCGGCAGGCTCAGGCAGGAGCTGAGCAGCAGTCCCATGCCGATCGGCAGCCAGCGGCCGCGCGGAAAACAGGCTTTTGGTTGCATCATGGATCCCGGGCCCTGCAAGCTGCGCGAGCGGCAAGACGGCGCCTGACGCGAACGGCCGGCACCCCGCCGGCCCGCGCGCAGCGCGTGCCTCGAGCGGCGCGGCTAGGAAAACGCACGGGGAATTATAGTGGCTCGGCCCGATCACATCCCAGCGAAACACTCGGCCGCGAAGCGCGAGCGGCGGACCGCCGCGATGCACGATCGTGAGGCGGGCCCGGCGGCGGCGCGCGAGGCGGCCGCGGCGGTCGGCGGCGGCCGACTCGACGTCGTCGCCACGCCGATCGGCAATCTCGCCGATCTGTCGCCGCGCGCGCGCGCCGCGCTCGCCGCCGCGGATCTGATCGCGGCCGAGGATACGCGTCGCACGGGGCAGCTGCTCAGAACGCTCGGCCTGTCGGCGCGGCTGCTGTCGCTACATGACTACAACGAGACGCAGCGCGTGCAGCAGCTGATCGACGAGCTGCGGGCCGGCAAGGTTGTGGCGCTGGTGAGCGATGCCGGCACGCCGCTGCTGTCGGATCCGGGCTTCGGTCTGGTGCGCGCGGCGGCGGCCGCCGGCATCGCGGTGCGCACGCTCCCCGGTCCCTCGGCGCTGACCGCGGCGCTGAGCATCGCGGGCCTGCCGACCGACCGCTTCGTGTTCGAAGGATTCCTGCCGGCGCGCGCCGCCGCGCGGCGCGCCGCGCTCGCCCAGCTCGTCGGCGAGCCACGCACGCTGGTGTTTTTCGAGGCGCCACATCGCATCGGCGCGACGCTCGAGGACATGGTGCGGCTGTTCGGCGAACAACGCAGCGCGGTACTGGCACGTGAGCTCACCAAGCTGCATGAGACCGTGTATCGCGGCACGCTCGGTGAGCTCGCGGCCGCCGCGCGCGGTGACGCGCGTGTGAGCCGCGGCGAGATCACGCTGCTGGTCGAAGGCCGCGGCAGCGGATCCGCAGCCGCGAGGCTCGATGCGGGGGCGGCGCGCACGGCGGGTGCGGCAGACGAAGCGGGCGTCGGAGACGATGCGGGTGCGGCAGACGATGCGGGCGCGGTGAGCGCCGCGGGCACGGCAACGCTGCTCACGCGCGCGCTTGCGCTGCTGCTGCCGGAGCTGCCCCCGGCGCGCGCCGCCGCGATCGCGGCACAGCTGGCCGGCGTGCCGCGCAGCGTCGCCTACGATCTGGCGCGCCGCCTGCGTCACGGGGATTGACGGGCCGGCGCAAGTCGCTATCGTGGCGGAGCGGAGAGCCGGCCGGGCAGTCGCTGCGTTTTTCGGAACGTGGAGGAAAGTCCGGGCTCGGCGGGCAGGGTGCCAGGTAACGCCTGGGGGGCGCGAGCCCACGGACAGTGCAACAGAAAGCAAACCGCCGAAGCGCCGGCAACGGTGCTGGTAAGGGTGAAATGGTGCGGTAAGAGCGCACCGCGTCGGTGGCAACATCGACGGCACGGCAAACCCCACCTGGAGCAAGGCCAAATAGGGAAGTCGCAGCCGCTTTGAGGCTGCAGCGAACGCCCGCGCGTGCTTCCGGGTAGGCCGCTCGAGGCGTGCGGTGACGCACGTCCCAGAGGAATGACTGCTCACGACAGAACCCGGCTTACAGGCCGACTCTCCGCTCCTCACCGTCGGCTGCCGCGTCGCACGACGGGAATGAAATGGTTCCGAGCTTTCCGGCTCAACTCCATGATCCCAAAAGAAGGTCATGCAAAATGCGATCTGTATTTCGACCTTCGGCGCGTAAGTCCATACGCCGCTTAAAAAAATTCCTCGAAAGCCGTTGACGGATGGGGCGGGCGTTTCTATAGTGGCAACAAGTGGGAAAAAGTGGGAGGGAATGGGTGAGCTTCACCACCCCTTCGGTCTCTCGTGTTTCGCGGCGCAGCAAAAATCACTCTGGACGATAAAGGACGCGTCGTGGTCCCCACGCGCTACCGGGAAAGGCTGCTCGAGCGCTCCCAGGGACAGGTCGTGGTCACCCTGGATCTCGACGGGCAGTGCCTGCTGATCTATCCGCTGAACGACTGGGAGCTGGTGGAGCGCCGCCTGATGGAGCTGCCGAGCCTGCAGCCCGAGTCGCGCCGGCTGCAGCGCCTGATGGTGGGTCATGCCACGGATATTGCCCTGGACGGGCACGGCCGGCTGCTGCTTCCCCCGGAACTGCGCGAGCTCGCGGCACTCAACCGCCATGCGGTGCTGCTCGGCCAGGGCAGTCGCTGCGAGCTCTGGGACGAGGCACGCTGGAACGAGCGGCGTGATGCCTGGCTGAAGAGCGACACGTCGGGCACGCCGCTGCCGGGGCAATTGGATTCGCTGTCGCTTTGAAGCGGCGCGCGAAGCACGGGGGTCGGGGAACGCATTGGGATGAGCACACGCCGCAGAAACTCACGCCCCAAGCGCACCCGGCCGATGAGCCCGCCGACGCCGAAGTCACCGGCGCCGAGCCCGGCAGCGCCGAGCACACTGCGGTGCTGGTCGAGGAGGCGCTCACGGCGCTGGCCGTGCTTCCCGCCGGGACCTACGTCGATGCGACCTTCGGGCGCGGCGGACACAGCGCGCGCATCCTGCAGCTGCTCGGTCCACAGGGACGACTCATCGCGCTCGACCGCGACCCCGCGGCGATCGAGGCCGGCCGCGTGCGCTTCGCGCACGAGCCGCGGCTGTGCCTGCTGCACGGTGAATTCGCCAGGCTCGCAGCCGTGGTGCGTCCCCACCTGCCGGCAGCGTACTGCGACGGTGTGCTGTTCGATCTGGGTGTCTCCTCGCCGCAGCTCGCGGACCCGGCGCGCGGTTTCAGCTTCAGCCGCGACGGTCCCCTCGATATGCGCATGGACCCGACGCGCGGACGGCCGGCTTCCGTGTGGCTGGCCGCGGCGAGCCGCGACGAGATCCGCCGCGTGATCGCCACCCTCGGGGAGGAGCGCTTCGCCGGCCGCATCGCCGCGGCGATCGTGCAGGCGCGCACGGCGCGGCCGCTGACACGCACCGGCGAGCTGGCCGGGCTGGTGGCACGCTGCGTGCGTACGCGCGAGCCCGGCAAGCACCCCGCGACGCGCACCTTTCAGGCGCTGCGCATGC
The DNA here is from genome assembly GCA_035504335.1 of Steroidobacteraceae bacterium. Classification (GTDB taxonomy): domain Bacteria; phylum Pseudomonadota; class Gammaproteobacteria; order Steroidobacterales; family Steroidobacteraceae; genus FEN-1191. The sequence goes on along the minus strand of DATJSD010000040.1, from coordinate 20,273 downwards.
ACGTCAACGAGGAGCTCTCACAACTGCAGAGTGGACTGGAGCAGGCCGTGTCGCTGCTGCGGCCGGGCGCTCGCCTGGCGGTGATCAGCTTTCATTCGCTCGAGGATCGACTGGTCAAGCAGTTCATCCGCAGCCACGCGCAGCTCGACGCGAGGCTCGCCACGCTGCCGCTGCGGGAAGCGCAGCTGCGGGCGGCTGCGCCGCTGACGCTGCGCCGCGTGGGCCGCCAGCAGCGCCCCGGGGCGCGCGAGATCGCCGCCAACCCGCGCGCGCGCAGCGCGGTACTGCGCGTCGCCGAGCGGCTCGCGCCCGCGCCCCCGCCGGCGCAGCGCCCGGGAGCCGCATGAGCGGCTCGCGAGCCCTGCTGCTGGTGACGCTGCCGCTGCTGTGGTGCGCGGTGCTGGCCTCGGCGGCCGGCGCGATCTATGCCAAGTACCGCGCGCGCGCGCTGTTCGTGCAGCTCGATCACCTCGACGAGGCGCGCGATGCGCTCGACGATGAATGGGGCCGGCTGCAACTGGAGCAGGGCACCTGGTCCACCTACGCGCTGGTCGAGCGCGTCGCCACCCAGCGCTTGCACATGAGCAGGCCCGATCCGCAGGACATCGTGATACTCAAGCCATGAAGCGCAGGAGGCTCTCGGGGGTGCTGCGACGGCGTGCCGCGCGCCGCGCCGGGGCGCGCGCCGAGCATGCCGGCCGGGGCAGTGCCCGCGCGCGACCGTACTCGCATCGCCTGCGGCTGCTGTTCGCGTTCGTGCTGCTGGCGCTGGCGGCGCTGGGGCTGCTCGGACGCGCCGTGGACCTGCAGCTGGTGGATCACAGCTTTCTCACACAGCAGGGCGATGAGCGTTTCTCGCGTATCGCCTCCATCCCGGCGCATCGCGGCGACATCACCGACCGCAACGGCGAGCCGCTCGCCGTGAGCACTCCGGTGGACTCGGTGTGGATCGATCCGCTGGGGCTCGACGGGGACCTGCAGGACCTGCCGCAGCTCGCGCATGTCCTGGGGCTGGATCGCGCCGCGCTGATGCGCCGCGTGACCAGCAACATGGATCGCCAGTTCCTGTACGTGGCGCGCGGCGTGGATCCCGCCGAGGCGCGGCGCGTTGCGGCGCTGGATCTGGCCGGGGTGAATCTGTCGCGCGAATATCGCCGCTACTATCCGGCCGGAGCGGTCACCGGACACGTGCTCGGCTTCACCAGCATCGACGACACCGGTCAGGATGGGCTGGAGCTGGCGTTTGACAGCTGGCTTGCCGGCCAGGACGGCGAGAAGCGCGTGATCCAGGACAGCACCGGCCAGGAGGTCGAGGACGTCGACAGCATCCGCGCGGTGCGGCCGGGCCGCGATCTGGTGCTCAGCCTCGACCTGCGCATCCAGTACCTCGCCTACCGCGAGCTCCAGAGCGCGGTGCTCGCCAACCGCGCGCGCTCCGGCTCGGTGGTGGTCATCGACGTGGATACCGGCGAGATTCTCGCCATGGCGAACCAGCCGGCGTTCAATCCGAACAATCGCGATCAGCTCGCCGCGGCCGACTACCGCAACCGCGCAGTGACCGACCTGTTCGAGCCGGGATCGAGCATCAAACCGTTCATCGTCGCGGCGGGGCTCGCGTCGGGTCGCTTCGAGCCGCACAGTCTCATCGACACCCATCCCGGCTTCATCCAGGTCGGCGATCGCACCTTCGAGGACGAGCACGATCTCGGCACGGTGGATCTCGCCACGGTGCTCGCCAAGTCCTCCAACGTCGGCATGGCGAAGCTCGCCCTGCAGCTGCAGCCGCGACAGATCTGGTCGACGTTGAGCCGCTTCGGCTTCGGACAGATCACCGACAGCGCTTTTCCGGGCGAGTCGGCCGGGGTGTTCACCAACTATGCGCACTGGCGGGCGATCACCATCGCGACGCTCTCGCACGGCTACGGCATCTCGGTCACGCCGCTGCAGCTCGCTTCGGCCTACGCCACCCTGGGGGCGATGGGTGTGCGCCGGCCGGTGTCGTTCCTGCGCGTCGATGATCCCCCGCCGGGCGAGCGCGTGCTGCCCGAGCGCGTGGCACGCGAGCTGGTGGATCTGCTCGAGGCGGTCACCACCCAGGAAGGGGCCACGGGCGTGCGCGCGCGCATACCCGGCTACAGCGTCGCGGGCAAGACCGGCACCGCCTACAAGTTCATCGACGGCAGCTACTCGAAGGATCACTACACATCGATCTTTGCCGGGGTGGCGCCGGCCTCGGCGCCGCGGCTCGCCGCGGCCGTCGTCATCGATGACCCCACCGCGGGCGAGCATCTCGGGGGGGATGTGTCCGCGCCGGTGTTCTCGGCGGTGGTGGGCGGCGCGCTGCGGCTGCTGGGCGTCGCACCCGATGAGCTGAGCTCGCCGGACGCGCCGCTGCCCTACAACCAGCAGGTGGCGAGCCGATGAGCCTCGCGAGCACCGCGACGAGCAGCGTCAGCCCTGCGGCTCGCGCGCTCGCACCGGTGCTGCGCGGGATCGTCGAGGTGCCCGAGGATCTCACCGCCTCGGAGCTCACCCTGGACAGCCGCACGGTGCGCCCGGGGGCGGCGTTCCTGGCCTGCCGCGGCCGCGCCCATCATGGGCTCGAATTCGCGCAACGAGCGGCCCATGCCGGCGCGCGCGTGATCCTCTGGGAGAGCGCCCCGCAGGTCGTCCCGCCGCCGCTGGATGCCTCCATCGTGGTGCGCGAGGTGCCGGATCTGCATGGCAAGCTCGGTGTGATCGCCGATCGCTTCTACGATGCGCCGTCCGCACACCTGGTCGTCGACGCGGTCACCGGTACCAATGGCAAGACCACCTGCGCCTGGCTGCTCGCCCAGGCGCTCGGCCTGCTGGGCCGGCGCAGCGCCTACCTGGGCACCCTCGGCGTGGTGAGCTTCGGTGCCGGCGCCGCGGGTGCGGCCGTCGCCGGCGGTGACGCCGATGACGCCGATGACGCCGGTGACGCCGGTGACGCCGGCGCGCCACGGCCGCTGCGCGTGTTGAGCCACACCACCCCCGACGTGTTGACGCTGCACCGGCTGCTCGCGCAGCTGCTCGCGGCCGGTGTCGAGTCGGTGGCGATGGAGGTGTCCTCGCACGCGCTCGACCAGGAGCGCTGCGCGGGCGTGCGCTTGCACGCCGCGGCCTTCACCAACCTCACGCGCGATCATCTGGACTACCACGGCGACATGAGTGCCTACGGCGCCGCCAAGGCGCGGTTGCTCGAGTGGCCCGCACTGGCGGCGCGCATCGTGAACGTCGATGACGACTTCGGCCGCGCTCTGGCGCGGCGCTTCCTGGCCGCGGCCGAAGCGGGCGGGCGGCCGGTGCGGCTGCTGGTGACCTCGCAGCACCCTGCGCAGGGCTTCGGGGCGGCCGAGTCCGTTTGCGCCGCGGACGTCACGGCCAGCCGCGAGGGCCTGGTGCTCCGGGTGCAGACCCCGCGGGGTGACGCGCGGCTGTCGAGCCCGCTGCGCGGGCGGTTCAATGCCGACAACCTGCTGACCGTCCTGGCGCTGCTGCTGGCGCGCGGGGTGCCGCTCGAGAGAGCGTGCGATGCGCTGTCGCGCTGCCAGCCGCCGCCGGGGCGCATGCAGCCCGAAGGCGGGGGAGCGGCGCCGCTGGCGCTGATCGACTATGCCCACACGCCCGATGCGCTCGCGCAGGCGCTGGCCGCCGCACGCGCGCTGTGCACGGGGCATCTGTGGTGCGTGTTCGGCTGCGGGGGCGAGCGCGACCGCGGCAAGCGCGCCGAGATGGGCCGCATCGCCGCCGCCGGCGCCGACCGGATCATCGTCACGGACGACAACCCGCGCGGGGAGGATCCCGCGCAGATCACGACTGCCATCCTGCAGGGCATCACGGCGGCGGGCGCCGCGGCGCGCGCGCGCGTGATCCACGATCGCGGCGCCGCGATCCGCGCGGCGCTGGGCGAGGCCGGGCCGCCCGATGTGGTGCTCGTGGCCGGCAAGGGTCACGAGGAGTATCAGCTCGTCGGCGATGAGCGGCGTGAGTTCAGCGACAGCGCCGCGGTGCGCGCGGCGCTCGCCTCGCGGAGGGCGGTATGACCGGAGACCGGTATGACCCGGAGGCCGGCATGATCGGCACCCTGGCCGAATTTGCCGCGGCCTGCGGGGGGCGCCTGGTGGGGGCGGACCGGGCCTTCCACGAGGTCGGGATCGATTCGCGCCGCCTGAGCGCCGGCGAGCTGTTCGCGGCGCTGGCCGGCCAGAGGCTCGACGGCCATCAGTTCCTCGCCGATGCGGCCGCGCGCGGTGCGGCCGGGGCGATCGTGCGGCGCGAGCAGCCCGTGAGCCTCGCGCAGATCGTGGTGGACAACGTCGAGGCGGCGCTGGCGCGCGCGGCGAGCGCGGCGCGTGCGCGTTTTTCCGGACCGCTCATCGGCGTGGCGGGCAGCAACGGCAAGACCACGGTGAAGGAGATGATCGCCGCGGTTCTGGCGCAGGGCGGTCCGTGCCTGGCGACACGCGGCAATCTGAACAATCATCTGGGCGTGCCCCTGACCTTGCTGCGGCTCACTCCCGAGCACCGCAGCGCGGTGATCGAGATGGGCGCGAACCGCGCCGGCGATGTCGCGCAGCTGGTGCGGATCGCGCGCCCGGACATCGGCCTGATCACCAACGCGGGGGCCGAGCATCTGGAGGGCTTCGGCTCGCTCGAGGGCGCGGCGCGCGCCGAGGGGGAGATGGTCGCGGAGCTGCCGGGCGCCGCGACCGCGGTGCTCAATGCCGATGACGCCTTCGTCGGGCTGTGGCGCGCGAGCACGGCGGCGCGCGTGGTGAGCTTCGGGCTGGCCGCGCCGGCGGAGTTCACCGCCCGGCAGCTGCGGCTGCAGCTGGACGCGCAGGGATTTGCGAGCAGCTTCGATCTGTACGCGCCGGCGGGGCGCGTGACGGTGCGGCTGGCGCTCGCCGGCCGCCACAACGTGCTCAACGCGCTCGCGGCCGCGGCGGCCGCGGTGAGCGCGGGGGCCAGCCTCGAGCAGGTGGGGGCGGGCCTCGCGAGCGTGCGCGCCGTGCGCGGGCGCCTGCAGCTGCGGCGACGGACGGACGGCGGCTGGCTGATCGATGATTCATATAATGCCAATCCCAGCTCGGTGCGCGTGGGCCTGGAGGTGCTGGCACAGATACCGCGGCGGCGCTGGCTGGTGCTGGGCGACATGGCGGAGCTCGGCGAGTTCGCCGCCGCGAGTCACCGTGAGATCGGCGAGGCAGCGCGCACCCTGGGCGTGGAGCGGCTCTACAGCTACGGAGCCCTCGCGGCGCTGGCGGCGGACTGCTTCGGCGCGGGCGCCGAGCGCTTCGAGGACGCCACGGCGCTGCAGCGCGCGCTGTCACAGGCGCTGGAGCCGAGCGTGACGCTGCTGGTCAAGGGCTCGCGCGTCAATCGGCTGGAGCGGCTGGTCGAGTCGCTCGCGCCGGAGGCCGCGGAGGGCGGCGCGGGCGGCGCGGGCAGCGCGGGCAGCGCGGGCAGCGCGGGCAGCGCGAGCGCCGCGGCGGCGAGCGCCGTGGCGGGGATGGGTTGAGCGATGCTGTACTGGCTCGCCAAGCTGCTCGCCGTGCACCACAGCGTGTTTCGCGTGTTCTCGTACCTGACGCTGCGGGCGATTCTCGCGGTGGCCTCGGCGCTGTGCCTGTCGCTGCTGGTCGGGCCGGCGATGATCAAGCGGCTGTCGCGCTACCAGATCGGTCAGGTGGTGCGCAGCGAGGGGCCGAGCTCGCACCTGCCCAAGGCCGGCACGCCGACCATGGGCGGGGCGCTGATCATCGTGGCGATCGTGGTGAGTACGCTGCTGTGGGCGGATCTGCGCGACCGTTTCGTGTGGGTGTCCCTCGGGGTGACGGTCGGGTTCGGCGCGATCGGCTGCTACGACGATTACCTGAAGCTCGTGGTCGGCAACTCGCGCGGGCTGATCGCGCGCTGGAAATACTTCTGGCAGTCGGTGCTGGGCGCGGGCGCGGCGGTGTTTCTGTACCGCAGCGCGCACGTGCCCGCGGAGACGGATTTTTTCGTGCCGTTCATCAAGACGATCAGCGTGCCGCTGGGGGCGGCGGGCTTCATCACGATCGCCTACTTCATGATCGTCGGCATGAGCAACGCCGTGAACCTCACCGACGGGCTGGACGGGTTGGCGATCATGCCCGCGGTGCTGGTGGCGGGGGCGCTGGGGGTGTTCGCCTACGCGAGCGGCAACGAGATCTACGCGCGCTATCTGGCGATTCCCGCGATCCCGCAGGCGGGGGAGCTGCTGATCTTCTGCAGCGCGCTGGGCGGGGCGGGGCTGGGGTTTCTGTGGTTCAACTCCTATCCGGCGCAGGTGTTCATGGGCGACATCGGCGCGCTCGCGCTCGGCGCGGGACTCGGGGTGGTGGCCGTGGTGGTGCGCCAGGAGATCGTCGCGCTGCTCATGGGCGGGGTGTTCGTGGCGGAGACCGCCTCGGTGATTCTGCAGGTGGGCTCCTTCAAGCTGACGGGCCGACGCATCTTTCGCATGGCGCCGATCCACCACCACTTCGAGCTCAAGGGATGGGCCGAGCCGAAGGTGATCGTGCGCTTCTGGATCATCAGCCTGCTGCTGGTGCTGGCCGGATTGGCCACGCTGAAGCTGCGATGAGCGGGGCGATGAACGCAATGCGGGCAAAGGGCCTTCTGCGCTACGCGGGCTGCCGCGCCGTGGTGGTGGGGCTGGGCAAGACGGGTGTGTCTGCGGCGCGCTATCTGGCGGCCGAGGGCGCCAGCGTGGCCGTCACCGACAGTCGCGCGGATCCGCCGGGGCGCGCGGGGCTCGCCGCGAGCGGCGTGCCGGCGCTGGTGCGCACCGGCGGGTTCGATGCGACGCTGCTGGAGGGTGCGGACCTGCTGGTGCTGTCACCGGGCGTTGCGCCGACGGGTGCGTTCTTCGAGGCCGCGCGCGAGCGCGGCCTGCCGATGGTCGGCGACATCGAGCTGTTCGCGCACGCGGCGCGCGCGCCGGTGGCCGCCATCACCGGCACCAACGGCAAGAGCACCGTGACGACGCTGCTCGGGCAGATGGCCGCGCGCGCCGGCCGCGCGGTGCGGGTGGGCGGTAATCTGGGCGCCCCGGCGCTGGAGCTGCTGGACGGCGCGGCCGAGCTGTACGTGCTGGAGCTGTCGAGCTTTCAGCTCGAGTGCACCGAGTCGCTGCGGCTCGCCGCCGCCGCCGTGCTCAATGTCAGCCCCGATCATCTGGATCGCTACGCGGACCTCGCTGCGTACGCGGCCGCCAAGGCGCGCATCTTCGCGCACTGCGAGCTCGCGGTGATCAATCGGGACGATGCGCTGGTGAGGGCGATGCCGCCGGCGGGCCAGCCGCGCCTGAGCTTTTCACTGCGCGCGGACGCCGGCGCCGATTACGGCCTGGCCGAGCGCGACGGGCACTCCTGGCTCATGGCGCACGGCGAGCCGCTGCTGCCGCTCGCGCAGCTGCGCATCGCGGGGCTGCACAACGCGGCCAACGCGCTCGCGGCGCTGGCGCTCGGCGAGGCGCTCGCGCTGCCGCGCGAGGCGTGCGTGGCGGCGCTGCGCGACTTTGCCGGCCTGCCGCATCGCATGCAGTGGGTGGCCGACGTGCGCGGCGTGCGCTACATCGACGATTCCAAGGGCACCAACGTGGGGGCAACGCTGGCGGCGGTGCGCGGCCTGACGGACGCGGCGGCGGGCGCGACGGCAGGTGCCGCCGCCGCTGCGCCCGCGCCTGCGCCCGCGAGGCTGATCGTGATCGCCGGCGGGGAGGGCAAGGGGCAGGACTTCGCGCCGCTGCGGGCGGGGCTCGCCGGGCGCGTGCGCTGCGCGCTGCTGATCGGGCGGGACGCGCAGCGGCTGGGCGCGGCGCTCGCGGGGGCGTGTGCGTGCGAGTATTGCGCCAGCCTGCCCGCGGCGGTCGCGCGCGCCGCGCAGCTGGCGCAGCCGGGCGACACGGTGCTGCTGTCACCGGCCTGTGCGAGCCTGGATATGTTCCGCGACTATGCGCATCGCGGCGACAGCTTCGCACAGGCCGTGCGGGAGCTGGCCGCATGAGCGCGGGCGTGAGAGTGCGCGCGGGAGCGGTGCTCGATGCCCCGACGGTGATGCTCACCTCCTGCATCGTGCTGCTCGGGCTCATCATGGTGACCTCGGCCTCCATCAGCCTCGCCGGCCGCGACGGCCAGCCCTTCGCGTATCTGGAGCGGCAGCTGCTGCTCGCGGTGGTCGGCACGGGAGCGGCCGCGGTCGCCTTCTGCATCCCCACCGAGCGGCTCGAGCAGTGCGCGCTCGCGCTGCTGTTCCTGGCGGCGCTGCTGCTGCTGCTGGTGCTGGTGCCGGGGCTGGGGCACGTGGTCAACGGCTCGCGCCGCTGGCTGCGCCTGCCGGGCATGAGCTTCCAGGTGTCGGAGGCGGCGCGCGTGCTCACGCTGATCTACCTCGCCCGCTACGCGGTGCGCTACGAGGAGGATCTGCGCGCCGGACTCGGGGGGCTGCTGCGGCCGCTGGCGCTGCTGGCGGTGATGGCGCTGCTGCTGCTGGGCGAGCCGGATTTCGGCGCGGCCAGCGTGCTGTTCATCACCGGCTTCGGGCTGCTGTTCCTGGCCGGGGCGCGCCTGCGCTGGATGCTGTGCATGCTGCTGGTGACCGCGGCGGCGATGACGCCGCTGGTGCTGTTCTCCAGCTACCGCCTGCACCGCTTCATGGCGTTCCTGGATCCCTGGGCAGACCCGTTCAACGGCGGCTTTCAGCTGACACAGTCGCTCATCGCCATCGGCCGCGGTGCCTGGTTCGGTGTCGGCCTGGGCGCCAGCGTGCAGAAGCTCTTCTACCTGCCGGAGGCGCACACCGATTTTCTGTTCGCGGTACTCGCCGAGGAGCTCGGCCTGGCCGGCGTGCTGCTGACCCTCGGGCTGTTTCTGGCGCTCATCTGGCGCGCCTTCGTGATCGCGCGGCGCGCCTACGACAGCGGACTGAAGTTCGCCTCCTATCTCGCCTCCGGCTTCGGCCTGTGGCTCGGCGTGCAGGCGTTCATCAATGTCGGCGTCAACATGGGTGTGCTGCCCACCAAGGGACTGACGCTGCCGTTCATGAGCTATGGACGCAGCAGCCTGATCGTGACGCTGGCGTGGCTCGGCATCGTGCTGCGGGTCAATCACGAGGCCGTGCAGGGCAGCCGCGCGCTGCGCGTGGAGCGCGCATGAGCGCCGCACCGCTCGCGCTGATCATGGCGGGGGGCACCGGCGGGCACGTGTTCCCGGCGCTGGCGCTGGCGCGCGAGCTGCGCGCGCGCGGCTGGCAGATCGTCTGGCTGGGCACGCGCCGTGGCCTGGAGGCGCGCCTGGTGCCGGCCGAGCAGATCCCGGTGGAGTGGCTGAGCGTGAGCGGCCTGCGCGGCAAGGGCGCGACGGTGTGGCTGAGCGCGCCGCTGCGGCTGGCGCGTGCGCTCGTTCAGGCGCTCGCGGTGCTGCGCCGCCGCCGGCCGGCGCTGGTGGTGGGACTCGGGGGCTTCGCCTCGGGGCCCGGCGGGGTCGCCGCGTGGCTGCGGCGCCTGCCGCTGCTGATCCACGAACAGAACGCGATCGCCGGCTTCACCAACCGCTGCCTGGCGCACCTGGCGGCGCGGGTGCTCGCGGCCTTCCCCGGCAGCTTCCCGCCCGGGGTGCGCGCGCAGGTGGTCGGCAATCCCGTGCGGCCGGAGATCGTGGAGCTGCCGCCGCCCGCGCAGCGCTTTGCGCTGCGCGATCGCGCCATCCGGGTGCTGGTGCTCGGGGGCAGCCAGGGCGCGGTGCGCCTGAACGCGGTGGTGCCCTTCGCGCTGGCGCTGGCGGGCGCGGCCGCGCGCGGGGCGGGGGAGGGTGCGCCCGGTGCGCCCGGTGTGCCCGGTGCGCCGATCCGCTTCGACGTGCGCCATCAGACCGGGGAGCGCTGGCTGCAGGACGCACAGCGGCAGTACGCGCAGGCGGGCGTGAGCGCGCGGCTGCAGACCTTCATCGAGCAGATGGGCGAGGCCTACGGCTGGGCGGACCTCGTGATCTGCCGCGCCGGTGCGCTGACGGTCTCCGAGCTCGCCGCCGCGGGCGTCGGTGCGGTGCTGGTGCCTTTCGCGGCCGCCACCGACGATCACCAGACGCGCAACGCGGAGGCGCTGGTGGCCGCCGGCGCGGCGGTCATGATCAGCGAAGCCGCGCTCGCGGCCGAGCGGCTCGCCGAGGAGCTCACGCGCCTGTGCGCCGGCCGCGAACGGCTGCTGGCGATGGCGCAGGGCGCGCGCCGCCTGGCGCGCCCGCGTGCCACGCAGGATCTGGCCGATGCGTGTCTGGAGCTGGTGGCGCACGCCGGCGCGGGAGCGCACCCGTGAACGCGGCACCGCGCGACTGGCCCGAGGTGGCCGCCACGCGCATGCGGCGCATCGAGACGATCCACTTCGTGGGCATCGGCGGCGCGGGCATGGGCGGGATCGCCGAGGTGCTGCTGAACCTGGGCTACCGCGTGCAGGGCTCGGATCTGCGCTCGAGCGCCATGACGGAGCGGCTGCAGGGGCTCGGGGCCAGCATCTACCTCGGCCATCGCGCGCAGCACATCGAGCACGCCGATGTGGTGGTGGTGTCCAGCGCCGTGCCGGACAGCAATCCGGAGGTGCAGGCGGCGCTCGCGCGGCGCGTGCCGGTGGTGCCGCGCGCGGAGATGCTCGGGGAGCTGATGCGCTTTCGCGAGGCCATCGCGGTGGCCGGCACCCACGGCAAGACCACCACCACGAGTCTGATCGCCAGCGTGCTCGCCGAGGACGGCGCGGATCCGACCTTCGTCATCGGCGGGCGGCTGAAGAGCGCCGGCAGCAATGCGCGGCTGGGCACGGGCCGCTACCTGGTCGCCGAGGCCGACGAGAGCGACGCCTCGTTCATGCACCTGCAGCCGGTGGTCGCGGTGGTCACCAATATCGACCAGGATCACCTCGGCACCTACGAGGGCGACTTCGCGCGGCTGAAGCAGAGCTTCGTCGGATTCCTGCACAACCTGCCGTTCTACGGGCTGGCGGTGCTGTGCGCGGACGACGAGCACGTGCGCGCGCTGCTGCCGCAGATCAGCCGGCCGATCGTCACCTATGGGCTGTCCGAGGACGTGGACGTGCGCGCGACCGAGCTGGTGCGCGAGCGCAGCGGCACGCATTTTCGCGTGCGTCTGCCGCGCCGCGCCGCGCCGCTGGCGGTCATGCTGAACCTGCCGGGCACCCACAACGTGCGCAACGCGCTCGCGGCCATCGCCGTGGCGAGCGAGCTGGGCGTGGCCGACGAGGCCATCTGCCGCGCGCTCGCGAGCTTCCAGGGCATCGACCGGCGCATGCAGCACATCGCCGACGTCGCCATCGCCGGCGGCAGCGTCAGCATCGTGGACGACTACGGCCATCACCCCACCGAGATCGCCGCGACGCTCGAGGCGCTGCACCAGGCCTGGCCGCAGCGGCGGCTGGTGCTGGTGTTCCAGCCGCACCGCTACACGCGCACGCGCGACCTGCTGGATGACTTCGCGAACGTGCTGTCCGGCGTGGATGTGCTGCTGATCGCCGAGGTGTACGCGGCCGGGGAGCCGCCGATCCCCAACGCCGACGGGCGCGCGGTGTGCCGCGCGGTGCGCAGCCGCGGCAAGGTCGAGCCGATCTTCGTCGAGCGGCTCGAGGAGCTGGCGGTGCCGCTGCGCGCGCTGCTGCAGCCCGGCGATGTGATCGTGATGATGGGCGCGGGGCACATCGGCGCGGTGGCGCACGAGCTGCCCGCCAAGCTGCGCACCGGGGGTGCGCCGTGAGGCCGCAGCCCACCGCCGGACGCGCCGCGCAGATCGTGCGCAGCGCCGTGCCCGCCGCGTTCCAGGCGCGCATCCGCTACGACGAGCCGATGGGTGCGCACTGCTCCTGGCGCGCCGGCGGACGCGCACAGGTGTACTTCAGCCCGCACGGCGTCGAGGAGCTCACGGGATTTCTACGCGCCCTGCCGCGCTCGGTGCCGGTGTACTGGGTGGGACTGGGCACCAATCTGCTGGTGCGCGAGGGCGGCATCGACGGCGTGGTGATCGCCACCCCCGGGGCCTTCACGCGCATCGAGCGCCGCTCCCAGGAGCGCGTGTATTGCGAGGCGAGCGTGCCGTGCGCGCGCATCGCGCGCTGCTGCGCCAACTGGTCGATGTCGCAGGGGGAATTCTTCAGCGGAATCCCCGGAACCCTGGGCGGCGCCCTCGCCATGAACGCCGGAGCGTTCGGCGATGAGACCTGGCGGCACGTGCTGTCGGTGCAGACTCTCGACCGCGCCGGCGAGCGCCACGTGCGCGCGGCGGGCGAATACCGTGTGGGCTATCGCCGCATCGAGCGGCCCGGCGCCGCCGCCGAGGACACCGCCGAGGACGCCGCCGGGATGCCCGCTGAGTGCTTCCTCTCCGCGGAGCTGCGCTTCGATCCGGGCACGGCCGCCGAGGGTGCGCTCGCCTCGCTGATGCAGCGGCGCCGCGACACCCAGCCGTTGGGGGCCTGGAGCTGCGGCTCGGTGTTCAAGAATCCGCCCGGCGATCACGCCGCCCGCCTGATCGAGAGCGCCGGCCTGAAGGGCCATCGCATCGGCGATGCGGTGGTGTCCGAGAAGCACGCGAATTTCATCATCAACTGCGGTGCGGCGAGCGCGACCGACCTGGAGCGGCTGATCGAGCACGTGCGCGCCACCGTGCAGCAGGTGCACGGCGTGCTGCTCGAGCCCGAGGTGCGCATCATCGGCGAGCCCGCCACGGCCGGCGAGGCTGCCACGGCCAGCGAGGCTGCCACGGCCGGCGAGGTTGCCGCGGCCAGCGAGGTTGCCGCGGCCGGCGAGGTTGCCACGACGGAGGGCACGCACTGATGCGCCTGCGGTACGACCCGGCGGCACTGCGGCGCGTGAGCCGCGCGGCGGAGTTCGGGCGCGTCGCGGTGCTGCTCGGCGGCGGCTCGAGCGAGCGCGCGGTGTCGCTGGTGAGCGGCCGGGCCGTGCTCGCAGCGCTGCAGCGCCGTGGCGTGGACGCCCGGGAGTTCGATCCGGCCGAGCGGCCGCTCGCCGAGCTCACGGCGCTGGGCATCGAACGTATCTGGATCGCGCTGCACGGGCCGGGCGGCGAGGACGGCACCGTGCAGGGCGCACTGGAATGCCTGGGGCTGCCGTATACGGGCAGCGGCGTGCTCGGCTCGGCGATCGGCATGGACAAGCTGCGCACCAAGCGCCTGGCGCAGGCGATCGCCGTGCCCACCGCGGATTACGTGGTGCTCGCCGACGAGCAGGATCTGCAGATGGCGCTCGAGCGGCTGGCGCTGCCGCTGATCGTCAAGCCGGCCTCGCAGGGCTCGAGCGTGGGCATGACGCGCGTCGAGCGCGCCGAGGAGCTGGCGGCGGCCTGGCACCTCGCGCTGCGCTTCGATCCGGTGGTGTTCGCCGAGCGCTGGATCAGCGGGGCCGAGTACACGGTCGGGATCCTGCAGGGCGAGGCCCTGCCCTCGATCCGCATCGAGACCCCGCGCGCCTTCTACGACTACGAGGCGAAGTACCTGCGCGAGGACACGCGCTACCTGTGTCCCTCGGGGCTGTCGGCCGAGGCCGAGCGGCACCTGGCGCGCCTGGCGCTCGCGGCGTTCGACGCCTGCGGCGCCGCGGGCTGGGGGCGCGTCGACTTCATGACGGACCGCACCGGGCGCGCACAGCTGCTGGAGATCAACACCGTGCCCGGCATGACGGACCACAGCCTGGTGCCGATGGCGGCGCGCGCGGCGGGCATCGACTTCGATGAGCTGGTGTGGCGCGTGCTCGAGACCAGCTTCACGCGCTGCCCGGCCGTTGTCCCCGCCGCTGTTCCCGCCGCTGTCCCCGGCGGGCGTGAGGCGGACGATCACGCCGCCGGCCGCGTGGCGACGGGGGCATGAGATGACGATGAACCGGCGCAACAGCCGCCAGTCCCGTGCCGGCGGGATCCCGAGGCTGCCGCGCGCGCTGCGGCGCGCCGGCTGGGGCGTCGCGGCCCTGGCGCTCGCGGCCCTGGCCGCGGGGGGGCTGCTGCGCCTGCTGAATCAGCCGATCGAGCGCATCGTCATCACCGGCGCGCTGCAGCACGTGTCGCCGCTGGATGTGGAAAAGGCGGTGCGCGCGCACCTGCACGGCGCGGGACTGGTCAGCGTGAACCTCGATGAGATCCAGCGCGGGCTTGCGCAGCTGCCGTGGATCGACAGCGCCGCCGTGCAGCGCAGCTGGCCGCGCGGGCTGTCGATCGACATCCTCGAGCAGGTCGCGGTGGCGCGCTGGAACGGCGCCGGGCTGGTCAACGCACGCGGCGAGCTGTTCCTGCCGGCGGCGCGCTTCGCGCCCCCGGAGCTGGCGCAGCTCACCGGCCCGGACGGCTCGCAGCAGGAGGTCACGGCCCGCTACCTCGCGATGCAGGGGCAGCTGACCGAGCTCGGCCTGCGGCTCACGAGCCTCGCGCTGGATGAGCGCGGCGCCTGGCATTTCACGCTCGATGACGGGGTCACCGTGCGGCTCGGACGCGAGCAGGTCGATGCGCGCTTCGAGCGCTTCGTGCTCGCGGCCGCGCGTCTGGTGCGCGCGCGCGCGGCGGACATCGGCTACGTGGACATGCGCTACGGCAATGGCTTCGCGGTCGGCTGGAAGGGCACGCACGCCGCTTCCTCCGGGCACGTGGCCAGGACAGGAGAGAACTCCCATTTTAATGGCTAAGCGAAAGTCGGACAGAGACGTCATCGTGGGACTGGACATCGGCACCTCCAAGGTGCTGGCGCTGGTCGGAGAGCTCACGCCCGAGGGTGCCGTCGAGATCATCGGCATGGGCTCGCAGCCCTCGCGCGGGCTGAAGAAAGGCGTGGTCGTGAACATCGAGTCGACCGTGCAGTCCATTCAGCGCGCGGTCGAAGAGGCCGAGCTCATGGCCGACTGCCAGATCAACACGGTGTACGCGGGCATCGCCGGCAGCCACGTGCGCAGCCTGAACTCGCACGGCGTGGTGGCGATCCGCGACCGCGAGGTCAGCTCCGGCGACGTCGAGCAGGTCATCGAGGCGGCCAAGGCGCTGGCCATTCCGGCCGACCAGCGCATCCTGCACGTGCTGCCGCAGGAATTCATCATCGACGGGCAGGAGGGCATCCGCGATCCGATCGGCATGTCCGGCGTGCGTCTGGAGGCGAAGATCCACATCGTCACCGGCGCCGACAGCGCCGCGCAGAACATCATCAAGTGCGTGCGCCGCTGCGGCCTGACGGTCGAGGACGTGGTGCTCGAGCAGCTCGCCTCCAGCCTCGCGGTGCTCACCGACGATGAGCGCGAACTGGGCGTTTGCCTGGTGGACGTCGGCGGCGGCACCACGGACATCGCGGTGTTCTCCGGCGGGGCGATCCGCCACACCGCGGTCATCCCCATCGCCGGCGATCAGGTGACCAACGACATCGCGGTGTCGATGCGCACCCCGACGCAGTACGCCGAGGACATCAAGCTGCGGCACGCCTGCGCGCTCTCGCAGCTGGCCAACCCCGACGAGAGCATCGAGGTGCCGAGCGTCGGGGACCGGCCGGCGCGGCGCCTCGCGCGCCAGACGCTCGCCGAGATCGTCGAGCCGCGCTACGAGGAGCTGTTCAGCCTGATCCGCGATGAGCTGCGCCGCAGCGGCTTCGAGGAGCTGATCGCCGCGGGCGTGGTGCTGACCGGAGGCAGCGCGCGCATGGAAGGGGCGATCGAGCTCGCCGAGGAGATCTTTCACGTGCCGGTGCGGCTCGGCGTGCCGGGACAGATACGCGGACTGGCCGACGTGGTGCGCAACCCCATCTACTCGACCGGCGTGGGGCTGCTGCTCTATGCGCGCGAGAACGCCGGCGGCGGACGCCCCTCGATGCTGAACGGCAACGTCGCCGGCGTGTTCGGGCGCATGCGCAGCTGGCTGCGGGGCAACTTCTGATGTGGATCGGAGCGGTGGATCGGCGGGTGGATCGGCGGATGGATCAAGGCGGGACAACTTCAAGGAGCTCACAGACATGTTCGAACTGATGGATGCATACAGCCAGAGCGCAGTGATCAAGGTCATCGGAGTCGGCGGCGGCGGCGGCAACGCCGTCTCGCACATGGTGGCCACCGGCATCGAGGGCGTGGACTTCATCTGCATCAACACGGATGCGCAGGCGCTGAAAGCCTCGAAGATCAAGACCTCGCTGCAGATCGGCAGCAACATTACCAAGGGGCTGGGTGCGGGCGCGGATCCGGAGGTCGGCCGTCAGGCGGCGATGGAGGATCGCGATCGCATCGTCGAGCTGATCGAGGGCTGCGACATGCTGTTCATCACCGCCGGCATGGGCGGGGGCACGGGCACGGGCGCGGCCCCGGTGGTCGCGCAGGTGGCGCGCGAGCTCGGGATCCTGACGGTGGCGGTGGTGACCAAGCCGTTCAGCATGGAGGGCAGCAAGCGCCAGGGCGTGGCCGACCACGGCATCGGCGAGCTGACCAAGCACGTCGATTCGCTGATCACCATTCCCAACCAGAAGCTGCTGACGGTGCTCGGGCCCGCCACGACGCTGCTGGATGCGTTCAAGGCCGCCAACCAGGTGCTGCAGGGCGCCGTGCAGGGCATCGCCGAGCTGATCACGCGGCCGGGGCTGATCAACGTGGACTTCGCCGACGTGCGCACCGTCATGAGCGAGACCGGCATGGCCATGATGGGCAGCGGCCATGCGAGCGGCGAGAACCGCGCACGCCAGGCCGCCGAGGCGGCCGTGTCCTCCCCGCTGCTCGAGGACATCAATCTGGCCGGGGCCCACGGGGTGCTGGTCAACGTCACCGCGGGGCTGGACCTGTCGATCGGCGAGTTCGAGGAGGTCGGCAGCATCGTCAAGGAATACGCCTCCGAGGACGCCACCGTGGTGGTGGGCACGGTCATCGATCCGGAGATGTCCAACCAGCTGCGCGTGACCGTGGTGGCCACGGGACTGGGGCGCGGGACGGCCGGACAGCGCGGCCGCATGGAGCCGGTGCGCGAGCTGCAGCGGGAGGGGGGGCGCGAGGGGGCGCGCGAGGCGCCGATGGAGCGCGCCGCGGGCGGGCGCGAGGGCGGATTTGCCGCCCCACGGGCGGGGGAATCCTCGCAGCGCGTGGTGCGTTCGCGTGCACCGCTGACCGCCAGCGACTATTCGGCGCTCGATAAGCCCACGGTGGTGCGCCAGCGCGCCGTCGGCGACGGCCTGCGCGCCGACGCCGATGCCGAGGAGCTGCTGGACATCCCGGCGTTCCTGCGCCGGCAGGCCGACTGAGAGGCAAGCCACCGATGCTCCGCCCACAAACGAGGACTGCGCCCGAGCGGCAGCGAAGCTACTGTGGTACGGTAGCGCCCACTTGGGAGCAACGCAGGTGTACGGGCGCATAGAGCTTTTCCATGCTGGGTCAACGAACGCTGCGTAACACCATCCGTGCAACCGGGATCGGTCTGCACACGGGCAAGAAGGTCATGATGACGCTCAGGCCGGGGGCGCCCGACGGCGGCATCGTATTTCGGCGGGTCGACCTGGCGCGTCCGGTGGAGGTGCCGGCGCGCGCCGAGAACGTCGGGGAGACCACGCTCGGCACGACCCTGGTCGGTGGAGAGGCTCGCGTCGCCACGGTCGAGCATCTGCTGTCCGCCTTCGCCGGTCTGGGCATCGACAACGCCTGCGTGGACCTGACGGCCGAAGAGGTGCCGATCATGGACGGCAGCGCCGGCCCGTTCGTGTTCCTGCTGCAGTCCGCCGGTATCGAGGAGCAGGCGGCGCCCAAGCGCTTCGTGCGCATCCGCAAGCCGGTGGAGGTGCGGTGCGGGGACAAATGGGCGCGTTTCGATCCGTACGAGGGATTCCGCGTCAACTTCGAGATCGAATTCGACCACCCGGTCTTCAAGCGCCGGTTGCAGCGCGCCTCGATGAATTTCTCCACGACCTCCTTCCTCAAGGAGATCAGCCGGGCGCGCACCTTCGGCTTCATGCGCGATCTGGAGACGCTGCGCGCGCACAACCTCGCCCTGGGCGGTACGCTGCAGAACGCCATCGTGCTGGATGACGTCGGGGTCGTGAACGAGGACGGCCTGCGCTACGAGGACGAGTTCGTCAAGCACAAGATCCTCGACGCGATCGGCGATCTGTACCTGCTCGGGTGCAGCCTGGTCGGGGAATTCTCCGGCCACAAGTCCGGCCACGACCTGAACAACCGCCTGCTGCGCGCCCTGCTGCTCGACCGCGAGGCCTGGGAAGAGGTGATGTTCGAGAGCGCCGAGGAGGCGCCGATCTCCTTCCTGCCCGCCCCCGTGCCCACGGCAGCCGCGGCGCTCGCCTCCTGAGCGGGCCGCGGCGGCGGCGCTCTGGCGCCAGCGCCCTGGCGGCAGCGCTCAGCCGGGCGGATTCATCAGCACGCGCACCTGTATGGGCCCGATGGCCGCGTCGTGCTCGCGGATGTCCCCGGTGAGCGCGCCCACGGCGTAGCGCAGCCGGGCGCACCAGGCTGCCGAATCGGCGAACAGGATCAGCTGCGCGGTGCGGCTGGCGGGCGCGGCGGGTGCGGCTGGCGCGGCCGGGCCCGGGACCGGAGCCGGGGCTGGGGGCTTGCGCACCACGCTGACCAGGTGCCCGGCGAGCTCGTGCGGCAGGCGCCCGCGCAGCCACTCGGCCCAGTGCTGCTGCTCGGGAATGGTGCGGCGGAGTTGACGTAACGTACGGCCGCGGGTCAGCACTTCGGTGACGGAATGCGGCCGCGACCGCCCCGACCAGCGGCCCGAGGGGGAGCGTGAACCGGGCGTCAGTCGTGCGCCGGGCTTCTTGCCAGCGGCAGGCTTCTTGTGCATAGTCCGAAGAACCGATTCGAAAGGCGCCAAACAACCGACTCAAAGGCGCCAAAGAGCCGCAGCGACGCGGCGGTGCATGCGCAGAGCGTATGCCAGGCAAGCGGCTAGGGCGAGCGGGACCTTCGAGGCCACAGCGACTGCATGAACGTCATCTTCATCTCGCGCCGCGAGGGTCGCGCCCGGCACCTGAACCTGTCGCATCCGCTGACGCTCGGCCTGATCGTGGTGGTGGTGCTGTGCGTGATGGCGGGCGTGTTCGCCGCCGGGGCGCAGTTTGGCGAGCACAGCATGGCGCGCCTGACGCTGCTGAATCCCGCGGCCACGTTTCGCGCCGAGCAGGGCCAGATCGCACAGCTGCGCGTGCAGCTTCAGGACAAGATCGACGCGCTGGCGATGAAGCTGGGGCTGATGGATGCGAATCTGATCCGCCTGAACGCGCTGGGCAAGCGGCTGACGCAGATGGCCAACATCAACAGCCGCGAGTTCGATTTCGACCACGATCCGCCGCTCGGCGGCCCCGAGGACAGCGAAGCGCGCACGGCGGCGATGCCGGGGCTGACCTCGATGATCGATGAGCTTTCGGAGCAGATCGACCAGCGCAGCGCGCAGTTCAACGCGCTCGCGAACGTGCTGCTCGGCCGGCAGCTGTCCTCCGAGATCCGCCCGCAGGGGCGCCCCGTGCTGAACGGCTACATCTCCTCGGGCTACGGGGTGCGCATGGACCCCTTCACCGGCGAGGAGGGCATCCACAAGGGCGTGGACTTCGCGGCCCCCGAGGGCAGCGACGTGCTGGCGGTGGCGGCGGGCATTGTGACCTGGGCGGGGCCGCGAGAGGGCTACGGCAATCTCGTCGAGATCAATCACGGCAACGGCATCGCGACGCGCTATGCACACGACCAGACCGTCCTGGTGAAGGTCGGCGAGGAGGTGCAGCGCGGGCAGGCCATCGCCACCGTCGGCTCCACCGGCCGCTCGACCGGCCCGCACGTGCACTTCGAGGTGCTGAAGAATGGGGTGCAGGTCGACCCCATGAGCTTCGTGGGGCATTGAGGGGCCAGGGCAGAGGCCTCTTTCGCGCTGGCTGAACGCTTGCCGGGCCTTTGAGGGGCTGGCCACCGGGCCCCGCAGAGCCGCCGCCAGCCCGAACGGTTACACCGGCGGGCGGTCTACCATTAGAATGACTCGAGCCGGGCCTGCGGAGCTTGATCGGGGCCCGTGGAGCTTGATCCGGGCCTCGGCAGCCCCATGTGAGGCACTGGGGCTCCTAATCGTTTTTTCCGAAGGACCAGTGTGTTACAGGCGCTGACGCGGGTATTTGGCAGCCGCAACGAGCGGCTCATCAAAAAGTACGGGCGCCTGGTGCGCGAGGCGGCCGCGCTGGAGCCGGGGCTGCAGGCGCTCTCGGACGAGGC
>DATJSD010000039.1:0-7471 GCA_035504335.1 Steroidobacteraceae bacterium | reverse complement strand
CACTCGCCCGCGGCGGTGATCAGCGATTCCTCGACACCCAGCTGCGAGCGGCGGCGCAGCCCCGTCGCCAGCGAATCGACCGTGCGCACCCGCGCGAGCAGCCGCTGCACCGCCGCGGGTGCGCGCACGTGGGCGGCAAGGCTGTCGGGCGGCGGTTGCTCGGAGCGATCGGCCCCGGCGCTCCCGACGCCGCTCGCGCCCGCGCCTGCGCCCGCATCGACGCCGGTCTCGTAGAATGTCAGCTGCCCGATGGCAAGCTGCGGCAGCGCCGTCTGCAGCGCCTCCAGGGCCTCGACGCCCACGGCCTGCAGGTCATCGCCCAGCACGGTCTCGACCGCGCGCTCCCAGCCTGCATCGACCTGCAGCGTCTCGGCGAGCCGCCGCTGGGCGGCCGCGCTCCCCGCCAGCGCGGCGAGCCAGGCGCTCACCTGCGCGTGCGTGCCGCTCAGCGCCGCCCTCTGCAGCGCCTCGAGCGACAGCAGCTCCGAGCGCTGCTGCTCGCGCTCGCGCCGCAGGCGCTCCAGGCGCGCCTCGGCGGCCGCCTGCGCCGCGCGCAGCTGCCGCAGCTGCTCGAGCGTGCGCGACAGCTCCCGCGCGGTGCCGTCGGCGGCGGCGCGCGCCTGCACCTCGCGCTCGCCCAGCTCCGAGAGCGAGGCCTCATCGGCCTGCGCGGCAAGCGCCGCGTGCTCGGCCTCGAGCCGCGCGCTGTGAGCGCGCAGGCGCTGCTGTTGGGTGTCCAGCTGCTCGATGCGCGCCGCCTCCACCTGGCAGCGCTGCGACTCGCCGTTCAGCTGCACATTGAATTCATCCCAGCGCCGCTGCCAGGCGGCCTGCTGCTGCTCGCAGGCGAGCAGCGCGGCCACCGCCGCCTGCTCCTGTCGCCGGCGCTCCTCCAGCCGCGGGGCAAGCTCATCGAGCTGCGCGCGCTGCGCGGCGAGCCCTCGCTCATCCTGCTCGAGCTGTGCGCCGATCGAGGCGAGGCTGCCGCCGAGCTGCGCCAGCTCCCGGCCGGCGCGCTCGCGCAGCTCGCGCGCGTGACGCAGCTCCTGCTCCGTGCGCGTCACCTCCGCACCGAGCTGGTAGTAGCGTGTTTGCACCTCGGAGAGCGCCAGGTTGGAATCCGCGTGCAGCGCGCGCTGCCGCTCGATGGCCGCCTCGGCGGCGCGCAGCTCGGCGAGCGCCTGTTGCATCGCAAGCTCGCGGTCGCGCATCTGCCGCTCGTGCTCCAGCGCCGACGCATCCAGCTCGCGCATGCGCAGCGCCAGCGATTCGGCGCTCAGCCTGCGCTCCTGCGCCTTGAGATCCTGATAGCGCCGCGCGATATTCGCCTGCCGCTGCAGGTGACGGATCTGTTTGTCGACCTCGTCGCGCAGATCCCGCACGCGCGCCAGATTCTCGCGCGTGTCGGCGATGCGGCTCTCGGTCTCGCGGCGGCGCTCCCTGTACAGGGAGATCCCGGCCGCTTCCTCGACGAAGGCGCGCATCTCCTCGGGACGCGCCTCGATCACGCGCGAGATGGTGCCCTGCTCGATGATGGCGTAGCTGCGCGAGCCGAGTCCGGTGCCGAGGAACAGCTGCGTGATGTCGCGGCGACGGCAGCGGCCGCCGTTGATGAAATAGGTGGAGCTGCCGTCGCGCTCGACCAGGCGCTTGAGCGAGATCTCGGCGTAGCTGGCGTAGGCGCCGCCGACGCGCCCGTCCTGGTTGTCGAAGATCAGCTCGACCGAGGCGCTGCCGACCGGCTTGCGGGCACTGGAGCCGTTGAAGATCACGTCCGCCATCGACTCGCCGCGCAGATAGCGCGCCGACAGCTCGCCCATCACCCAGCGGACCGCGTCGATGATGTTGGACTTGCCGCAGCCGTTGGGGCCGACGATACCCGTCAGATTACCGGGCAGATGCACCGAGGTGGGATCGACGAAGGACTTGAAGCCCGAAAGCTTGATCCTGTTGAGCCGCATCTGCCGTCCTGGGTCCTCCCGTGAAGCGCCGGGCGCGCCGAGCGGCCGCCGGACGGCGGGACGCCGCCGGCGAACTTGGCGCGCTGGCGCGCTAGTGTAAAGTATCCGCCGTCCGCTTTCGACGCAGATCCTTCGCCGCGATGCCGAGTCAGCCGTCCACCGCAATCGAAACCTTCGCCAACCCCGAGCCGCGGCACGACTACACCATTCGCATGCGGATGCCGGAGTTCACCTGCCTCTGTCCGCGCACCGGCCAGCCCGACTTCGCCACCCTGGAGCTCGAGTACGTGCCCGACCGGCTGTGCCTGGAGCTCAAGGCGCTGAAGCTGTACCTGTGGTCCTTTCGCGATCGCGGTGCCTTCCACGAGGCCGTGACCAACGAGATCCTGGCGCATCTGGCGCACGCCGTCGCGCCGCGCTTCATGCGTCTGACCGCACGCTTCAACGTGCGCGGCGGCATCGACACCACGGTGATCGCCGAGCACCGCGCGAGCGGCTGGCAGCCGTCGCAGCCGGTCAGCCTGCCCTGAAGTGCGCCGCGCAGCGTGGCGCGGAGGAAGTCCCCGCCGCTCTGTACAGCCCGAGGCGCGCCGGTATAATCGCGCGTTCTCGACGGACGGGTGCAGTCAGGAGCCAGGCGATGGCCGGCAAGAAGACCGGATCCAGGATGAACAAGCAGCGGCGGGCAAGCGCGCCCAAGGCCGCCGCGCGCCGTGGCACTGCACGCAAGAGCGACGCCGCCAGCCGCAAGGCGGTCGCTGCCTCGGCCGCCAAGCCCGCGCCGCGCTCTGCCCGCCCGAGCGACGCGGCGCGCGCCACGGCGAGTTCATCCGCTCATGCCGCCGGCGCAGCGGTGGCGAAGCCCACCACCGTGGCGAAGCCCACCACGGTGACAAAGCCCGCCGCGCCGGCAAAGCCCCCTGCGGTGGCAAGGCCCGCCGCGGCGGCAAAACCGGCCGACACCGTGCCCGGCGTCGATGCGACCCGCAGCGTCCTGACGCCACGCGCCCTGTCGCTGCCGGAAGGCGACGAGACCGACGGCGTCGAGCCCGGGAGCCTGCTGGCCGGCCCGCGCAACGTCAAGCCGTACGTCGCCAAGCGCGGCGAGCTGTACATGAGCAAGGAGCAGCTGGCACATTTCCAGCAGATCCTGCTCAACTGGAAGCGCGACCTGATGGAGGAAGTGGACCGCACCGTCTCGCACATGAAGGACGAGGCGGCAAATTTCCCCGACCCCAACGATCGCGCGACACAGGAGGAGGAGTTCAGCCTGGAGCTGCGCACGCGCGATCGGGAGCGCAAGCTGATCCGCAAGATCGACGAGGCGCTCAAGCGCATCGAAGACGGTACCTACGGCTACTGCCTGGAGACCGGCGAGGAGATCGGCATCAAGCGTCTGGAGGCCCGTCCGGTGGCGACGCTGTCGATCGAGGCGCAGGAGCGGCGCGAGCGGCGCGAGCGGCAGTACGGAGACCGCGACGACCGCTATCGTTGAGCGCGCCGGCTGAGCGCGCCGGCTGAGCCCGCCTGGACCGCAGGCCGCGGCGGGCAGCGTGCCGGGTGGCCGCTACCGGTCGGCAGGCCAGCGGCGACGGCCGACAAGAGGCGTCATCTACCACTGACGCGCCGGCGTACCTGCGGGCGGAAAGCCTGCACGCTACGCTCGCGGCAGTGCCGGGAGCCGGATCCGGGCGGGCGCCGATGCGCCGCCCACGGCCGCCGGACGCTGCCGGCAGAAGTCGATTTGGGTTCCGCGGTCGCTTGTACTATGGTATGGGGCATCGCAACGCCCGCCAGCGCACGGGCTTTGGACACAAGAGGGCTTCCGCATGAGCGAGCTACGCATCATCAAGAAGTACCCTAACCGGCGGTTGTACGACACCGTCGAGAGCCGCTATATCACCCTGGACGACGTGCGGCGACTGGTCATGGACCGTGTCGAGTTCAGCGTCGTCGACAAGCGCACGCAGCAGGACATCACGCGCCCGGTGCTGCTGCAGGTCATCGCGGATCTGGAGCAGCGCAACGACACGGTGCTCAGCCAGGACTTCCTCGCGGAGCTGATCCGCAGCCACGATCGCCAGATCGGTCTGGAGGGCGTGCTGTCGAGCTACCTCGAGCAGAGCCTGCGCCTGTTTCTCAGTCAGAAGCCCCCGGCCGGCGACCCGGCCGCGGCCGCCTCGCATCTGGCGCACCAGAACTATCAGCGTTGGCACAGCGCGCAGGACGAGATCTTCCGCACGCTGATGAAGGCCGCCAACGCCACCGCCTCCTCGTAAGGCCGCGGTTCACGCCGCACGGGCCCGCGCAGCACGTCCGCCGCGCGAGCGCGCGGCCGCAGCCGCAGCCGCCTGATCAGGCCGCGTCCACATTGCGCATCGACAGACGGATGCGCCCCTGGCGGTCCACCTCGAGTACCTTGACACGCACCTGGTCGCCTTCCTTGAGCTTGTCGGACACGCGCTCCACGCGCTCGTCCGAGATCTGCGAGATGTGCACCAGACCGTCGCGCCCGGGCAGGATGGTGACGAAGGCGCCGAAGTCCATGAGCTTGACGACCCTGCCCTCGTAGATGTGCCCCACCTCCACGTCGGCGGTGATCAGCTCGATGCGCCGCTGCGCCTCGCGCCCCGCCGCGCCATTGACCGAGGCGATCTTGACCGTGCCGTCGTTCTCGATGTCGATGGTGGTACCGGTCTCCTCGGTCATCTGACGGATGACCGCTCCACCCTTGCCGATCACGTCGCGGATCTTCTCCGGATCGATCTTGAGGGTGATGATCGAGGGGGCCCACTCGGACATGTGCTCGCGCGGCTTGCTGATCACGCGGTCCATCTGGTCGAGGATATGCAGCCGCCCCTCGCGCGCCTGGCCGAGGGCGACGCGCATGATCTCCGGGGTGATGCCCTCGACCTTGATGTCCATCTGCAGCGCATTGATGCCCTCGCGGGTGCCGGCGACCTTGAAGTCCATGTCGCCGAGGTGATCCTCGTCTCCGAGGATGTCGGTGAGCACCTGGAAACGCGTGCCCTCGAGCACCAGGCCCATCGCCACACCCGCGACCGGCGCCTTGATCGGCACGCCCGCGTCCATGAGCGACAGACTCGCGCCGCACACGCTCGCCATCGAGCTGGAGCCATTGGACTCGAGGATCTCCGAGACGACGCGGATCACGTACGGAAAGCTCGTCATGTCGGGCATCACGGCGTTGATGCCGCGACGTGCGAGATTGCCGTGACCGATCTCGCGGCGCTTGGGCGAGCCCATCATGCCGGTCTCGCCCACGGAGAACGGCGGGAAGTTATAGTGCAGCATGAAGGGCTCGCGCCGCTCGCCTTCCAGTGCATCGATGATCTGCGCGTCGCGGGTGGTGCCGAGTGTGGTGGCCACCAGCGCCTGCGTCTCGCCGCGCGTGAACAGCGCCGAGCCGTGCGCGCGAGGCAGCAGCCCGACGCGAATCGCGATCGGCCGCACGGTGCGCGTATCGCGTCCGTCGATGCGCGGCTCGCCGGCGAGAATGCGCCGGCGCACGATGCGGCTCTCGAGCGCGAACAGCTCGCCCTTGACGGCCTCCGCGCTCCACTGCGGCACTTCCCCGGCGCTCAGCGCCGCGGCGGTCTCCGCCTTGATGTCCGCGATGCGCGTATAGCGCTGCTGCTTCTCGGTGATGCGGTAGGCTTCCGCCAGCGCCTGCCCGGCGCGCGCGCTGACCGCCTCCTCCAGCGCGGAGTCGCGCGGCGGCGCCTGCCAGTTCCAGCGCGGCTTGCCGGCCTCCTGCGCGAGCTCGCGGATGTTGCGGATGGCGATCTGCATCTGCTCGTGGCCGAACACCACCGCCCCGAGCATCACCTCCTCGGACAGGCCGCTGGCCTGTGACTCCACCATCAGCACGGCATGCTGCGTGCCGGCCACGACCAGATCCAGCCGGCCGCCGGCCTGCTCGGTACGCATCGGATTGAGCAGGTAGTGGCCGTCGCGGTAGCCGACGCGCGCGGCCCCGATGGGGCCATTGAAGGGCACGCCGGCGATGGCCAGCGCCGCGGAGGCGCCCAGCATCGCCGGGATATCCGCGTCCACCTCGGCGTTGAGCGAGATCACCGTAGCGACGACCTGCACTTCATTGTTGAAGCCGTCGGGGAACAGCGGACGGATCGGCCGATCGATCAGCCGGGAGGTCAGCGTCTCGCGCTCCGATGGACGCCCCTCGCGCCTGAAGAAGCCGCCGGGGATGCGTCCGGCCGCATAGGTCTTTTCGACGTAGTTGACCGTCAGCGGAAAGAAATCACGCCCCGCGACCGCCGTCTTCTGCGCCACGGCGGTGACCAGCACCACGGTCTCGCCCATCGTGGCCAGCACCGCACCGTCCGCCTGGCGGGCGAGCTCGCCGCTCTCCAGGGTGACGGTATGTGGGCCGTAGGAAAAGGTCTTCTTGACGACAGTCACGCGTGGCTCCTCGGAAGATTCGGGCAGGCAGTGGGGGGCCGGGCATCCGCGCACGGGCGCGGCGCGCGGCGGCTCAGCGGCGCAGTCCCAGCCGCTCGACCAGTTCCTGGTACTTGGCCGGGCGCGTGGCCTTCAGGTAGTCGAGCAGCTTGCGGCGCTGATTGACCAGCTTGACCAGCCCGCGACGCGAGGAGTGATCGCGCCTGTGAACGCCGAAATGCGTTCCCAGACCGTTGATGCGTTCGGACAGCAGCGCGATCTGCACCTCGGGCGATCCGGTGTCGCGCGGATCGCGGCGATACTCCGCGACCACGCTGCTCTTTTGTTCCGTGGACAGGGCCATTGGGTAGCAAACCTCGGTACTGATGTCGGATATCGGCTCGTTTTGAAGGCCGCGAATTCTACGCGCACCCCCCGTACCGCTCAAGCCGAAACAGCAGCTTACGCGCAAGCTCAGCCGATCGGCAGCGCGAACAGGCGCCGCGCCCGCAGCTGTCCGCGCTCATCGCTGCGGCCCAGTCCGAGGAAGCGGCCCCGCGCATCGTACAGCCGCCACAGCTGCCCGGTCGGCACCGGCGCCGCCACGCCCGCCTCGCCGTGCGGCACCTCGCGCCCGTGGCCAATCGCGCGCGCGGCCGCCTCGGACAGCCGCAGCGGCGGCAGATGCTCGACCGCCCGGTCCGGCGCCAGCAGCGGCCAGCCACGCGCTTCGCGCGCCGCCGCCTCGAGCTCTTCGAGGGTGACCATCGGCTCGGCGGCGAACGGCTCCACATAATCGCGCCGCAGGCTCGCCAGATGGCCACAGCTGCCCAGGGCGCGCGCGATATCCTCCCCCAGGACGCGCACATAGGTGCCCTTGGAGCACAGCACGGCCAGCTGCAGCCGCTCGGGCGACTGTTCCAGCAGCCGCAGGCTGTCGATCACCAGCGAACGCGGGGCACGCTCGACGCTCAGGCCGCGGCGCGCCAGGCGGTAGAGCGGCTGACCGTCCCGTTTCAGCGCCGAGTACATCGGCGGCAGCTGCCGCTGCGGCCCGAGAAATCCCGCCAGCACCGCCTCGATCTGCG
>DATJSD010000038.1:0-15304 GCA_035504335.1 Steroidobacteraceae bacterium | reverse complement strand
GCCGGCGCACTGCCCTTGCCGCTGGCAGTGCCGGCGGCTGCGAGACGCGCGGCCCGAGCGGCTGCACTGTCCCTGTGCGGGGCGCTGGCGCTGTGCGGCGCCCCGGTGCATGGCGGCGAGCCGCTGGGCAACCCCCATCCGTACGTGCTGCGCCTGCCGCCGAGCCGGCCGCTGTCGGTGATGGCGCAGCTGGGCCGACGGCTGTTCTACGATCGGCGTCTGTCGGCATCGGGCCGCCTCGCCTGCGCCAGCTGTCACGATCCGGCGCATGCGTTCGGGCCGCCGGGAGCCAGCGCCGTGATGCTCGGCGGCAGCGACGCGCGCACCAGCGGCTTTCGAGCGGTGCCGTCTCTGGACTATCTCTATCGCCAGCCGGCCTTCACGATCGGACCGGACCTCGAGAACGGTAACGAGGTGCCGGTGAACCTCGGTCAGCAGGCACAGGCGGCGAGCCAGCACACACGCGCCCTCAAGAGCGCACTGACTCCGCAGGCGGCGGCCGCGAACCTGGTGCCCCAGGGTGGGCTGTTCTGGGACGGACGGGTCAATACCCTGCAGCAGCAGGTCGGCGGCCCGCTGTTCAATCCGGCGGAAATGGCCGCGACGCCCACGGCCGTATTCGCCACGCTCCGGGCGCACTACGCCCCGGATCTGCAGCTGCTGTTCGGTCCGGGCATATTTGCCAATGCGCGCCTGGTGCTCGATGAGGCGATGTTCGCGATCGGCCGCTATCAGATCGAGAGCGGCGCGTTTCATCCCTTCAGCAGCCGCTTCGACGCCTGGCTCGCCGGCCGTGCGCGCTTCACCCCGGCGCAGGAGCGCGGCTACGAGCTGTTCAACGACCCGAACAAGGGCAACTGCGCGGCCTGTCATCTGGACCAACCCACCAGCGATGGGCAGCCACCGCTGTTCACGGATTTTCAGTACGAAGCGCTCGGGGTGCCGCGCAACCCCGCGATTCCCGCCAATCGCAACCCACGCTACTACGATCTGGGCATTTGCGGACCCTATCGCACCGACATGCGCAGCGAGCACCAGTACTGCGGCATGTTCCTGACCCCGACGCTGCGCAACGTCGCGACCCGCAAGGTGTTCTTTCACAACGGCGTGTTTCACTCCCTGCAGCAGGTGCTCGACTGGTACGTGTATCGCGACCTGCAGCCCGCACGCTTCTATCCGCGTGACGCGGCCGGTCACGTGGTGAAGTACGACGATCTGCCGCCGCAGTATCGCGTGAACGTGGATACGGTGGATGCGCCCTTCAACCGCCACCCGGGGGAGGCACCGGCCCTCACACCCGCCGAGATCCGGGACGTGATCGCCTTTCTCGGAACCCTGACCGACGGCTACCGCCCGGCTCCCGCGCAGCCCGGCGACAGCCCCGGGCGCATGCCCGTCAACCCGCCGCTCGCGCGTCGCTAGCCCGGCGCCGACCCGGCGCCCGCTCAGCGCCCGCCTGACGCCATCCCCTCTCTCGGGCTGGCGCGACCTGAGCCCGCGAACCGGCTATCCTGTGCGCGCCAGGGAGGCTTTGACGGGAGAGGTCATGTTCTATCGGGGCGGGCTTTGGGGTCTTCTGATCCTGATCGCGGACATCTGGGCCATTGTCAACGTCCTGCAGAGTTCGGCAAGCACCGGCAGCAAGGTCCTCTGGACCGTGGTCATCATCGTGCTGCCGGTGCTGGGCTTCATCCTCTGGCTGATTCTCGGCCCGCGCACCGGGCGAAGCTGAGTCGCGGCGGGCGCGTCTGAATCTGCGCCTCACCTGCCCTTGAGCCTGCGCTCGAACCTGCACCTGCCCCATGCGCCGCGACGCGCCTTGAGTCGGCGCGGCTTACCGGTACACTGGGCCCTTTCCGGGCCCTTTCGCAAAAGAGACAAGCGCGTCGTCCTAGCGCACGGGGATTCTTTTTTGAATACGAACTTGGAGTCCAGTCGCAGCAGCTCCGCTGAGGCGTCCAGGCCCGCGATGTCCAGCTCGGAGCTGCCGCTGTCGGAGCGGCTGCCTGCGGAGGCGGTCGTGGATATCCGCTATGGTCAGGTGGGATTGGTGCAGGTGCGCGTGCACACCACCGACCCCGGCGCCATCCTGGATGAACTGACGGGTCGCGTCGCGACCGCGCCGCATTTCTTTCGCCGCACCGGCGTGTGTCTGGACCTCTCGTCGCTCGAGCACGTTCCGGAGGTGGGGCAGGCGCAGGGCGTGATCGATGCGCTGCGCCGTGCCGGCATGCTCGCCGTCGGCCTGAGTGGCGACTCGGATGCGCTGGCGGTGCTGTCGGCAGCGCTCAGCCTGCCGGTGCTGACGAGCTTTCGCTCCCCCGCCCGCCAGGTGCCGGTCGTGCAACCCGCCGGGCCTGCGGCGTCGCCGGGCGCGCCGCTGTCCGGTTCGCCGCCGTCCGAGGCGACGGGCGCAGCCCCTGCGCTGAAACGCACGGAGCCGGGCCCGCTGTCGGCCGCGGCCGCGGCGGCCTCGGTGCTCGGGATCGACAGCGCCGTGGGTGCGGCCGGCGCGGCCGGTGCGGCCGGCGCCGCGGGCGAAGCCGCTCAGTTCGCGCTCATCCACGCGCAGACCGTGCGCTCCGGTCAGCGTCTGTACGGCCGCAATCGCGACCTCATCGTGACCGCGGGCGTCGGGCCGGGCGCGGAGGTCGTGGCGGATGGCTGCGTACACATCTACGGCGCGCTGCGCGGCCGCGCCCTGGCCGGCGCCCATGGCCAGCTCGGCGCGCGGGTGTTTTGCCAGGAGTTCTACGCGGAGCTGGTGTCGATCGCCGGGGTGTTTCGGGTGTTCGAGACGATTCCACCGGAGCTGGCCGGTGCGCCCGTGCAGGCGTGGCTCGCGGGCGAGGATCTGCGCTTTGCCCGTATCGGCTGATGCCGTCGCGCCGGCCGGGCCGGCTGCGCGGGGTCAGCCGCGGCCCGTCGTACGGCTCCCCATGATCATCACCACAGGAGATTCCGGCATTGGCTGAGACCATCGTCGTGACTTCGGGAAAGGGCGGCGTGGGCAAGACGACGACCTCGGCGAGCCTCGCCTGTGGGATCGCGCAGCAGGGCAAGCGCGTCGCGGTGATCGACTTCGACATCGGGCTGCGCAACCTCGACCTGATCATGGGCTGCGAGCGCCGGGTCGTGTACGACTTCGTCAACGTCATCCAGGGCGACTGCCAGCTCAAACAGGCGCTGATCAAGGACAGACGCATCGAGACGCTGTACGTGCTGGCCGCCTCGCAGACGCGCGACAAGGATGCGCTCACCCTCGAGGGTGTCAGGCGGGTGCTCGAGGAGCTGGCCGCCGACGGCTTCGAATACATCATCTGCGATTCGCCCGCCGGCATCGAGAAGGGGGCGCACCTGGCGATGTACTTCGCCGATCGCGCCGTGGTCGTGGTCAACCCCGAGGTGTCCTCGGTGCGCGACTCCGATCGTATCCTGGGGCTGCTGGCCAGCAAGACGCAGCGCGCCGAGCAGGGCAACGGCGGCGTCAAGGAGCATCTGCTGCTCACACGCTACAGCCCGCAGCGCGTCGCCAGCGGCGAGATGATGAGCGTCGAGGACGTCAAGGAGATCCTCGGCCTGGACGTCGTGGGCGTGGTGCCCGAGTCCACCGATGTGCTGCAGGCCTCCAACGCCGGCGTGCCCGTCATTCTCAATGCCGACAGCGACGCGGCGCGCGCGTACGACGATGCCGTGGCGCGCCTGCTCGGCCGGACCGTGCCGTTGCGCTTCATCGAAGAGCCGAGGAAAGGCCTCTTCGCCCGCCTGTTCGGTCACTGACATGGGGCTGCTCGATCTGTTCCGCAGGACCCCGGGCTCCGCCAGCGTCGCCAAGGAGCGGCTGCGCATCATCGTCGCGCAGCAGCGCAGCGCGCGCGGCACGCCGGACTACCTGCCGCTGCTGCGCCGCGAATTGCTCGAGGTGATCCACAAGTACGTCAACGTCGATCCATCGGAAGTACAGATCAATTTCGGTCGCGAAGACGGGCATGAGGTCCTGGAGCTGTCGGTCGCACTGCCGGGCGGGCGGCCGCGCGTCTAGCGGGCCACATCCAGGCCCATCGAGCCCGCCTCCAGCCCACCTTCAGCCCACCTCAGCCCACCGCCCGCGCACATCCTCATCGTCGGCAGCCTGCGCGCCCCCTTGCCGCCGGGCCGCGCAGCGCCCGGCGCAGCCCTTCGCGAAACTCGCTCGCCCCGCCCATCGACGGGTGGCGCAGCACGACGGCGCCGGCACTGGCGCCGTCGGGGCTCGCGCTGTCGCAGCCGATCGTCTGCAGCGCCAGCTGCGCGTGGCGTCCGACGGCGAACAGCCGCGCGCCGGGTGAGGCCCGCAGCAGCGCGGCGAGGGCGGCGAGCCCCTGCGTGCGCTCGGCGCGCGTGGGCGTGCGGTTGGACTGCAGATTGCCCGCGCGGTGCGGATGCCACGGGAACGCATTCCACAGAATGGTCGTGGCCGCGATGCCGAGTGCCTGCAGCGTGCTCCACACGACGGTCGCGGAGGGCTCACTCCAGGGAATGTGGCGCGCCGACAGGCGCCGCCCGGCGCAGCTCACGCGCGGCACCATGCCGCTCATCAGCAGCCGCTCGCTGGTGAAGGGGATGCCGCTGATGTGACCTCCCTGATAGCCGGAGGCCTCGCCGATCAGTATCTGCGCAGCGCTCACCGACAGGTGCGCGCACAGCCGCGCGCGGCGCGCCGCCGGCCCGTTCAGCCTCCCATCGTAGAGAGGGTCGCGATCGGTCCAGGGATTGAAGACGTCGGGCGTGCATTTCACCGTGATGAGGCGCACGAAGCCGGCGAGGGCCGCAGGTGACATCGGGCGCATTGTACGCAGGCGGGGCGGCGGGATAGAGTCGCGCCCGAAGGACATGCGCATGAGCTCAGAGCCGCTGAGTGCCGTGGAAATCGATACCGCCCCCCGCCCCGACGCGGCGGTGATCTGGCTGCATGGCCTCGGGGCGGACGGGCACGACTTCGAGCCGCTCGTGCCCGAGCTCGCCCCGCGTGGCGTCGGCGCGTGGCGTTTCGTGCTGCCGCATGCCCCGGTGCGCCCCGTCACGCTCAATGCCGGCATGCGCATGCGCGCCTGGTACGACGTCGTGGGGCTCGAGCGTCATGCGGCGCAGGACGAGGCCGGGGTGCGCGCCGCCGATGCCGCCGTGCGCGCCCTCATCCGCCGCGAGCGTGAGCGCGGCATCGCCTGCCAGCGCATCGTGCTCGCCGGCTTCTCGCAGGGCGGGGCGCTGGCGCTGTTCACCGGCACGCGCTATCCCGAGCGGCTCGCGGGCCTGATCGGCCTGTCCTGCTACCTGCCGCTGTCCGAGAGTTTCGCCGCCGAGCGGCAGGCCGCCAACGGCACGACACCGGTGTTCCTCGCGCACGGCGCCTACGATCCGCTGGTCGATCCGCGGTTCGGTGAGCAGACGCGCGCGGCGCTCGAGGCGGGCGGCCATCCGGTCGAGTGGCACAGCTACCCCATGGAACACGCGGTCTGTCCCGAGGAGATCGCCGCGATCGCCGCATTCCTGCGGCGGGTCCTCGGCGCGAGCGCGGCGGCTCGCACCCCATGAATCACGATCGATGCAACATGAAATAAAGGAGCGCGCATGAGTGGATCAACCGCGGCCGTACCCCACGGCTATCACGCGATCAACCCCTATCTCACGGTGAAGGACCTGCCGGCGCTCGTCGAGTTTCTGCACCGGACCTTCGGCGGCGTGACGACCGAAGAGATCACCCAGTCCGACGGCACGCTGCAGCATGTCGAGGTGCGCGTCGGGGATTCCCTGCTGCTGGTCGGGGCCCCGCAGGTGGATGCGCCCATGCCGTCGCACCCCGAGCCGCGCCCCGGCACCTTCTACGTCTACGTCGCCGACGTCGACGAGACCTATCGGCGCGCCATGCAGTGCGGTGCCAACTCCTACGAGGCGCCGACCAACGTGTTCTACGGCGATCGCGTCGCCGCGGTCACCGACTCCAATAACAACGTCTGGTGGATCGCCACCCGGCGCCACTCGTACTCCAAGCGCCAGCTGCAGGAGCGCGCCGAGAAGCACTGGGAGCACGGCGACAGGTCCGCGTAGCGATCCGCGCCGTCACGCCAGCGCCGCCGTCACGATCGCCTGCGCCTCCTCGAACAGATGCGCGAGGTGCGGCGCGTCGCGAAAGCTCTCGGCGTAGATCTTGTAGATGTCCTCGGTACCCGACGGCCGCGCCGCGAACCAGCCGCTCGCGGCGATGACCTTCAGTCCCCCGATCGGAGCATCGTTACCCGGGGCGCGCGTCAGCACCTGCTGGATCTTCTCACCCGCCAGCTGCGAGGAACGCACCTGCTGCGGTGAGAGGGCGGCGAGCACGCGCTTCTGCTCGGGCGTGGCCGGCGCATCGCGTCGATCCGACAGCGGATTGCCCAGCTCCGCCGTCAGCCGTGCGTAGTGCTCGCTCGGATCGCGCCCCAGCCGGGCGGTGATCTCCGCGGACAGCAGCGCCGGGATGAAGCCGTCCTTGTCGGTGGTCCATGCGCGGCCGTCGCGACGCAGGAAGGCGGCCCCCGCGCTTTCCTCCCCGACGAAGCCCAGCGAGCCGTCGAGCACGCCGGGCACGAACCACTTGAAGCCGACCGGCACCTCGTACAGCCGGCGGCCGAGCCGCGCCGTCACCCGATCGATCATCTGGCTGCTGACGACGGTCTTGCCGACCGCGGCGCGCTCGCTCCAGTCCGGCCGGTGCTGAAACAGATAATCCACGCACACCGCCAGGTAGTGATTCGGCGCCACCAGACCGCCGCTGCGCGTGACGATCCCGTGGCGGTCGTGATCGGTGTCGCAGGCGAAGGCGATGTCGAAGCGGTCCTTCAGCCCCAGGAGCCGGCGCATCGCGTAGGTAGAGGACGGATCCATGCGGATCCTGCCGTCCCAGTCGAGGGTCATGAAGCGGAAGGTCGAATCCACCGCGTCGTTCACCACGGTCAGGTCCAGTCCGTAGCGCTCGGCGATCCGCCCCCAGTAATGCGTGCCCGCTCCGCCGAGAGGATCCACTCCCATGTGCAGCCCGGCGGCGCGAATGGCGGGCAGATCGATCACCGCGGCCAGATCCCCGATATAGGCGCTGCGGTAATCGTGCCGGCGGGTCGTCGCCGCGTGCAGCGCGCGCTCGTACGGCATGCGCTTCACGGCCTCGAGTCCCCCGCGGATGTAGCCGTTGGCGCGTTCCTCGATCCAGTGCGTGACCTCGGTGTCGGCCGGGCCGCCGTGCGTGGGGTTGTATTTGAAGCCGCCGTTGTCCGGCGGATTGTGCGACGGCGTCACCACGATGCCGTCCGCGAGGCCGCCGTCGCGCCCGTGGTTGTAGGTGAGGATGGCGTGAGAGATCACCGGTGTCGGGGTGTATTCATCCCCCTCGGCGAGCATCACCTGCACACCGTTGGCCGCCAGCACCTCCAGCGCGCTGGCGCACGCCGGCACCGACAGCGCATGCGTGTCCATCCCCAGGAACAGCGGCCCGGTGACTCCCTGGCGCGCGCGGTAGTCGCAGATGGCCTGGCTGATCGCCAGCACGTGCCACTCGTTGAAGGTCGTCCGGAACGCCGAGCCGCGATGCCCGGAGGTGCCGAACGCGACGCGCTGCGCCGGCACCGCGGCGTCCGGCACCAGCGTGTAGTAGGCCGTGACCAGCCGCGCCGGGTCCACCAGCTCCTGCGGCTCCGCGGGCTGTCCGGCCCGTGCGCTCACCGCCTCGCTCATGCGTCACCACCCGCCGGCAGGAGCCGGGAAAAATCATGTTGCGCCAGCTCCCCGATGCACTCGACCGTCAGGTCTGCGGCCGGATAGGCCGCGAGAATGCGCGGGTCGAGCGCATAGTGGCCCTGGCGGGGGAACACCGTCGTCAGGCGCGCGCCGAGCGCGCGCTTGACCGCCGCGAGGATGCGTAATTTGTCGTCCACCAGCACGTAGTGATCGGCCGGGTAGCGCCGCAGCACATCCGCCAGCATCTGTTCCTTGTGAATATAGATCAGCACGCGCCCGCCGACCGCGCGCCAAAGTCCCGAGCGCTGTACCTTGCGCGGCTGAAATACCACGTCCCCATCCGACAGGATCACCGTGCGGCCCCAGCGCGACAGGTGCTCGATCGCCTCCAGGGCGCCGGGGTAGACCCGCTCGACGAACGGGTAGTCCACCAGGAACGAGGACATCTGCAGCAGGCGCGGGTCGTTGGTGCCGTCGTCGCGCAGCTCCACCGTGCGATAGCGCTGCAGCGCCCCCAGGTAGTCCGCGTAGCCCAGCTCGCCGCGCAGCTCCTCGAAGATCTGCCAGTAGCGATCACGGATGCCCGCACCGAACTGCGCGGCCAGATGATCGCTCAGGTCATCCTGCACCCTGTCGTTGTCGAGCAGGGTGTTGTCCACGTCGAGCAGAAACACCATCGTGCCGTCAGGCTGCATCGCTTGGGCACCTCCACAGCGCCGCCGCCGGCCTCATCATAGCCTCGATCGGGGAAGGGGCGCCTGGTCCGATCGTGCTGCGGGGTGCCGCAGCGTGTGCCGTGGCGCCCGCCGGATCGGCGGCGATGCGTGCGCATGCGTTCATATATCCATAAAGCGCCTGTAACATCGTGCCTCTATAAGCGTGGGCCATCTCAGATCTGCCGGGAGGGTGCCATGCGGAGCTCATCGGTCACTATCGGGTTCATGGCGCCGCTGCTCTGCAGCCTGGCGACCGCGTCCGCCGTCCAGGCGCAGGGTGCGTTTCCCGCGTATCGCGCGCCGACGACGAGCACTCCGATCAGGCACCTGGTGGTCATCTTCGACGAGAACAACTCGTTCGACCACTACTTCGGCACCTATCCGGTCGCGCTGAATCCTCCCGGCGAGACGCCGTTCCACGCGGCCCCGGGCACTCCCGCGGTCAACGGCCTGACGCCGACGCTGCTGAGCAACAATCCCAACCAGGCCAACGCCGGCAACCCCATGCGTCTGGACCCGAGCCAGGCGGCCACCTGCGACAACATCAACAAGTACACGCCCGAGCAGCAGGCGTTCGATAACGGACTGCTCGATAAGTTCAACATCACCAGCGCGGCGGACACCGCGTCGGACTGCGGCGCGGGCGATTTCTACGCGCCCGACCTCGCGATGTACTACTACGACGGCAATACCGTCACGGCGCTGTGGAACTATGCGCAGCACTTCGCCATGAGCGACAACTTCTTCGACACCGAGTTCGGCGGAACCGTCGAGGGTCACCTGAACCTGATCTCGGGACAGACCAACGGTCTGGTCGTCATGAGCGGCGAGACGGCTTCCGGCACCGTCATCGCGAACGACACCGTGATCAACAACGTCGACCCCATCGACGACGACTGTGCGCAGCCCGGCACCCCCACCGGCTCCTCGCCGAACGTGTCGATGACCGGGATGAACATCGGCAATCTGCTGAATCAGGCGAACGTCACCTGGGGCTGGTTCTACGACGGGTTCGCGCGCACCGGCTTCTCCGATGGAGTGGCGATCTGCAATTCCCTCTACAATCCGCACTACGCGCCGTTCGACTATTATCCGTCGACCGCCAATCCGCACCACACGCCGCCTTCCTCGGCGCAGGCGATCGGCACCAGCGCCGATGCCGCCAACCACGATTACGACCTGTCCGACCTGTGGGAAGCCCTGGACGCCGGCAATCTGCCGGCGGTGACCTTCATCAAGGCCGCCTCGCCCAACACCGGCCATCCGATGAATTCCACGCCGCTGGCCGAGCAGGCCTTCCTGGTCGACACCATCAATCGGCTCATGCAGAGTCGCTACTGGAACGACATGGCCATCATCATCGCCTACGATGACTCCGATGGGTGGTACGACCACGTGGCGGCGCCGATCGTCAATCACTCGACGGACGGGAAGAACGACGCGATTCAGGGGACCGCGGGCAGCAGCGGGGCGTGTGGGGCACTCGGCTCCGGCGCCGACAATGATCGCTGCGGCTTCGGCGTGCGGCTGCCGTTTCTGGTGATCTCGCCCTACGCCAGGCACAACTTTGTCGATCACAGCCTGAACGACACGACCTCGATCATGCGCTTCATCGAGTACAACTGGCACCTGGGGACTCTCGGCAGTCTCGGCGTCGCCAATGACGCGCAGTCGTTCGACGTGCTGGCGAGCGGTTCCATCCTGGGAATGTTCGACTTCAACGCGACGCCGATCGCAGAGAACCGCGCCTTGATCCTCGATCCCACGACGGGCCAGGTGGTCGGCCCCGACGCCTGGCCGTACTGACTGCGGCGCGGGTAAGCGGCGGGGTGACGGCGCGCGGGCGCTCGCCACGAGGCACGACTGCTCGGCGGGGGTGCGCATGGACAGGCGAATACTCTTGTGCGGCCTGGGCGTGGGGACGTTCCTCGTGACGCTCGCGTTCTCGTCGCGGCGGGCGGGTTTGTGGGGCTCGGAGCTCGCGGCTGTCGGACACCCGGGCCCGGTGGTGACCGCGCAGTCCTACATCCCATCGCTGCAGGCGCTGAGGACGCCGATCGTCGCGGCTGCGCCGAGCGCCGCGGCTGCGCCGAGCGCCGGCGCGATGCCTCCCGCCGCGCGCGCCGCACCCGTCGCGTCGGCGCCAGGCGAGACGCAGAGCGAGCCGTACGTCACTGCCGATGCCGTCGATGACGGGACGGACCGCGGCCGCGGCGAGCGCGGTGCCGAGCACGGCTCGAGGTCGCGCTAGGCGGCGCCGCGCCGCGGGGCGCGCAACGCATCGGCTGAGACGCGCGCGCATCGGCCGAGGCGCGCACCAGCGACCCACGGCACGCACGGGGCCGGTTGAGGCCGAGCATTCATCGAAGGATCACGCGCCTGAAACACAGCCTTCCTACGCTCACGCGCGCACTCGATGCGCGAGTGCGAGGGTCTAGATCACCAGGGGAGGTTACATGAAGGTCTCAACATTTGTGTCGCGTACCCTGCACGGATTGCTCGCTGCGGGGGCGGCGGTCGCGGTGCTGCAGATGTCGGTGGTTCCGGTGCCCGCACAGCCACCGCCGCTCTCCGGGGGGCTGTGGGATTCCGCCATCGACAGGAGCGAGCTGACGGCGACGCCGATCAAGCACGTCATCGTCATCATCGGAGAGAACCGCAGCTTCGATCACGTGTTCGCCACCTACGTGCCCACGCCGGGCCACACGGTCAACAACCTGCTGAGCGAGGGGATCATCCAGCTGGATGCCAACAAGAACGCCATTCCCGGACCGAACTTCTACAAGGCGCAGCAGCTCTCGGCCGCTGACATGGGCACCCAGGATGCGTTCCTGCTGAGCCCGCCCAAGCAGCCGTTCGCCAACAACCAGCTGCCGGCGCCGGAGGTCGGTGGCCCCTCGGGAGTGGACGGTTACTTCAGTCCGAGCTCGTCGAAATACACGACGATCGCCTGCGGCACCACCACGGTCAACGGCAAGACCAGCACCAATTACCTGCCGCCCGAGCAGTGCGCGACCCTGACCGAGGACGGTCTGCCGGACGCGTCGGATGCCAATGGATTGACCTACTACCAGTCCCTGGCTTCCGGCGGCACCGGGCAGTACAGCTACACGCCGGACCTGCGCATCGCGAATTTCGACGCTCTGCCGGCCGGCCCGTTTCAGCTGACCAACGGCACCAATTCGGCCACCCCGGGCTACAGCCTCGGGTACACGGACTACACCGCCAGTCCCGTGCACCGCTTCTACCAGATGTGGCAGCAGCTGGACTGCAGCCTCGAGCACGCGACCTTTCAGAATCCCTCCGGCTGCAATGCCAAGCTGTTCTCCTGGGTGGAGACCACCGTCGGGGCCGGCACCAACGGGCTGACGCAGGATCAGTACGCGCAGGGCTACTACGGCCCGTCCTTCAGTCAGTACTTCGAGTACCCGACCGGCTTCTCCGCCTCGAACCCGCCGACGGAAGCGCAGTGGACCGCGAACGAATACGCGCTGTATGACTCGGTGCCGACCACCACCGGGGAAGGCTCCACTGCCCTGGGTTTCTACAACATGCAGCAGGGCGATGTGCCGTACTTCAAGAGCCTGGCGGACACCTATGCCATGAGCGACAACTTCCACCAGTCCGTCAACGGCGGCACGGGCGCCAACCACATCATGCTGGGCCACGCCGACATGATCTGGTTCAGCGACGGCAACGGCAACGCCGAGACACCACCGGAGGATGCCACGGTCAGCACCAACCCCGCCGGCTACGGCGGGCCGGGCACGATCAACGAGGTCGAGAATCCGAACCCCGCCCCCGGCACCAATAACTGGTACACGCAGGACGGCTACGGTTCAGACTACAACGCCGGCTACCCGATGAATGAATGGGACAAGACCCAGCCGAACGGATTGCCGATCATCTACGGCGGCGGCTCGTACAGCGACTGCTCGGATCCGCATCAGCCCGGAGTCGGGGCGATCCTCGCCTACCTCGCCCAGCTGCACATCGATCCGCGCTGCCAGCCCGGCCACTACTACCTGCTGAACAACTACAACCCGGGCTATTTCGGCAACGGCAACGACGCGTACACCGACCAGAACCCGTCCAATACGCCGTTCACCGTCCCGCCCTCGTCCACGCCCAGCATCGGCGATGACCTCAACGGCCACGACATCACCTGGAAGTACTACGGTGATCAGTGGAACAACTACGTCAATGATCCCTATCAGCTGAACTGGGGCGCCAACGGGCCGAACGCCGACGAGTACTGCAACATCTGCAACCCGTTCCAGTACGACACCTCGATCATGGCGAACCCGGCGCAGGTCGCGGCGCATATCCAGGATACGGTGAACCTGTATGCGGATATCGCCAACGGCACCCTGCCCGCGGTGTCGTTCGTCAAGCCCAGCGGCTACGTGGACGGCCATCCGGAGTCCTCGAAGCTGGACCTGTTCGAGGGCTTCGTGCAGAAGATCGTCGACCAGGTCGAGGCATCACCGACCTACACCAGGAACACGGTCATCTTCATCACCGAGGACGAGGGCGGCGGCTACTACGACTCCGGCTACGTCCAGCCCCTCGATTTCTTCGGCGACGGCACGCGCATCCCGCTGATCGTGGTGGCGAATCCACAGTACCTGCCGCTGCGTGCCGGCGGCTACATCTCGCACCGGTACGCCGATCACGTGTCGATCCTGAAGTTCATCGAGCGCAACTGGCGGCTGCCGCCGGTGACCCACCGCAGCCGGGACAATTTCCCGAACCCGGTGCAGCCGCGCGGCTCGTATGCGCCGGTGAACAGTCCCGCGCTGGACGACCTGTTCGACTTCTTCGACTTCTCCACACCACACGGAGTGTTCTAGTCGCGCAGTCGTCACCAGCCGTTGTCACGGGGGCCGCCACCGCCGCGTGGTGGCCCCCGTTCTTTCGGCCCGGCATCGCCCGCCCGTGCGCGCGATTGCCGCAGCGAGCCGTCGGTGCCCTGCATGCCTGAGCAGCCCCCCGATCCCGCCGATCCTCTCGCCGAGCGCGAGGCTGCGCACGGCCGGCCGCCGCGCATGCAGCCACGACTGCGCCCGCGCTGGGCGCCGACGCTGGGACTCACGGCGAGCGTGGCCGCTCTGGGGATCGGTCTGCTGGCGGGCTGGTCGCTGCACCTGCGCATGGCGCAGCTGATCGCCCTGCTGGCTGGCGCGGAGTGCTCGGTGGCCGCGTCGGCACCGCCGGCCGGACAGGCCCTGAGCGCGGCCGCGGCGCCGGGGCATGATCCCTGCTTTCGTCCGCCCCCCGGCAGCACCGTGACCGAGCCTCGCGATCTGCGCAGCCGTCACGGGGTGCTGCGCCTGGATCTCACGATCCACAACTACCGGGAGGCCGACGGCTCGGTGCGCTACTGCTATCTGCTCGACGACGGCACCGAATCCCCCACGCTGCGGCTGCACCCGGGGGACCTGCTGGTGCTGCGGCTCAAGGACGATCTGCTGGATCTGCCGCCGATCCACCCCACCTCACCGCAGGCGATGCCGATGGCGCAGGGTGGTGCGATGTCGATGGGGCAGCCCGCGCAGCTCGCACAGTCCGCACAGTCCGCCCAGCCCGTGGCGGTGTCGCTGCATCTGACCCCGGGGCATGCGCCGCGTGACCCATGCGGCGGCGAGCTCATGACCCCGGTCTCCACCAATCTGCACTTTCACGGCCTGACCGTGCCGGCGCGCTGTCACGAAGACGATGTGCTCATGACCTCGATACTGCCGGGTGAGCCGCCGTTCGAGTATCGCTTCCACATCCCGCTGAACGAGCCGCCGGGGCTGTACTGGTACCACCCGCACATCCATGGCTATGACACCCCCGCGGTGCTCGGCGGGGCTTCCGGCGCGCTGATCGTCGAGGGGATCGAGCGCGCCGTGCCGATGCTGGCGGGCCTGCCCGAGCGCGTGCTCGTGATCCGCGACCTGGACCTGCTCAATCCGAACGCGCCCCCGTCCAAATCCGAGCCGGTCGTGCCCAAGCTGTACATCGACAGGGATGGCGATGCGGCGAACAACGGCACGGGTTTCGGTACGCCCGCGAAGGACCTGTCGATCAATTTCGTCCCGGTGCCTTACCCGAACTACCCGCCGGCGATCATGCGCATACGGCCCGGAGAGCGCGAGCTGTGGCGCGTGGTCAACGCCTCCACCGTGACCTATCTGAACCTTGCGCTGCTGTACGGCAGGCGGTTCGTGCCCCAGCGACTGGGCGTCGTGGCGATCGATGGGGTGCCGCTGCATTTCGGCGGCAGCCCGGCCCCGCCGGTCGAGTGGGTCGATCACATCGGCCTGCCGCCGGGGGCGCGCGCGGAGTTCGTCATCTCCGGTCCTGCGCGGGGCACACCGGCGCTGCTGGTCACGCGCACCGTCGATACCGGCCAGGGCGGGGAGAACGACCCCAATCGGGCGCTGGCCTCGTTGATCGCTTCCGCCGACGCTCCCGAGCCCGCCGCCAGGCTTGCGCGCGAGGTCCGGCCGCTGCCGCGTCCGCGATTGCCGTGGCTCGGTGACGTGCAGCCGGTGCGCGTGCGGCATCTGTATTTCTCGGAGAAGCTCCTCAATCCGAAGGATCCGAACAGCGCGACCGTCTTCTACATCACCGTGGATGGTCAGACACCCAGGCCGTTCGATCCGAAAAACGGGCCCGACATCATCGCCACCCAGGGCACGGTGGAGGACTGGATCATCGAGAACCGCTCCAATGAGCTGCACGCCTTCCACATCCATCAGCTGCATTTCGAGCTGGTGGACTGGATGGGGTTGCCGGTGCACGAGCCGTTCCTGCGAGACACCGTGAACGTGCCCTATTACAACGGCCAC
>DATJSD010000037.1:0-4291 GCA_035504335.1 Steroidobacteraceae bacterium | reverse complement strand
CCGCGCCCGCGCCGGCCGCACCGCCCGCCATCGCGGCCCTGCAGGGCGCGCCCTGGCCGCTCGGGGCGCACTGCGATGAGCACGGTACGCACTTCGCCGTGTATGCGGGCGGCGCCGAGCAGGTGGCGGTGTGTCTGTTCGACGCCAGCGGCCGCTCGGAACTGCAGCGCGTGGCGCTGCCGGAGTGCACCGATGGGGTCTGGCACGGCTACCTGCCGGACATCGGTGTCGGCCAGCTCTACGGCTATCGCGCCTATGGCCCGTATGAGCCGGAGCGCGGCCTGCGCTACAACGCCAATAAGCTGCTGGTCGATCCCTACGCGCGGCGGCTCTCGGGGTCGCTGCGCTGGTCCGACGCGCTCTACGGCTATCGCATGGGCTCCCCGCGCGCGGATCTGTCCTTCGATCGGCGCGACAGCGCCGCGGGGGTGCCCAAGAGCGTGGTGAGCGCCGAGCGCTTCGACTGGGGGCAGGACCGGCCGCCGCGCATTCCATGGTCCGAGACGGTGATCTACGAGGCGCATCTGCGCGGCCTGACGATGCGGCTCGACGGCATTCCCGAGCCGCTGCGCGGCACGGCCGCGGCGCTCGGGCACGAGCGCTGCATCGCGTACCTGCGCGATCTGGGCATCAGCGCGATCGAGCTGCTGCCGATCCACTCATTGGTGCATGACCGGCCGCTGGTGGATCGCGGCCTGGTGAACTACTGGGGCTACAACACGCTCGGATACT
Organism: Steroidobacteraceae bacterium; assembly: GCA_035504335.1. Classification (GTDB taxonomy): domain Bacteria; phylum Pseudomonadota; class Gammaproteobacteria; order Steroidobacterales; family Steroidobacteraceae; genus FEN-1191. The sequence continues at coordinate 3,559 of DATJSD010000037.1, read as the reverse complement.
TCGCGCCCGAGCCGCGCTATCTCGCGAGCGGCGATCCCGATGAGCTCAAGGCGGCGGTCAAGGCGCTGCACGCGGCCGGCATCGAGGTGTTCCTCGACGTGGTCTACAATCACACCTGCGAGGGCAACGAGCGTGGCCCGACGCTGAGCCTGCGTGGCCTGGACAATGCCGCCTACTACCGCCTGCAGGCCGACAACCCGCGCTTCTACGTCAACGATACCGGCGTCGGCAACACGGTCAACTTCCAGCACCCGCGCGTCGTGCAGCTGGCGCTCGACTCGCTGCGGCACTGGGTCGCGCATTACCACATCGACGGCTTTCGCTTCGATCTGGGCGTCACGCTCGGGCGCGAGGCCGGCGGTTTCGACCAGGGAGCGGGTTTCTTCGACGCACTGCTGCAGGACCCGCTGCTCGCCGGCACGAAACTCATCTCCGAGCCCTGGGATCTCGGTCCCGGCGGCTACCAGCTCGGCAACCATCCGCCCGGCATGGCCGAGTGGAACGATCGCTTCCGGGACGACGTGCGGCGCTTCTGGCGCGGTGACCCTGGGCTGCGCGGCGCGCTCGCCGCGCGCCTGCAGGGCTCGGCGGATGTGTTCGATCATCAGCGCCGCCGGCCGTGGGCGTCGATCAACTTCGTGACCGCGCACGACGGCTTCACGCTGCGGGACTGGGTCAGCTACAACCAGAAGCACAACGAGGCCAATGGCGAGGACAACAAGGACGGCACCAACGACAACGAGAGCAACAACTGGGGCGTCGAGGGCCCGAGCGACGATGCGCAGATCCTCGAGCGGCGTGCGCGCGTGGCGCGCGCCATGCTGGCGACGCTGCTGTTCTCGCACGGCACCCCGATGCTGCTCGCCGGCGATGAGCTCGGGCGCACGCAGGCCGGCAACAACAACGCGTACTGCCAGGACTCGCAGCTCTCGTGGCTCGACTGGTCGCTCGCGGCCTCGCCCCGCGGGCGCGAGCAGCAGGTGTTCGTCGCGCGCCTGATCGCCCTGCGGCGCGAGCAGCGCTGCCTGCGCAGCGATTACTTTCAGCACGGACTGGTCGAGCCGCTGCCGCAGGTGCGCGACATCGAATGGTTCGACGAGAACGGCGACAGCATGCGCCAGGAGGACTGGGGATACTGGGAAGGCCGGCTGCTGTGCGTGCGGCGCGCGCTGCGCCTGCCGGACGGGCGGGCCGAGCTGTGCCTGCTGCTGGCGAACAATACCGGCGATGCGCACCGCTTCCAGCTGCCCCAGCCGCTGTTCGGCTGGCTGCTGCGCGTGGACACGGCCGACCCGCGCGTCATCGATCGGCCGGCGCAGGAGCCGGAGCTCGAGGTCGCCGCCCACAGCGTGCAGCTGCTGACCGCGCGGACGGAGGCGCCGGCGGCGGCCGCGCTGGTGCACGCCGCCGCCGACTCGCCGCTGCAACCGGAGCGCGCGCCCCGGCCGGTGATGCCCAAGGTGCAGGCGTAGCCGGCCGGGCTGGATTCGCCGGCGGCGCTGGTTCGGGACGCATGCGATCGGCGGCCCGCCCGCGGGCTATCGCGCGCTGGCCTCGAGCCGATCGTTCCACCAGCCCCCGCCCATCGCCACCAGCAGGCCGGCGCTGTCCTCGAACTGCTGCACCTCGGCGCTGACATAGCCGAGCCGCGCCTGCGCATAGGTGCGCTGTGCGGCGATCAGGTTCAGCACGGTGGTCGTGCCGACCGTGTAGCTCTGCTGTTGCAGTTGCAGCGCCTCGAAGGCGACATCCTCGGAGTGGCGGTCGACGGTCAGCAGCTGCGCATCATACTGCAGCGCCCAGAGATCGTCGGCGACCTGTCCCAACGCCTCGAGCACCGTCGAGCGATAGGTGGCGGCCTGGGCACGCAAGCTGTCGCGCGCCGCACGCGCCTGTGCGCGCAGTGCCCCGCCCTTGAAGAGCGGTTGCGCCAGCGAGCCGCCGAGTCCCCACGGAGTGTCGAACCGATGAAACAAGTCGGCGGCCTGCAGGGCCTGACGGGTCAGCGAGCCCGACAGGGTGATGTCCGGCAGCTCCTGCGCCAGGGCGACGCCGACCGCGGCGTTGGCCGCGTGCAGCTGCGCCTCGGCGGCCAGTATGTCCGGCCGCTGGCGCACCAGGCGCGAGGGCAGGCTCAGCGGCACGGTGTGCGGCAGGGTGAATTGCCCGATATCGAACGCCTGCACCTTCCAGCTCGCCGGCGTCTGACCGGCGAGCACCGCCAGCTCGTCGTACGCCTGATCGAGCTGCTTCTGCAGCGCCGGCAGCTGTGTCTGATCGGAGGCGAGCTGCGCCTCGGCCGTGAGCACGTCGGCGCGCGTGGCGATGCCCACGGCGAATTCGCGCTGCGTGAGGGCGAGGTTCTTGAGGTCGATGGCGATCAGCTCGTTGGTCGTGGAGATCTGCAGGCGCGTAGAGGCGATGCCGAGCACCTCGTTGACGACATCGCCCGTGAGGGTCAGATACGCGGCCGCCAGCTCGTCGCGCTGGTATTCGGCGAGCGCCAGTTGCTGCTCGACGGCGCGGCGCGTGCCGCCGAACACGTCGGGGCTGTAGGTGGCCGCGGCACCGATGCTGTAGAGAGTTGCGGCCGCCGGCGCGGCCGCGCCCGGCGGCGCGGAACCGGAGCGTTGCACGCCGGCGCTGGCGCTGGCGCTAGGCAGCAGTGCTGCGCGTGCGACGTTCACCTGTTCGCGCGCCTGCGCGAGCGTTGCGTTCGCGGCGAGCAGCGTCGGGCTGGCCGCCAGCGCCGCGCGCACCACCGCATTCAGCTGCGCGGAGTGAAACAGCTGCCACCACTGGCCGGCGAGCTCGGCACCGAGCTGCAGCTGCTGAACGTCGCGGGCCTGTGCCTGCGTCTGCGCGGCCGCGGCCACGGCGCTCGGGTGCAGATAGCCCGTGGTAGCGGGGGGCGCGGGCCGGTGAAAGTCGGGTCCGGCCGTGCAGCCGGCGAGCAGCGCCGCCACGGCCGCCAGTGCGAGAGCGCGATGGTGCGACGCGCGGCGGGCGCGACCGCTACTCATAGCGTAGCGCATCGATCGGGTTGAGCCGCGAGGCCTGGCGCGCCGGATAGAAGCCGAAGAACACACCCACGGCGCCGGAGAAGGCGAATGCCAGCACGATGATGCGCAGCTCCAGCAGGATCGGCCAGCCCGCGAAATGCGAGATCAGCAGCGAGGCGAGCGCGCCGGCGGCGATGCCCGCCGCTCCGCCGATCAGTGCCAGCAGCATCGCCTCGATGAGAAATTGGGTGAGCACGTGCAGGCGGCGCGCACCGGTCGCCATGCGGATGCCGATCTCGCGCGTGCGCTCCGTCACCGACACCAACAGGATGTTCATGATGCCGATGCCACCAACCACCAGCGAGATCGACGCGATCGCCGCCAGCAGCAGCTCCATCGCCTTGGAGCTCTGCTCGGCCACCTGCGCGATCTCCGTCAGATCGCGCACCACGAAATCGTCGGGCTTGCCCGGCAGGACATGATGCGTCCGCTCGAGCGTGTGCGTCACCTGCTCGAGCGCGCTCGGCACCAGCGCGGCGCTGCGAGCCTGCACGTAG
>DATJSD010000036.1:0-9587 GCA_035504335.1 Steroidobacteraceae bacterium | reverse complement strand
CGGGATCATCGCCGACGTGCGCCGCGAGGTTCAGCGTATCGAACGGCGTGCGACTGACCCCGCCGGTGCGCTGCGTGACCACGGCGCGCACGCGGGGCGGCGCCGGCCAGGCCGCCTGCAGCACCTGCACCGGCGAGCCGGCGGGGGGCGGGACGGCGCCGGGAGAATTCATTTGCGCCGCGTCCCCGCTCGGCGCGGAGCCTCCCGCGGGCGCCGCTCGCCCGCGCGGCGTAAGTCCTCATCCAGCGCGGCCAGCAGCGCCGCAAAGTCCTCGGGCAGCGGCGCCTCGAAGCGGAGCGCGCGGCCGCTCGCCGGGTGGCGCAGCTGCAGCCGCTGCGCATGCAGCGCCTGGCGATGCCACGCGCGCAGCGCCGCATTGGCGCTGCGGGCGGCACCGGCGGCCCCGGCCGTGCCGGCGGTCCGGGCGGACCCAGCGCCGGCGGGTCCGGCAGCACCCGCGGCGCCGGCGCCCGCCGCAGCGGCCTCGGGCAGCAGCCGCTGGCGCCCGCCGTACACCGGGTCACCCACGATCGGCAGACCCGCGTGCGCTAGATGCACGCGGATCTGGTGCGTGCGTCCGGTCTCCAGCCGCACGCGCAGCAGCGTGTGCGCGCGAAAGCGGCGCTCGATGCGATAGTGGGTCAGCGCCGCGCGACCGCCCGCGACGACGGCCATGCGCGTGCGGCGGCGCCGATCGCGACCGATCGGCTCCTCGATGCGCCCCCCGGCGAGCGGCCGGCCCCAGACCAGCGCCAGATACTCCCGGCCGATCTCCCGGGCCGCCAGCGCCGCCACCAGCCGCGTGTGCGCCTCGGGCGTTCGGGCCACGACCAGCAGGCCGCTGGTGTCCTTGTCCAGCCGGTGCACCAGCCCCGCTCGCGGTACCCGCGCGAGCCCGGGGTCGAAGGCCAGCAGCGCGTTCTGCAGCGTGTGCGCGCGGTTGCCCGCTCCGGGGTGCACGACCAGTCCCGCCGGCTTGTCGATGACCAGCAGCTCCTCGTCCCGGTAGAGCACCTGCAGCGCCAGGGGCTGCGCTTCGACGCCCTCGGCGGCCTCGAACTGCGCCTCGACGGTCACGCGCTCACCGCCGCGCACCCGGTCGCGCGCGCGTGCCGGCGCGCCCCCGACGCGCACCGCGCCCGCGCGAATCCAGCGCTGCAGCCGCGCGCGCGAGTACTGTGGCAGCGCGGCGGCGAGCGCCTGATCGAGGCGCTGTCCCCTCGCCTGCGCTGGCAGCTCGAGTGTGTGTGTGCGCCGCAGAATCGGCGGCGATCCCGGCCCCGAGGCGGGCTCGGTTGCCGGGTCGGCTATACTCGCTGGCTTCATTGGATCATCGATCGGGAGCCGCATGTCGTCGTCCAAGCCACTCCGCGCCGCATCGGCCACCGCCGCGGCGATCACGGCCGCAGCAACCACCACCGCCGCATCGGCCACCGCCGCCGCCCCGACCGCGGCCCGCGCACCCCGCGCGGCCCGCGCGCGCCCGTGGCGGCTGGGAGCGGTGCTGCTCGCCGGCTGTGCGCTGCTCAGCGCCGGCTGCGCCAACCGCCGTCTGCAGACCCTGAACGCGGCGCAGCTCTACCGGCTCGCGCACAAGCAGATGGTCGAGAATGATACGACCAATGCCGCCAAGACCTACGAGTCGCTGACCTCGCGCTTTCCGTTCACCGACCAGGCGCGCCAGGGGCGGCTCGATCTGATCTACGTCTACTACCGCAAGGGCGACAAGGATTCCGCCGTCGATGCGGCCGACGATTTCCTGCGCGAGGAGCCCACCAATTCCAGGGACGATTACGCGTGGTATATGAAGGGGCTGATCTATTTCGAGCGCGTGCCCTTCTCGCTCGAGCGCTTTCTCGGGGTGGACATGGCGCGCAAGCCGCCGGTGGACATCCTCAAGTCGATCACCGCCTTCAACACCGTGGTCACGATGTACCCGAACAGCGTCTATGCCCACGATGCGCTGCGCCGCATGACCTATCTGCGCAACCGCCTCGCGCAGTACGACATCTACGTGGCGCGCTACTACGTGCGCCGCGGCGCCTACCTGGCCGCGGCCCAGCGCGCCAATGAAGTGCTCGATCAATACGAGGGCGCGCCGGCGCAGCAGGACGCGCTGCGCATCCTCCTGCAGTGCTACCGCAAGCTCGGCCTCAACCAGCTCGCCGCCAACGTGCAGCGCATGTACGCCTTCAACTATCCGCCCGGCAGCCCCATCTACACCACGCCCAAGCGGCACTGGTGGCAGTTCTGAGCCCGGGCGGCCCCCGCCGCCCTCAGCGCCGATAGCCGTTGGTGATCGGATAGCGCCAGTCGCGCCCGAAGGCGCGGCGGCTGACGCGCACGCCCGGGGGCGCCTGGCGGCGCTTGTACTCGGCGCGCCGGACCATCTCCAGCACCCGCGCGACGACCGCGCGCTCGAAGCCGCGCTCGCAGATCTCATCGACCGACAAATCCTCCTCGATGAACGCCTCCAGTATGGGGTCGAGCACCTCGTAGGGCGGCAGCGAGTCGGTATCCTTCTGGTCGGGTCGGAGCTCCGCGGTGGGTGCGCGCTCGATGACCCGCGGTGGAATCACGGGCGAGAGGCCATTGCGGTAGCGCGCCAGCCGGTAGACCAGCAGCTTGCCGCAGTCCTTGATCGGCGCGAAGCCGCCGGCCATGTCGCCGTACAGGGTTGCGTAGCCGACCGCCATCTCGCTCTTGTTGCCGGTGGTCAGCAGCATCCGCCCGGTCTTGTTGGAGATGGCCATCAGCAGCACTCCCCGGCAGCGCGCCTGGATGTTCTCCTCGGTGGTATCCGCCGGCAGGCCCGCGAACTCATCGCGCAGCGCCTGCAGCGTGGCCTCGAACATGCCTTCGATGGAGATCGAGCTGAGCCGCACGCCCAGGGCGTGCGCCTGTGCAGAGGCATCCTCCCGGCTCATCGCCGACGTGTATCGGGACGGCATCATCACGGCGTGGACCCGCTCGGCGCCGAGCGCATCCACCGCCACCGCGAGCGTGAGGGCCGAGTCCACGCCGCCCGACAGGCCGACGATCACGCCCGGGAAGCGGTGCTTGTCGACGTAGTCACGCACCCCGAGCACCAGCGCGCGATACACGCTCGCCTCATCCGACAGCTCCGGAGCGATCTCGCCGGCCACCGGCTCCACGATCGCGCCGGCTCGCCGCAGCTCCACGCACGCGAGGCTCTCCTCGAAGGGCGCGGCGCGTGCCACGAGCCGGCCCTGCGCATCCATCACGAAGGAGTTGCCGTCGAAAACCAGCTCGTCCTGCCCGCCGACCAGGTTGAGGTACACCACCGGCACCCCGACCTGCGCGATGCGCCGTGCGACCACCCGCTCGCGCTCGCGCTGCTTGTGGATCTCGAAGGGCGAGGCGTTGACGATCAGCAGCGCCTCGGCGCCCTGCTGGCGCGCCGCGCGTGCCGGAGCGCGCTCCCAGCTGTCCTCGCAGATCAGCAGCCCCAGCCGATAGCCGCGGAAGTCCACGACCGTGGGCTCGCTGCCGGGCGAGAAATAGCGCTTCTCGTCGAACACGCGATAGTTCGGCAGGCACGCCTTGCGGTGATTGGCCAGCACCTGCCCGCCGTACAGCAGCAGCGCCGCATTGTAGATACGCCCCTCGTGGTACTCGGGGTAGCCGGCGAGGATCGCGATCTCCGGTACCGCGCGCCGCAGCTCATCGAGGCCCTCCTCGATCTTCAGCCGCAGCCCGCGGTGAAACAGCAGATCCTCGGGCGGATAACCCGAGAGGGCGAGCTCCGGGAACATGACCACGTCCGCCCCGAGCTCGGCGCGTGCGCGGCGGGCCAGATCGATCAGCCGCTCCACGTTGGCCGGCACCGCCCCGACGAGCAGGTCGACCTGCGCAAGCGCGATCCGCAATCGTTCCTGGCCGGCCATGGGCCCTCGGTCCCCTCATCCCGACGCGCGCATCAACGATATCGCGCGCGTCAACGATGTCGCGCGGGGCGGCGGCCGCCGCCGGCGGCGCGCAGGGTCCGGCCGGCACCGCGCACCGTCCGACCGGCGGCACGCGCCGCCCGTCCGGCAGCCCGCACCGTCCGGCCCGCGGAGCGCGCCGTCCGACCGGCCGCCCGCGCCTTCCGGCCGGCACCGCGCGCCTTGCGCGCCGGCTTTTTCACCTCCGCCGCCGGCTCGCGCCGCACGGCTCGCTTGCCCCGGGCCGCGGGGCCGCTCCGCGCGGCCCGCTGGGCCGGCGCCCGCTGCGCGCCGACCGCGCGCCCCGGCAGCAGCTCCGCCATCGCACTGCCGAGCTCCGCAGGGGAGCGCACGGTGCGCACGCCCGCGGCCTCCAAGGCGCGGTACTTATCCATCGCGGTACCCTTGCCGCCGGCGATCACCGCGCCGGCGTGCCCCATGCGCTTGCCGGGCGGGGCGGTCACCCCGGCGATGTACGCGACCACGGGCTTGGTCACGTAGCGGCGAATGTGCTCCGCGGCGGCCTCCTCGTCCGAGCCGCCGATCTCCCCGACCATGATGATGCCTTCGGTCTGCGGGTCGCGCTCGAACAGCTCGATCACGTCGATGAAGTTCATGCCGCGCACCGGATCCCCGCCGATGCCCACGCAGGTGGTCTGTCCCAGGCCGTTGTTGGTGGTCTGGAAGACCGTCTCGTAGGTCAGCGTCCCCGAGCGCGACACGATGCCCACGCAGCCGCGCCGGTGGATGAACCCGGGCATGATGCCGATCTTGCACTCATCGGGCGTGATGATGCCGGGGCAGTTGGGACCGATGAGCCGCGTCGCCGAGCCGGCCAGCGCCGCCTTCACCTTGATCATGTCGTTCACCGGCACGCCCTCGGTGATGCACACCACCAGCTCGATGCCCGCATCCACCGCTTCCAGTATCGAATCGGCGGCGTAGGGCGCGGGCACATAGATCATGCTGGCGGTCGCGCCCGTCGTGCGCACCGCATCGCGCACCGTGTCGAACACCGGCAGCCCCAGGTGCAGCTCCCCGCCGCGCCCCGGCGTGACCCCGCCGACCAGCTGCGTGCCGTAGGCGAGGCACTGCTCCGAGTGGAAGGTCCCCTGCTTGCCCGTGAAGCCCTGGCAGATCACCTGCGTGCGGCGGTTGACGAGGATGCTCACTGCGGCTGTCCCTCAGGCCGCCGCCGCGGCGGTTGCGCGGCGCGCCTCGGCGACCACTTTCTTGGCAGCGTCGGTCAGGTCGCTCGCCGGGATGAGCGCCAGCCCGCTCGCCGCGAGCCGCTCGCGCGCCACCGGCGCATTGGTGCCTTCCAGGCGCACGACCACCGGCACGCCGACGCCGATGTGCTTGACCGCGTTGATGATGCCATCGGCGATCAGGTCGCAGCGCACGATGCCGCCGAATATATTCACCAGAATCGCCCGCACCTGTGCATTGGACAGGATCAGCTCGAACGCCGCGGTGACGCGCTCGCTGGTCGCCCCGCCGCCCACGTCCAGAAAGTTCGCCGGGCGCCCGCCGTGCAGCTTGATCAGATCCATGGTGGCCATCGCGAGACCCGCCCCGTTGACCATGCAGGCGATATCCCCGTCGAGCGAAACGTAATTCAGATCGTGCTCGCTCGCGCGCCGCTCCATCGGATCCTCCTGACCGATGTCGCGCAGCGCCGCCAGGGCCTTCTGCCGAAACAGCGCATTGGCCTCGATGTCGATCTTCGCATCGAGCGCCACCAGGCTGCCCGTTCGGGTGAGGATCAGCGGATTGATCTCGATCAGGCTCGCATCGCACGTGAGGTAGAGCCGGTAGAGCGCCAGCGCCAGCGCCTGAAACTGCTCCACCTGCTTGCCGGCGAGCCCGAGACCGAAGGCGAGCTGCTTGCACTGGAAGGGCTGCAGGCCGGTCGCCGGATGCACGTTGACCGCGAGGATGCGCTCGGGGGTGCGCTCGGCCACCTCCTCGATCTCCATGCCGCCCGCCTGCGAGGCGACCACCGCGACGCGCCCGCGCTCGCGATTGAGCGTGAGGCTCAGGTACAGCTCGCGCTCGATCTCCGAGCCGCACTCCACGTACACGCGGTCCACCGGCAGACCCGCCGGGCCGGTCTGCTTGGTGACCAGCCGCCGCCCGAGCAGCGCCGCCGCCACCGTGCGCACCTCGGCCGCGTCGTGCGCAAGCTTGACCCCGCCCGCCTTGCCGCGTCCGCCGGCGTGCACCTGCGCCTTCACCACCCAGAGCTTGCCGCCGAGCGCCTCCGCGGCCTCCGCGGCCTCATCGGGACTGCCGGCCACGCGCCCCTCCGGCACCGGCACGCCGTAGTCGGCCAGCAGCAGCTTCGCCTGGTATTCGTGCAGATTCATGCGCGGGGCATCCTTCGGTGAACGGCCGGCCTGAAAGGCTGCGGATTGTCACCGAAAGCGCGCCGCGAGGCCAGCCGCGGCCGATCGTCGCCCCCGCTAATCGACGCTATAGCCGCGCGCGTTCAGGCACGCCGTCATCGCACGTCGATACTGCGCGCTCCTCGGAGCGTTCTGATCCGGCGGCACACCGCCACCCGCCTGCGTGGGATCGAAGCCCGTCTGGCTCGTGGCCCAGGTGTGGCACTCGTAGCGGTCCTGCGCCTGCTGCGCCGGTGTCTGGCCGTTCTTCGGATAGATGTACAGCTGACCCTCCGCGCTCGGCGCGGGCGGCGTCTGCACCGGTGGGCCGGGCTGATCCGCGCCCGGCGGCGGAGCGACCACCTGGTACCCTTCTGCCCCCGGGTCCCACTGGTAATACACATCGTCGGCGTAGTAGTACGGCACCCCGCCCAGCCACACGGTCGTGTAGAACGGCGGCAGCACGCCGACCACCAGCCCGAACGGCGGCGTCGTCACGATGAAGCCGCCCGGTCCGCTCACATACCACACGCCGCCCGCGAAGAAGAACGGCCGGCCGTGGAAGTAGAAGGACCGATAGCCGCCGGGCAGCGCGCCGACCACCGCGCCGCGCGACGGATAGTAGCGCGCGTGCCCGTAACGGTTGTCGAAGAACTGCCGGCCCGCGGGCGCGCGCGCCTCGTGCCCGCCCGCGCGGCCTCGAAAATGGCGATCCTGCGCGCCCGCCACGCTCATCGCGCCCACCAGCGCCAGCGCGAGCCACGCGAGTGTCACGGCGCTGCGAGTCTTCGTGATGGCCCTCATGGCGGTCCTCCTCACTGCACCGTGTAGCCGCGGCCCACCAGGCACGCGGTGATCGCGCGGCGATAGTTCCGATAGCCGGCCTCGTTGGCCGCATAGCTCTGCGCATAGGCCGCATTGGCCTGCTGCTGCTCGGCGCGCGCCTGCGACTGTTCGGCGGCATCGCTCGAGGCGCCGATCGCCGCGCCGGTGACGCCGCCGAGCACGAGCCCCGCGCCCGCGTTACGCGGTCCGGCAATCGCCGCGCCGAGGATGGCCCCCGCGATGGCACCCACCGCCGTATTGGCACCCGGAGGCGTCGCAGGCTGCACGACCACGCGCTCCGCGGGCGGCACGCCCGGTCGGCTCGGATCAAAACCGGATTGCATCACCGCCCACAGGTGACACTCGTAGCGGTCCTGGTCGAGCTGCCGCGCGCTCTGCCCGTGCGCGGGATAGACGATGAGGCGCGGCGGCGGCGGCAGCGGCGGCCCGGCGGCCACGTATTCTCGTTGCGGCGGCGGCACCACGCATCCGGCCAGCAGCGCAGCGAGCGCCAGAACCGAAAGCATCCGCAGATCAAATGGTTGCTTGTTCATAAGCGCCCCTAACGACTCAGTACCGACGAGGTTGACAATGCTGTCATGAATGACCCCTGAACATCTCGGGCCCGCGGCACTTTCGCGGACCACGCCGCCTCGCGGCCCGAACGCCGCGCGAGCCCGCTCCGGGCGCGCGGCAAAGTTTGACGCAGTTTGGACTTTGGGGGTATGGGCGTGCGGCGCAGCACGGCTTCGATGCTACAGTCCCGGCTCATGCATGACCCCGACGCCGCGGCCGAGCAGGCAGCCCCGCTGCCGCCCGCCTCTGCGGCCGTCGCGGCGACAGCGTCGTCCCCGCAGCCGGATCAGCCGGCGGCGGCCTCGGCCAGCGCTTCGCAGGCCGCTCAGCCAGCACCCGCCGGCGCCGATCTGGCGTGGCGCATCGTCGGACTCGCGAACCTCTACCGATTGCTGCTGCCGCCGGCGCTGTACGCCATCCAGCTGCTCACGCGGCCCACGCCCGACGTCGGCGCGAGCTCCCCGCGGCTCTTCATCATGGTCTGCGTCGCCTACTGGGTGCTCGGCGGGCTCTTCGCCTTCGGCGGGCGCGGCCGCTGGCCCAACCGCCGGGTCCTGATCTTCGCCAACACGGTGCTCGACAGCGCGGCGATCAGCGCATTGCTCTACTGCAGCGGCGGCGTCGCGAGCGGCCTGGGTATCCTGCTGGTGATCCCCGTGGCCGCGATGGCGCTGCTGGCCGAGGGCGCCGGCGCGCTGGCCGTGGCCGCGATCGCAGCGCTCGGCCTGCTGGCGCAGCAGGTGGCCGCGATCCTGACCGGGGTCGTCCCCGTACAGGCGAACGACTACCCGCTCGCCGGACTGCTCGGCGCGGTGCTGTTCCTCGTGGCGCTGTGCGCCTGGCCGCTCTCCAACCGCCTCAGCGAGAGCGAGGCGCTGGTGCGCCGGCAGGAGCTCGATCTGGCCAACCTTGCGCAGCTCTCCCAGTACATCGTGCAGCACCTGCGCGAGAGCATCCTGGTCATCGATCCATCCGACCGTATCCGCCTCATCAACGAATCGGCGGCCCAGGTGCTCGGCGACAGCATCGCCGTGCCAGGGGTACTGATCGGCGAGATCGCCCCGCGGCTGCTGTACCTCATGACCACCTGGCGCAACGACAGCGGCGCGGCGCTGCGTGACGAGGCCGGCACCTTCGTGGCCGCCGACGGCGCGCGCGTGATCCGCCCGCACTTCGCCCCGCTCGGCGGCGGCGAGCCCGCCCCGGTCATCGTGTTCCTCGAGGACACCGCCGACCTCGCCTCGCGCGTGCAGCAGACCAAGCTCGCCGCGCTCGGCCGGCTCTCCGCCAGCATCGCCCACGAGATCCGCAACCCCGTCGGCGCCATCAGCCATGCCGCGCAGCTGCTCGCCGAATCCATCACGCTCACCGATGAGGAGCGGCGGCTGACCGAGATCATGCGGACGAACTCCGCGCGCGTCAGCGGCATCATCGACAACGTGCTGCAGCTCTCGCGCCGCGAGGCGCCGCGGCCCGGCCTCCTGCGGCTCGGCCCCTGGGTGCTGCGCGTCTGCGAGGAATTCTGCGCCACCGTGCAGCTGGACCCGCAGCAGCTGCGGATCGAGCGCTCCTCCGAGGACATCGAGGTGCGCGTGGACGCCAGCCAGCTGCACCAGATCCTCTGGAACCTCTGTCAGAACGCTGTCACCCACGCGCTGCCGCACGCGCGCGGCGCCCCGATCGAGCTGCGCTACGGGCGGCTCGGCGGCATCGGCCGTCCCTACCTGCAGGTCGCCGACCGCGGCGCCGGCATCGACCGCGCCGACACCGAGCGCGTGTTCGAGCCGTTCTTCACGCGCGCCGAGCACGGCACCGGGCTCGGTCTCTTCCTGTCGCGCGAGCTCGCGCAGGG